>NZ_JAKKRZ010000017.1:0-99846 GCF_025653725.1 Shewanella sp. SM74 | reverse complement strand
CTTCAATATCTTCCCAGCCCTGACAGCCAGCAATCACAGCGCATAGCGTGAGAAACAGCACATCAAACAGTGGGTAAGTGACTTTGGCGGACTGGCGAGTGTCTTCGATGCTGGAAAAGTGTTCAGAAAATACGTTCAGGTTCACGGAATTGCCCTTTTGCAAAAGGCAGTATCTGATCATAAGCTGGCGATTGGGTCAACTACTAGCTTGGTTTGGTTGAAAAATGTTCGTGATCTTGCCCTGGCTGGTAAGTCTAGCTATACATTATCACCATCTCTTCATCGTCATCTAAAAGTGACAGATACTGCTTCCTTACTAGATTATGAAAAAAAACTATTAACTAGATTTAAGGAGCGGTCAGTACCATATTTACAGCATCGTATAGATGATGTTTGGGAATTGTTGTTTTTAATGCAGCACTACGGTATGCCAACGAGACTATTAGATTGGACTGAAAATCCCTTTATATCTCTGTTTTTTGCGCTGAGTTCTGCAAATAAAGATGCTAGTGGTAATTATGTTGACGATGCAGCTGTTTGGGTATTGTCACCTCCAAAATGGAATCAATGTGTATTTAGTAATATAAGTTATCGGGGAGGACCTATGTCGCCATCTGAGACAACTGTTACAAGCTATCAGCCAAACACTGAATCTCAGTTAATGCATGAAAACCCTGTTGCAATACTTGGAATTCATAATAGTCCTCGAATAGTTGCTCAAAGAGGATCATTTTGTTTGTTCGGAAAGTCGTTAACTCCAATGGAAACAATTTATAAAAATGGTGCATTTGAACAGGATACGCTAAAAAAAATAGAAATACCTCATGAAATTATTGGTGATTTACTAGATAAATTAGTTTGGATGGGTATTACTGATTCTGTCGTGTATCCTGATCTGGAAGGGTTGGCTAAAGAAACAAAGCGTCTATTTGGGTTTGGAGTTTAATATGTTTAAAGTGCAGTCGCATCAAACTAGAACGCTCAGTTGGTGGTATAAACAACGTAATGAAATTGATTTTGAACCTTCATATCAACGAAAAGGAAATCTTTGGGGGGATAGAGATAAAGCATATTTAATAGATTCAATAATTAATGGTTTTGATGTGCCGAAAATATATTTGACTGACTTTACAATTGTAAATTCTCCTCTAAACGAAAGGAATCTTTCGTACTCAGTAATTGATGGTCGTCAGAGATTAGAATCTATTTTTGCATTCATGGCAGACAAGATCCCATTGAATAGTGATTTTGTTTATTATGCAAATCCCAGCATTAAAATAGGTGGAAAATACTACTCTGACCTTAAAATGAATCAACCTAAAGTCATTGAGGTACTTGAAGAGTTTAATTTAGACGTAATGAGCGTTGTTGCAGATGATGTTGAAAAAATTAAAGATCTTTTTATTCGCCTAAACAAAAGCAAGCCTTTGACTGGCGCTGAATTGAGAAATGCGATGGAGGGAATAATACCTGACTTGATTAGGGGGTTGGTAGATAGACCATTCTTTAAGGTTAATATAAAGTTTTCAACACAACGAGGTCAAGATAGTAATGCTGCAGCCAAAATACTTCTGATCCAACATAGAGGACGGTTTGTTGATACAAAAAAAGCAAACTTAGATAAATTTGTTAATGAAGGAACTAAAGCAGAAAATCCTGAACTATATATTGACTCTGCTTTTGCTGCACAAAAAATAATCGACATTATGCATGAAATATTTGAAGAGAGAGACCATCTTCTTAGTGCACAGGGAATGCTTTCGATTTTTTATGTTTTGGTTAGAGATTATAAACAAAAATTAGAATTCATACGTCCTTTCTTATTAGAGTTTATGAGTGAGCGAAAGAAAAATGTCGATTTATCTAAGCTTGGTTCTGCAGATGTGGAGCAAGAGTATTTAACTTTTGATTCATTTATAAAAAATGCTAATGATATTGGAGGGCTTAAAGGGAGTTACGATATTTTAAGTAGTCGATTTGATGAGTATTTGAAATACGTATAACAAGTTTATGAACACGGACTTGTATAAGCTGTCCCCTTTTTTGCTTGTGCGAAAAAGCCACCTACTTATACAAGCCGGTTACCAAGATATTAATCCAAAATTGTAGTATTTATCCTCACCCAGTGAATCATTAAGCTCTTATTTAACAATACTTCTATTGTTAGTTTTCCCAAAAAGTTTGGTGAAACCTGTAATCGTTAAATATTAGCTCTAGTCTTTTGAACTTAGAGGCTATGTTAATGATCGAAAGGCAAACCATGGTGATTGGCGAGACTACCGTCCGCCCCATGGACGGGGCGGTCGAGCATCCAAGGATGATGGGATGGACACCTCTTGTGAAGTAGGCGTCATTTACGCCATATTGAATTTGCACGTTCAATAACAACAAAAGGTGTCCAAAATGAAAGTTACACTAATAGGAATTGATCTCGCAAAAAATATCTTCCAAGTATGTGGAGTTAATCAAGCAGGCAAGAGTGTTTTTAACCGTTCGATTAAACGTGCTCAGCTCCTGACTTTTCTGCGTACTTACCCTGATGCCACTATTGCGATGGAAGCCTGCAGTGGCTCTAACTATTGGGGCAGAGAGTTACTTTCTCTCGGGCATGACGTCAAACTGATCCCGCCTCAGCATGTTAAGCCATTTGTCAAAGGCAATAAGAACGATCGCAATGATGCCTTCGCTATCTGTGAGGCGGCGCAGAGACCGAACCTGATTTTCGTCCAGCCGAGAACCTTAGCGCAGGTTGATATCATCATTACCCACAGAATTCGCGAGCGCCGGATCAGAATACGCACTGCACTAACCAATCAAATCAGAGTCTTACTAAGTGAATATGGAATAGCCCTCCCTAAAGGACGTAATCCATTGAATCTTTTGCTGCCGGAATTACTTGAGGATGCCAGTAATCAACTCACTACGATTGCACGCCAATACATGCGTGAGCTGATGGAAGAGTTGCGTGCGATCAACGTTGCAATAGGTTCGCTGGAAAAAGATATCAAACTGCAGGCAAGAACGCACCCAGATGCCAAGCGACTGATGGGTATAAGAGGCGTTGCAGAAATAATTGCCACTGCTGCGGTGTCATTTGCCGGTGATGGCTCTGGCTATCATGGTGCTCGGCATTTTTCTGCAAATTTAGGACTGGTTCCTAAAGAGTTTTCCAGTGGGGGGAAACAGAAATTGGGCGGCATAACCAAACGAGGTAACAGCTATCTGCGGCGGCAACTGATCCAGGGAGCTTGGTCGATTATTCGCTATGCAAGTAAGAGTAATGACAGGATCTCCGTATGGGCCTTAAAGGTGATTGAGCGGCGAGGTAAACAGAAAGCGGCAGTAGCAATTGCAAACAAATTGGCGCGGATCATCTGGGCTATGCTGTTTCATCGCAGCGAATATCGGCCTTGTTAATATGTAAAAATCGAGTATTAACCTCACCCCAAAAACACGACTACAGATAATGAAGTAACAGGTAATACCGGCCTTTGCAGATGCTGAGAGAGTACAAGGAGCATATGACTCCGAAAGGACGATAAGCAGCAAAGGCGCGGTTCTCATTAAGGCCAGAGAACAAAGATTCTCACAAACAGGTCGGATATACGTACGCAGTATTACTTTCTGTTACTCAAAAAGTGGTTGATCTATTCGAGGTGTCCATATAGGACTTGCTGCGCGTCGTAGAGCCAGTACCATGGTTGGCCTCACTCTGAGCAATATCTATGTTTAATAGCCTCTTCGCCTTTCATAGCTCTCGTTCATAAACTTTGAAACTATTCACAGTGTCGGTGAGTGAATGCCATGGCAAGCCTGTATAGGCAATTTCAGCAAACGCTAAGGCCAACAGTAATTTAAAAAGTGATCCAAACGGATATAAAAATGGCCGAGGATAAGCTCGGCCATGATTTACTCGATTAAGCGTAAAATGGGTAGGTTTAGTAGTATTTCTTCAAATAACTCTCGGCGTAGTTTTTGAGTTTTTTGTTTGAGCTCGCGGTTGCCATATTTTCAATCACATCGCGGTAAGCGGTATTCCCTGAACTAGCTAGCGCTTTTGCCATGTTGGCATAGGTATCGATGGCGAGTTTGTCATCGGCCATTAAGCGTGGTGTTTTCAATTCGTTACTGAGTACGGCTAGGATAAAATCATCGTACTGGCGGTCATCTATGATGCGTTTAGCCGCGAGACGCATTAATTCTAAATCATTGCTGCGTAGGGCATTGGCGAAGGCATTATTTTGCTGACTTTGATCGGCAGTATATTGGCTTTTATCCGCAAGAATCGCATTCCATTTTTTATATATCGTTATGTTTTCTAAAGCTTGACCTGCGTATTTTTTGAGTTTTTTAGGATAATCACCATTAACAATCTTGTTGATGGTTTCGCTGTACTTATCATTGCCTGAATAAGCTAAGCCTTTGACTAACCAAGCACTGTAGTCAATGGCATTTTTTTCAGTGGCTTGGGGCAAAGATGCGAGTAGCTTTGCTTCGAGCGCATCAAAAATGGCAGGATCGGATAAACCAGTGATGGTGAGTGATTCAATGGCTTCTTTTTGCTTGAATTGGTTATCACCCTTAAAGATTTCTTGATAGGTTTCAACCGTATATTCCTGAGCCAATAAAGGCGAGCTTAATAAACTGATGCTAAGCAGCATACCTGCAAACAGTGGTTTCATGGTGATGTCCTTATGTGGTTTTTATATGTTGTTATTGGCCCAGCGTTTAAAAATCAGCGAGGTATTAATACCGCCAAAGGCGAAATTATTACTCATAACATAATCTGTATCGATTGGACGTAAATCACTACGGATATAGTCCAAATCGGCGCATTGTGGGTCGATACTTTCAAGATTAAGTGTCGGCGCAAACCAGCCCGCATTCATCATCTCAATACTCACCCAAGCCTCTAACGCGCCGCATGCACCTAAGGTGTGGCCCGTGTAGCTTTTAAGGGATGAAATCGGCATACCAGCACCAAAAACTGCATGGGTCGCGTGGCTTTCGGCGATGTCACCGCGATCCGTTGCCGTACCATGGGCGTTCACATAACCTATGGCGCTAGGCTCAAGCTGTGCGTCTTTGAGGGCCAACCTGATGGCGATTTCCATGGTCTGCGCGTTTGGTTGGGTGACGTGTTGGCCATCTGAATTCGTGCCAAAACCGACTAACTCAGCGTAAATCTTGGCACCGCGCGCCTTGGCGTGTTCTAGCTCTTCGAGTACCAGTGTACAAGCACCTTCGCCAATCACGAGGCCATCACGGCTCACATCGAAGGGGCGTGGCGTGAGTTCGGGGGTGCTGTTTTTAGTGCTAGTGGCAAACAGGGTATCGAACACGACGGCCTCTGTGGGGCAGAGTTCTTCGCCGCCGCCCGCCAACATTAAGGTTTGATGACCGTATTTGATGGCTTCATCGGCGTAACCTATGCCTTGGCTCCCCGAGGTACAGGCGCTGCTAGTGGTGTGAATTCGGCCTTTTAAGCCGAAAAATACCCCCACATTCACCGCTGTGGTGTGTGCCATCATGCGGATATAACTCGTGGCGGTGACGCCCGACATATCACCGGTTTTCAACATATCGCCAAAGGCGATGATGGCATCGGTACTGCCAGTGGACGAGCCATAGGCGATACCCATTTCACCCGAGGACACGATAGGATCGTCCAACAATCCCGCATCGATTAATGCAAGTTCACTGGCGCGGGTCGCCATGATAGAAACCCGACCCATAGAACGAATTTTCTTGCGCGAATAATGGCTTGGCACTTCAAAGTCGTTAATGGGCGCGGCTAAGCGGGTATTGAGGCCATCGTATTTATCCCAGTCACCCATAGTGACAACACAGTTTTTCTGCGCCTTAAGGCTCGCCGCTATCGCCTCCCAATCATGGCCCAGGGCGGTAATGCCGCCAATGCCAGTGACAACCACTCGTTTCCCTAAGCGGGTTTGATTTGTCGGCTCGCTCATTTAGATCATGCCTCCATTGACCGATATCACTTGGCGAGTGATATAGGCGGCATCGTCAGACATTAAAAATGCGGCTAAGGCGGCGATTTCACTCGGTTTACCCATGCGGCGCATCGGCACTAATTGCTCGACCATATCCTTAGGAATATCGGCCACCATGTCGGTTTCAATCAAGCCGGGAGCGATACAGTTGACGGTAATTTTGCGTTTTGCTAGTTCTAATGACAATGCCTTAGTTGCGCCGATAATACCCGCTTTTGAGGCGCTGTAATTGACTTGGCCACGGTTGCCCGCAATCCCAGAAACCGAAGCTAAGGTGATGATGCGCCCGCCCTTGCGGCCTTGTACCATAGGCATGACGCAGGGGTGGATGACATTATAAAAGCCGTCTAAGTTAGTGTGGATGACGCTGTCCCACTCGCTTTCTGTCATGGCGGGAAAGGCGGTATCGCGGTTGATGCCAGCATTGAGGATCACGCCATAATAGGCACCATTGGCCTCGATGTCGGCTTCAATGGCGGCTCTGACGCTGGCGCGGTCGGCGACATCAAATTTCAGCAGGCTCACATTCACCCCAAGCGCGCGGATTTGCGCGGCAGTGTCATCGGCAGCCGCTTGGTTACTGTGGTAATGCAGGGCGATATCGAAACCCGTCGCGGCGAGTTTTAGGGCGATGGCTTTACCAATGCCGCGGCTCGAACCGGTAACTAATACTCTGTTATTCATCTTTTTTCTCCACCCCATTTTATCGTTATGTGTCGGTATGGGGTTTCATGTATTTATGGTAAAAAGGTCGCTTGTTAAGGCGCTTTAACGCTTTTTATCTACATCATTGCTTTAGTGCCCAAGGCTTCTATTTGCCGCGTCTTGATTGCCTGCAAGATAGGCTTGTGTGTCCTGAGGCTGGAACACATTCACATTGGCTTGGGCCACTAAGCTCTTTTCTAGCTCAGTGCCGGCTTCGGGCAGCAGATAAATTTGGCAATCGAATACCGCTAATCCCGATTCCTCTTGATAGAGGCGGCTGACTTGGGTGCGATAGGTGCGCCCGAGCTCATATTGCTTTGCATACAAGGTTAATTTGCGCGATCCCAATAGAAAGCCCACGCGGATTTTATCATTGCGAAGCTTTGCCTCAACCCCTGCAAGGGCGGCAATACTTTGGGCCATATATTCGATACCCACATAATTGGGTACGGCTTGATATTTATCATTGAAATAGGGGCTCTTGGCCGTGATAGTGACTTCGGTCTCTAGGTTATCGCGCCGATAACCAATGATTTTATCGAGCAAAATCATCGGTGCCCTATGGGGAATAAAATCGGCAATATCCTGTTCGGCAAAGGGTTGGTTAATCTTAAGTAACTGCATGGTACTAGGCCTCGTTACGGCAGAAAATCAGGCTGGCATTACTGCCGCCAAAGGCGAAGGAATTGCTCATCACATAATTAAGCGCGCCCTTAGCGGCGACTTGATGGCGCTCGACTAAGGCAATGGACGGATCCTGTGGATCGACTTGTCCGTCCCATTGGTGGGGCGGCAGGGCTTTGCCGTGATTATGTGCTGAAAGTAATAAATAACAGAAGGCGGCTTCAATGGCGCCAGCGGCACCTAAGGTATGGCCGACTAAGGGCTTGGTCGAGCTACAAGGAGGCGTGTTCACGCCAAACACTTCAACCACGGCGCGGCTTTCCATCGCATCATTTTTAGGCGTGGCTGTACCGTGTAAGTTTATGTAACCAACGTCTTTTGCTGCAATGTGTGCATCTTGCAACGCCGCGAGCATGGCTTTGATCGCGCCTGCGCCTTCGGGGTGTGGCGCCGACATATGGTGGGCATCGCTCGACTCGCCAATACCCGCTAGCATGACCTCTGACTCGCCCAAAGTGAGGGTGAATAACGCCGCACCTTCGCCGATATTGATGCCATCACGGTTGATACTAAAAGGATTGCAGTGGCCTTTCGAGACAGACTCTAAGGCGTGAAAACCATTGACTGTGAGTTGGCATAAACTGTCGACACCGCCGACAATCACCATATCGCAGAGGTTAGCCTTTAATAGGCGTTTGGCACTGGCAAACACTTTGGCGCTGGATGAGCAGGCGGTTGAAATTGTGTAGCAAGGGCCATCTAGCTCAAAATATTGGCGTAAAAAGTCGCTGGTGCTGCCGAGCTCTTGCTGGAAATAGTGGTAATCCGCGGGAAAGTATCCGTGTTGATTGCGGTAGCTCAGCGCGGCTTCACCTTTTGAAATCCCTGAAGTGCTTGTGCCTAGCACAACACCAATACGGGCATGACCAAAATCCCGTTTCGCTTGTTCAACTGTGGTCGCAATTTGCAGTGCGGCGCACAGCAGTAATTGGTTGTTACGGCAATCGAACTGAATGAGTTTTTCGGGAATGGTTGGTAGCGCTGTCGTCACGGGGGCAACTAAGGTTGGGTGCTCGAACAGGAGAGTGTCACTGCGCAGCATCGCACTGGTATCACCGGCGATCAGGCGGTCTAAAACTTGCTGGGGATCTTGCCCTAGCGGGGTACACAATCCAATCTGTGTAATAGCTACTCTGTTCATCATTGTGTGTCTTTTTACCATGGCACAGTTAAGTGCGGATGCTAACAGATTAAATAGGTTCGATTTCTAGCTCAAATTTAGCTTGTGGCATAGTTAAGCTGATGTGGGCTTGCCAAAGAGCATCGCCGATATTTTGCTGATAACGGATTTGCACCACATGGGTTTGCTGGCCGCTTTTACTGATCAAGGTATCTTGACTATAGATCTGGCGACAGGGGATTGTATTCACTCGGGTGCCTTCAAGCGTATCGCCCTGATTTCCCCCAATCGTATCGCAAAGACCTGTGACTAAATGACCACCTTCTAAATGGGCGCGAATACTCTGCTCAGGCCAATAGATCAGTTGCATCATCGCCATTAAATACTCAGCTTTAAAACTGTTCCCTAGCAGCACGCTTTGTTCACTGCTGAGTGTATTACCATCATAAACTAAGGTAAACAAAGCCTGTCCGAGTGGCGCTAAGCCAACGAGCGTCATGCGCTCATCCTCTAACTCTAATTGAGTGAGCAGCTCGTGGGATTTATCACCCACTTTAATGCTGACCTTTTGGCTAAAGGACTGGGGAGAAGATACGCCTGTGTTGCTGTCGGTTTGCTGACTCGCCATGATGGCGGGCTTAGTTGTAGGCTCAGTCGTGGACTTTATCCTTGGCTGAGTCAACGGCTTATCGGTCGCGGGAGCAAAATCATGGGGCAATGGTGCCAAACAATAACGCATATCCTTAGCGAGTCCGACACAGGTCTGCCTGAACAGCAGTTCACTACAGCCCGTTAGCCCAAGGCTTGCGAGCAATAGCGCGGGGATGATTAGCCATTTAGCGTTAAGGTTTAGCAGCATGCGATTAGACCTCTGCGAATGCTGGAGTGGCGGCTGGATTTCGGCACAGTTCGACTATCATATTCAGGCGGCGCTCCGAGTCTTTAACAAAGGGATTATTCGTATCCCAAGCATAGCCCGCCAGAATCGAGCAAATCATTTGCTTGATACGCTCGTTCGGTTCTTCATAGAAGACCACATCCTGAAAGCGGCCATCATACCAAGCTTGCACATAGGTGCGGAAGGCATTCACGCCCTGCATCAAAGGCGTTGAGTAATCGGCTTGCCAGTCAACCGCTTCGCCATTGAGTTGTTTCGTTAGGCATTTTGCCGCCATAGACGCCGATTGCATGGCGATAGTCACACCGGAGGAAAACACAGGATCGAGGAATTCGCCCGCATTACCCAATAGCGCGAACTTGTCGGTCGCAAGGCGTGACACATTGGCAGAATAACCTTTGAGCGTGGCGCATTCCTGCACCACTTTCGCATTGGCCAGCAGGGCTTTTAGTCCTGGTTCTTCATTGACTATGCTCATCAATTGTTGCTCAAGCGAACCTTGTAAACGCGCCAGTAATTGCGGTTCTGCCACTACGCCGAGTGAACAACGGCCATTGCTAAAGGGAATGAGCCAATACCAAATGTCTTTATGCTCAGGGTGGACACTGATTAAAATCTTATTTCGATCAAAGTGAGGATCGCTGATGTTGTCTTCCACATGGGTAAAGATGGCGCTGCGCTGTGGTAGGCAAGATGGACTTTCTAAGTCGAGCAAGCGTGGCAACACACGGCCAAAACCACTGGCATCAAGCACATATTGGGCGCTGATTTGATAAAGCTCGCCCTGTTCATTGCGCACCATTAAGCATGGATTCTCGGTTAAATCTATCGCCTCGACGGTTTCGCCATAGCGGATGTCGACCCCTTGGCTTTGGGCGGTATCGGCTAACAGTTTATCAAAACTGGCGCGCTGCACTTGGAATGTGGTGCCCGGCCCTGGGGTAAATTTATCGGTAAAATCGAAGGTAGTGTAAGTGTCATTGCGACGAAAGGCGGCGCCATTTTTATGCTGGAATCCAGCGGCATTGAGTGCGTCTAACATGCCGGCTTCTTCGATGAATTGCATGCAGCAGGGCAGTAAACTTTCACCGATGGAAAAACGGGGGAAATGTTGTTTTTCTAACACCAGCACGCGCTTGCCTTGTTGGTGTAGCAAGCTGGCGGCAATGGCGCCTGAAGGTCCTGCGCCGATAATAGCCACATTGACGGCAAGTGAATTTGGCATAGCTGATAAATCGTGAGCGGGTGTAGTCATGTAAAGTACGTTCCTTGTCGTTATCAGGACTTTTTAGTCGTTAAAATCAGTGGCGAAAGTAAAAAGGTTAAACCTATACCTAGTGACAGGGTTAAACCAAAATAATGAATCGCTTGGGTCTGGCTAAAGGCGAGTAAACCAAAGGCTAATAGGGTCGAGCAGGCGGACATAAATACCGCCATCATCACTGCCTTGCCGTGGTTTTGAGCAGAGGCAAAGAACAAGCTGTAGTCTATCCCAATCCCGAAAACTAAAATGAGCGCGAGTGCATGGAACAGACTCAGCGGCGAGCCTGTTAAGCCTAAGGTTGCAAGCGTTAGCAAGGCCGCAAGGGCTGGAACGGCAACCACAACCGTGGCTTTTTTAATGCCAAAATTCAGGCTAAACAACAAGAGTGCGATACCAAGTGCGAGCGCTAACAGCTTTAGGGTTAACAGTCGGTAATGGCCCATGACGGCGGAGATATCCGCGACTTTATCGATAAGTTGTACGCTTTGATCATTGGCAAAGCGCGCCTTGAGCGCGTCGAGCTGTTTAATGCCGCCAAGCAAGACAATTGCACCATACTCAGCGCTCGCCCCATCATTTAGAACGTCATAGTCGGTGGCCTTGCCATTTGGTGCTAGCCACAGCGGTGCGAGTTGCTTGCCTGCCTCTTGCGTAAAGAAATCTGCTGGACTGATATATTGCTCTTTAGCTGCTAAGTAGCTTGCTTGCAGCTCTGGCTTTAAGTTCTCATCCAACCCAAGGCTTGTGAGCACAGTATCTATCTGAGTTTGATAGATTTCACCCTGTAAGCGATAAGCCGTGTCTTGCCTTTGATGGCTGGGCAGATACCGGCTGAGGCTCACATAGTTGCCTAACTCTTGGTTAGCGATAGCGGCATTGAGCATGGGTGACACTCGCTCAAGCTGCTGCAGCAACGCTTCTTCGCTCGGTGCGCGTACCAATAAGAATTGATTGTCTGTGCCACCACTGAGTAACTGGCGTAGCTGGTTTTCTGGCTCAGTTACGCTTGCAGGGCTTTGCTGTAAATGACGAATATCGTCATCGACGGTTAACTTGGTTACGCCAACCAGACACCACATTACTATCACTAAAGCAAACATGCTCATGCCTAAAGGCGTGGTCAATCTGTTGGATAACTGAGTGAGGTTGGCAAGGTACTTCCCCGCTAACGCTAATGGGCGGGAGCCAGATGGCAAACGACTTCCCGCTAACAGTGGGTAGGCGAGAATGAGGGTGAGATAAGCCCCGAGCAGCCCCGCGGCGCAGAAAATCGCCACTTGCTGCATTCCTGGAAACGGCGCTAAACCTATGCCCACATAAGCTAACGCACTGGTGATAAAGGCAAGTGTCACTGTGGGGAAGATATACGCGACCGTCGCCTGAGCGCTCCGTTCGGTATCGCTTAAGCGCTCGCAGTAAAAATGAAAGCTGTAGTCGATGGCAATGCCAATTAAGCTAGTGCCAAATACTAAGGTGAGTAAATGCAGCTCGCCAAACACGCTTAAGGTAAAAGTCACTGCCAGCAACAGCCCGCTGGAAATGGTAACGATTGCCAACAGTAGCGGCATCATTGAGCGAAACGCCAGCCAGACTAAAGCTATTACCCCAAGTAAGGATGCAAGACCGAGGATCGAGATTTCACTCTTAGCCGTTTGGGTCGCCGCAATCGCGTGAAACAGGGCACCAGCCTTAAGCAGGGTAATATCTGGATAGCTTTGTTTAACCGCATCCAATCCTAGGGCTAATGCCGTCATCTGCGCCAATTGCGCATTGGGATTAAAAGCACTTTCTTGGCCCTTTGCCATAACAACCGCAGCGACATTATCGCCTTGATTAGCCAGCAGAATACCTTGACTGACCCTGACTTTTGAACTCGGCGCGAGGGCGAGTAAATTGGCGGGGAATAACAGCAGCGGATCTTGGGCAAGCAAGTTGCTATTGGCGTAACTAAAGGCGTTGTAAAGCTGCGCTGTGGCCGCTTCAATCAGATTTCCAATGTCTTTCGTTGCTAACGCCTCAGCTTGTGGCGCTGTCAGTAATTTAAATCTGTGGGGGAAATAATATTGCCCCAAGGCTTCACCGAGCTGCATATCTGCGCTGCGAATATCTGTGAGTGCTGCATTTTTGCCAGTAGCAACAAGGTCAGTTTCAAGCTTTTGCATCAACAGCTTAGCCGCAGCGATTGCCGTGGTTTCATCCTTGGCGACGAGCGCCATATAGACTTGATCGGCGAGTGTCGCTTCAACTTGGTTAAGGGCGCGTTCTGTGAGTTTGTCCTGCTGTAAATGGGGCAGCATGGCGAGAATATCGCTCTGCACCCTTGCGCCGTTTTGCCAAAGTTGCAACGTCCATAGACTAGCAGACAGCATCAATAGCAACCAAATGGCGAGGCGCCATTTAGGGGATGATTGTATTAGCGCTTGATTGGCGCGCGCGGTGAAATTGGCGGCCATGGTTAAGGTTTATTCGCCTCTATCGCCACAGCATACTGCGTCAATTCGGTTTCGCTGAGTTTACCTTGGGAAAGCGCACTAAAGTCGATGCGGGTCATATCCTGTTGTGCCACACTCGGCGCCGCGCTCAGCAGCACTAAGGATTGCAACACATCGCTCCCCTCTAACACCATATTGGCGATGGCTTTTTTCATTAAGGGATCTTTGGGCGTTAGGCCTAATTGCCATTGACCGTCTGTGCTCAAGCCTTCTATTTTTAACCTATCTGTGATGAGAAAGTGCAGCTCGAAGTTTTCGCTTAAACCGGAAATATCACCGCCGAGCATAGCGCGCACTAGGCTGGGCAATACGTCTCCCATAGCGGCTGCGCTCGCCGAGGCATCGGCCTTGCTGACTTGGACTCGACCTTGGCTATCGCGCTGAATAAGCTGCTTATCTTTTAAAATCAGCAGGGATTCGAAGGGCTTTATCTGTTGCCAGAACAGCCCTTGGGTCTGATCGAAGATAAACTGACCTTGGCTGATTAACGGCTTTTTGAGCACCTTTAGTTGCCGAGATTGCACAAACTGGCCTCGCACCGTTTTGCCCAAGTTAAGCTTTTGGCTCAGGGCGACAAGCTGCGCGGTATCCGCACTTTGGCTAAAGAGTGTTTGATAAGCGCCGGGCTCTGCTAAGGTTTCTGCCTTGAGTGGCAGGGTTATCAAAGCACAAGCCAAGCCGCAAGCAAGGCAGAGGAGTAATGCACACTTTGCCAGCACAGGATTCTTTGTCAGCGCAGAGCTCTTCGCGAGTACTGAGTTCATTAGTCTTCAACCTTAGCGAGCAGGATGGTTATTTTGTCACGGAACACCTCTGGGGTGACAAAGCACAATTCTTGGGTGCTCATATCGACCGCTGCCTGAATGGTATAACCCTTAGTGATGCGCGCACCCGTTTCAACGTCGCGAATTTGATAATTGATCTTTAAGCGGTTTTCCCACTCGACTAACTCGGCGCGCACTGTGATTTTTTGCTCGAAGGTGCTGGCTTTGACGTATTTAATCTGCAAATCGATAATAGGCCACGCATAGTTAGATGCTTGCATTTGGCGGTAGTTATAGCCCAGCTCATCGAGCAGTTTGCAGCGAGCAATCTCGAAATAACGCAGGTAATTGCCATGCCAAGTGATCCCCATGGAATCCACATCGTGGAAGGGGATTTGCATTTCCATATCGATAGTGAGCAATGATTTCATCGGCACACTTCCCATTCGCCCGCTTGGATTTTAGCTATGGTTTGGCGCAGCACGGCTTCAAGCGGTCGGTCTTCGATTAAGGTCTCAAAATCACCGCGCACTTGAGCGAGGGTTTTCGCCAATGAAGGGGTGAGCGAGGCTTCGTCCAGTTCATTTTGGGCGATACGTAAACCAATACCTTGGGTCATGGCGAGCAGGGCTGCCGCCGCGACTTGTTCGGTCAATTGCAGCACGCGCATACAGTCGCGGGCGGCAATGGTGCCCATGCTCACCTTGTCTTGGTTGTGGCATTCGGTCGAGCGCGAGAACACGCTGGCGGGCATAGTGTGCTTGAGCGCTTCTGCTGTCCACGCCGATACCCCAATTTGCACCGCTTTAAAGCCATGATTAATCGCGCGGCGCGGGCCGGTTGAGCCGGATAAGTTAGCGGGTAAGCCATTATTAAACTTAGGGTCCATTACCAGTGCCATTTGGCGATCGATAAGATCGGCTAAGTTAGCCACAGTATTTTTCAGTGAATCCATCGCAAAGGCGATATGGCCGCCGTAAAAATGGCCACCGTGGAGAATATGCTCGCCTTCGCCGTCGACAATCGGGTTGTCGTTGGCGCTGTTGACTTCGGTTTCGATAAACTGACGCATAAACGGCAGCGCATCCTGCAACACGCCGATAATGTGCGGTGCGCAGCGGATGGAATATCTGTCCTGCAGCCTGTCCGAATTGCGCGGATGTTCGTGGTGATTTAAATCTTCCCGTATCCAAGTGGCGATTTGGTTTTGTCCCGGATGCGGTTTAGCGGCAAATAAGATTTCATCAAAATGGTTCGAGTTGCCCTTCAGCGTTAACGAAGCCATAGCGGTAATGCGGCTACTTAAGCGGGCAAGATATTGGGCGCGATCGAAGGCTAAACAGGCCAAGGCCGTCATCACAGCCGTGCCGTTCATCAGGGCTAAGCCTTCTTTTGGGCGCAGGACATGCGGGGTGATGTTGAGCTTAGCATAGACATCTTGAGTCGCTTGGCGTTCACCTTGGTAGATTACTTCACGCTCACCGACTAACACGGCGGCTAAATATGACAGCGGCGTTAAGTCGCCGCTGGCACCGACCGAACCTTCCTCTGGGATTACAGGGACTATGTTGAGATTGAGCAAAGTTTCGATGCGCTTTAATAGCTCATAGGTCACGCCAGATTTGCCAATAGCTAAGGAGTTTAAGCGGCAAGCCATCATAGCGCGGGCCTGCATTATGCTTAAGGTCTCGCCTAAACCGCAGCCGTGGAAGCGGGTTAAATGTAGTGGCAATTCGTGGACCAGATCTAAGCTCACATTGACTGTGCAAGAGTCGCCATAACCAGTTGTTACACCATAAACCACGCCTTCTTCGTGCAGCAGGCTATCGATAAAGCGCGCACCTTTTTGTATATATTCTTGATAATCCGCAGCATCACAGAGCTTGACTGGTGCGCCCTTGGCGACGGCAACCACTTGTTCTAATGTAAGAAATTGACGGCCGAACTCAACAGTCTTTAAGTCTGATTGATTCTTTGAGTCGGCGGCTTGGGTGTGGCTCATGAATGACTAGTCCTGTCTGTCTTATGATCCTGCACTGGGATCTGCTGTGATGCTGATTCTGTTGTTACAGCATCGGCTTGTACTGAATTGGTTGATGCGCGTTCTAACTCGCTGTCTTTACGCCAGAAATCGAAGAAGTTAAACCATTGCAAAGGCTCGCGTCTGGCAAAGTATTCTAAACGCTCGCTGTAGCGATTTACCGCCTGCTGTAATCTGTCCATTCTGCCCGCCCTTGGGCCTTTAAGTGTTTCGGCGAAGTGCTCTAAATGCACCCGATAACGGCCCTGTTCCCGCAGGCAAAACATTAAAAATACAGGGCAATCGAGTAAGCCTGCCAAAATAAACGGCCCTTGGGGAAACGCTGCGTCTTGCCCCATAAAGGGCGCATACATGACGCGACCTTGGGTATTCGGCGAGGTTCTATCGCCCGCGATCACCACCAGTTCACCGGCTTCTATCTTTTGCTGCAACAGCATAGACGTCGCGGGGTTAAGCTCGGTCACTTGAATAAGATTAAGCGTGCTATCAGGGTTTAACTGTTTGAGTACCTTATTGAAATTTTCAGCATGGCTCGTTAACACCATGACGTTTACTTTGACCTTGCGCTGGTGGACCGAAATGGCGCGGCAGAGCTCTAAATTACCGAGGTGCGACACTAATAACACGGCGCCTTTACCGCTTTCGAGTTGACCTGCCAGCAGTTGGCGATCGGGGAAATCCACTTGGCTCAATTGGATGCGATCGCACCAGGCATCGATTCTATCGAGTGCGGCATTGCCAAAGGCTAAAAAGTGATTCAGGCTATCGCGCCAGCCTATGGGCTGATTGAGCTTAGGATGTTGCGGCTCAAGCGTTTGCACGCGGCGCAGGAAGTCTAACGAGGCGTTACGGGTGACTTTGCCTGTGAGAAAGAAATAGCAAATCACCGGATACATAATGGCGCGGCACAACCAATGGCCGCCAATACGATAGCTCTCGGCTAACAGTTTTATGCCCCAGTAACTGCCGCGCTCCTTCATGCCCGACCAATGGGTGGCTGAAGTCGATGATGTTGCTGACGAGCAATGGGAGTTTTGCGCGGCTTGTCGCAACGGCTTTCGCTGCAACAGCCAAGGCAGGCGTTTGAGCATGCCGAAAAACAACTTGGTATGTAGTTTAGTGATGCGCACATTGTCGGCCACACCTTGAAAGTGACTGACGCCGCCTTCGGGATAAATCACCTTCGTCGGCTGGAATAAAATTTCCACCCCTTGCCAGTAGAGTTTGACGAGGATTTCAATATCAAAATCCATTCGCTCCGTTAATTCTTGCTGGCACAGTAATCGCTCGGTGGCGGCGAGGGGATAAATGCGAAAGCCACACATAGAATCTTGAATATCAAAGCTTAAGGTTTCGACCCACACCCAAAAATGGGTGATATAACGGCCATAAAGCCTGCCCTTAGGCACGGATTCATCGTACTCGGGTTTGCCTGAAATCAGCGCATCGGGTTTAGCCTGCGCCCTTGCTACCATAGCTGGAATATCGGCCAGATTGTGTTGACCATCGGCATCGACCTGCAGTGCATGACTAAAGCCATCGCGGTAGGCTCGGCGTAGGCCCGTCATCACAGCAGCGCCTTTACCACGGTTGTAAGGATGCAGCAGCAAAGTCACCCAAGGATAGGTTTGGGCTAAGGATTGCAGTAGATAACGGGTTTCGTCATTGCTGCCATCATCAATCAAATAACAGGGCAGATTAAATTGGGCTAGTTCGGCCAAGGTCTGGGCAATTGCGGCACTGTGATTGTAATTGGGGATCACTAAGGCGAGCTTAATGGGCGCCGACTCAACTAAGTCGCTGGGAGGTGTTAGCACTGGCTCGCCCCATCGCTGCTGTTAACTGGCGAGATATCGAAGGCGATACGACCTGACGCGTAGCGGTTTTCACCATCGCTATAGGCGAAGGTGAGTTTCCCCTTAGCCGCATTGTTGCTAATGCTTAAGGTGACTTCTTGCCCCGGCAGTATGAGTTGCTGAAACTTAAGCACTTCTAAGTTGGCTACGGCTTCGCAATAGCCGAAATATTGGCAGCCTAAACGCACCGCCCAATCTAATTGCGTCACGCCTGGCAGTACGGCTTGCTCGGGAAAATGTCCTTTAAAAGATTCAAGGTCGGCCGCCACTAACAGACGTAATTCAATGTTATCCATGCCGATATTGGAATGCAGGATCGGCGGTAAACTCGATTTAATCATGATCAAATAACTCGACTAACTGGGCAGTGACACGCTTACCCTGAGTGTTAAGCGGCAAAATATCGGGATAACGCCAGCGGCGTGGCAGGGTGACTCGCTCAAATTGCGTCAGTAAATGTGCTTTTAACGCATTGTTGATACTGAGTTTTCCCTGCTCTTGATGCACACTGCGGCCAAGTGCGGAGAGGGTCACTACCGCGCCCAGTTGGGATTTAAACTGCGGCAATACGACAAGTGCCGCTTGCTCAACATAGGCGTGACTGCCTAACAGCGTTTCCATTTGCGCCAGTGACAGGCGTTTCTCTTCAATCTTAACGATGCGATCGAGTCGGCCCTTGAGTCTAAACTGGCCATTTTCGGTCGGTTCGATTTTATCTTCGCAGCGCAACCATTCATCGTCGGCTAAATAGGGTGATTTAAGTAGCAAGGCTCCGTCGCTAGGATCTTGATCTATCGATATTCTGTCAAACACTTGCCAAGGTTCATCGGCCTCATGCTGACGGCGATAGGCGATGCCGCCCGTTTCTGTGCTACCAAAAATTTCGATGGGCAAGTGACCATAGCATTGGCTGATCCCTTGAGCCGCCGCAAAACTTAAGGGCCCGCCAGAGCTAAACACTAAGCTAGGTGAGCGCAGTTGGCGTTCGTGTTCTAAGGCTTTAGGCAAGCGCGATAACTGGGCTGGGCTACTGATCAAACACAGGTTTGGCAGTAAGGCAGTGTAATAGCTTAAGGTTTCTGGGTATTCAATTTGCTCGCTTAAAAACGGCCGACTGGCGGCGAGCGGCCACAAAATCTTAAATAACAGGCCGTAAATATGCTGGTGGGAAACCGTGGATACCACACTGCAATGGGGCAAATGTTCGGCAAAAGTCTGTTCGAGCACTGAGACTTCGACATCTAGCTGCCTTAATGTTTTGCGGATCGCCTTAGGTTCGCCGCTGCTGCCCGAGGTAAAGAGCACTAGCTCGCCTAGGTTTTCGCTCGCGGGCCAGGTTTGACTCGGTAGGCTCAGCTCTTTTTTCAGCAGGATAAAGGCCTGACTTTCGCACAAGGGCTTGTCCGACAAGATACCTTCAAACTGGTGGGTTAGCTCGCTCAAGGTGCCGGTTTGGGTGTTGGCTGGCAGGATAATTTCCTTGCCTGCTAACAGCGCCGCACATAAACCCACAGCAAACAGATCGCTGGTATCACTCGCGAGCAGCCATTTTTTCTCTGGCGCGGCCAGCAGTTGCTCGTAAAAATACGCCACCTGATTGGTAAATAATGCACCTGTGACTATGTCGTGGTGATTAAAGCTGATCAGTTGTTGGGCAAAGGGCCCTTGGGTTAACCAGTTTTTGAGTAGCTGTGTCATGTTTTCTTCAACCAAAAGCTGCGATATAACCATTCCCCACCGAGGAGCAGTCCCATGAGTACGTATGCAATCAAACCGTTATACAAGGTCCAGGTTGCTAAGCTAGTAAAGCCAGCGGTGTAAGCCGCCATAGTGCCATTGAAGATAAATAAGCCGCACCAAAGTAACGTGACTTTTTTAAGATACCCAGTGGCTTCATCCGGTAAATCGGGTTCTTTCAAACGGGCTAAACGCTCGATCATGCTAGGGCCAGTGTGCAGCGAATAACTGAACAGCGCCAGCATAGTGAGATTTATCACTACTGGGTAATACAGCAGCCAGTCACTGCGCTTGGCAAGATAACTGCCAGCCGTGAGCACAATCCCCACCAATAGTGGTAAAACTAATGTCTTAACCCTTTGCTTTTGTAGCATTAGCCGCACTATCAGCAATAAACACAGCACGAGCGCTATGGTGCCAGCAGGCAAGTAACTGAGCCCTAAATACACGGCAACGGGGTAGGCCAGCAAAGTTAGGGCGGTTAAGACCTGTAGCAAGGATCGCATTAGGTTTTAACTAAACCTTCGATAGCATTAATCACATCGTTGATTGTGCGAACTGATTTAAATTCATCAGGTTGGATCTTTTTACCCGTCAGTTGCTGCAGTTTTATCACTAAGTCGACTGCATCAATACTGTCGAGATCGAGCTCTTCATACAGGTTGGCCTCAGGCGTAATCGCCTCGGCATCAATTTCGAATTCGTCCACTAAAATAGTGGTCAGCATAGCGAGGATTTGTTCACGATTTTGCATATTCCTCTCCTATGGACGCTGTGATTCGATAAACCGAGCTAAGCTGGCAACACTGTGGAAATGGGCCTTAGTGGCATCCGAATTGGCTTCGATTTTGACATCAAATTTTTTCTTGATGGCTAAGCCGAGCTCGAGGGCGTCGATAGAATCTAAGCCTAAACCTTCGCCAAATAGCGGTGCATCGGTTTCAATATCATCAATGCTGACGTCTTCTAGATCGAGACAGTCGATGATTAACTGCTTTATTTCATTGTTTAAGTTCATAATTATTTTCGAGTTGTTGTTTATAGTAATGTTCAAGATCCCGCGTCAGCTGCCGGGCCATTTTTGCATGCTCACCTAAAGCCGCTTGGTACTTCTGGTAAGAAACGATTGTGCCGATTTCAACGGCCATTCCCATGGTTTGCCTTGGGATTTCATACCAAGGTTGCTCCTTTGTCAAACCACGCACATTGGTACGTAGCACCACAGGTAAAATATCCGCTTCGGCCCTTAAGGCTATATTGGCAGCGCCGCGGGCAAAGTGGTTAATGGTCGCACCGACCACCGTACGCGTGCCCTCGGGGAAGATAATTAAATTGGTGCCTCTTGCGAGCACTTCGCGGCAATCCTCTAGCATGAGTTCGGCGCCGCGATTGGGAATATAACCCGCGCAGGACACCACACCACGCAAAAATGGATTACGCCACAAAGCTTGTTTGACTATACAGCCCGCATTGGGCATGAGACTTATCAATACCACCACATCCACTAAACTGGGGTGATTGGCAATGACGATAACGCCTCTGGCATCATGTAATTTTTGGGCATCGTGGCTGCTGACCTTAATCACACCTGCCCAAGTGAGCATGGCGACAAAGCCTTTGAACATTAAATGCACGGCCTTTTGTACCCGAATAATCCGCGCCTCTGGTGTGCCTGGCCAAAAACGCAGCAAAGGTAAAATGGTCAAGGAGCTTAATAAGCCGCCTAAGCCAAAGGCGATATAACAACTTACACCGCCTAGCCAACGTGGCACATAATTCAGCCCTTCGCGGCGAGTTTCCGGCAAGGTATAAGCGGCATTGAGCATTGAATCTTCATGGCCCTTAGCGGCGTCATTGCTGTGGGCTGCATCAAACATGCTCAAGTCTCCAATGCCATTGGGATAAGCAGCCTGAAATATTTTGCGCCGTCGCTAGGGCGTGGATAAATGCACCATAGGTCAGCGGATTTAAAGCTGTTGCTTTAGAAATGCGGCTCACCGTGAGCTTGGCCGAAGCGGGTGTATCGAAGGGCGCGAGCTGTAGGCCTAGGGCCAAAGGTAATTCAAATTCTTGGGTAAACTCATCGTACACAGGAGGCACTGGATCATCACCGAACACCAATAACAATGGTTCTGGCGATTGATGTAATTGGGCGAAGGCTTCGACCATAGCTTGGGACAGGGTTTCTGTGCCCGCCGCAACTGAGGTTGAAGGCGCGGTATTGGCCGCCACTATGCCAAAAATGCCGCTGGCGGTGTTGTGCACTGACTGACTAAAACCTAAGGGCGATAAGGGCTGTTTGGCGATAATGTCTTCGAGCAGGCCAATGGTGCGCTGCAACTCTCCATGGCGCGATGCAAAAATAGAGCGACAATTTGCAGGCATTTCGCACTGAAAACTCACCTCTAACATCATCTTAGTCAAGCGACTAAAACGGCGGCGCTGCATGGCGGGAATTTGTTTGAGTGCGGGAGCGGTGGTATCCGACTGTTGTGGCGTATCGAGATTGAGCTCAGCCGAACTCTCGCACCAAGTTTGCCAACTTTGATGGTGCTGATATTGGGGGGCCCAAGCGCCCCAAGAGAGAATGCTGAATGTTAGTTGCACTACTTTGCCTCGACACTAAATTTAAGCTGTCTTAGTTATCCCTAACTAAGTTAGAACATTAATGGATTGTCATACCATAGTGAGGAGTATACGCGTTAGAAGAATGACGCTCGAAATGCCCTCTACAGCGTGGTCATTCTACACTATGCCCCTTCTTTTTATGAAGCCATTTGCATTGTGCGGGTTAACGGAATGGGATCAAGTGCTGTGATTTGCAGCACTTATTCGACATTGAGTAACAAATATCGCAGTGGCTATCTGATTTCGCAGACACTTTAACTTACAGGTTAAAATGAAAAAAGGCGCACTGAGCGCCTTTTGGCATGAGCTTGATAACCTATTGCGACAATTGATTCTCGATTTTACGCAGCGCTACTTTCAACTTGCGAGTATTTTCTGGACCCATACGGATCAACAGTTTTTGTGCACTGGGTAATGCCTCTAAGTTAGGGTCAACGAATTGATAGTTAACGCTAATTGAATTCAGCTCAATCGGATCTTCAATAATAGGTGCTGCGAGTAACATTTTAATCGCTTGCAGCATTCTGTCGTTAAATTTGGCGTTGCTGTAGCCGAGTTCGGTAAAGGCTTCCTCTAGGAGCGGCGTCAGTTGCTTGTAAGTTGTGATTAAGCTCTGTTCGTCCATTTTGGCAATCGAGTCAACATAGGCGTCGTATCTGTGGAACCCCTCAGGATTTAAATACACTTTGTTGGTGATTTCTGAGACTGAGAACAGCTTCTCTGGTCCTTTAAGTGGGCTAACTTTACGGGTTAATTCACCCTGAGCTAGGTTATCCACGAATACCACAAATTGGCGGACGAGATCTTGCTGCACTAATGAAGAACTCAACACATTGTTATTGATCATGGCGAGGGCTTTTTGTTGCACAAATGCATCACTTTCAGCCAGCACAGGCACAGGTTCTACGACAACTTCAGGCTCTGCCACTGCAGTGGTTTCAGTGCTATTGGTGTTCGTTTCTGTAACGGCAGGCGTCGTCTCAGTGGTTTCAGGCTCTGGCGCACTTTCGAGCGTCATAGGTTCAGATGGCGGTGTTTCAGGCAATACAATAGGGGCGTTAGGAATGAGTTTAGGTGAGTCAGAATCACCGCTGTAGTAATAATATCCTCCGGCAGAAAGTAGCACGACGAGCACTATCGCAAAAAGCGCAAAGCGATTGCTGCTAGAAGACGTCTCTTGAGGTGTTATTCTATCATCTTGATTAACTTGCATTTTACATCCTTCGCTTGAGTGTCAAGGTAACTTGGTGAATACATGCAGCTAACATTAAAGTGCAAGAGCGGGCTATTTGAAGGCCGCAGGTTCATTTTGCAAGTTTCCATGCGCTTGTCTATAGCGCTTAGCTGAACATAAACAATTTATTTCGAGTAAAGGCTGATGTTACGCCTCGTTCTTTACCCTTTAATATTTACGGCTTAAGCCTGCACATAGTGCTGTCTGTGCCCGAGCCAACGTAAAATAATTGCATCGACTTTTTCGGGAGCTTGCGCCATTACATGGCTCGCTAATTTCTGAATGTGTGGGATCAAAGCTTGATCGCGCACCAGATCGGCAATTTTGAGCTCAGCCAGTCCCGTCTGCTTAGTGCCAAGCACTTCACCCGGGCCACGAATTTCTAAATCTTTCTGCGCTATGATGAAACCATCATTGCTTTGTCTGAGTACACTCAGTCTTTGGGTGGCGGTATGGCTCAACGGCGCCTTGTAGAGTAACACACAATGGCTTGCGATGGCGCCTCGACCGATTCGTCCGCGCAGTTGATGCAGCTGTGCTAGACCTAAACGTTCAGGGTTTTCAATGATCATCAGGCTGGCATTAGGTACGTCGACGCCCACTTCAATCACGGTTGTCGCTACCAGTAGATGAATAATGCCAGCCTTAAAGTCAGCCATGATTTGCTGTTTCTCGGCGCTCTTCAACCTGCCATGCACTAGGCCAATATTGAGCTCGGGCAGGGCGAGGCGCAGTTCTTCGGCTGTGTCTTCGGCGGCTTGGCATTCGAGCACTTCGGATTCTTCAATCAGAGTACACACCCAATAGGCCTGACGTTGGTCGCTGATGACGGCGTTGCGGACCCGTTCAAGCACTTCGTTACGGCGTAAATCAGCAATCGCCACAGTGGTCACTGGAGTTCGCCCCGGCGGCAGTTCATCGATAATGGACGTGTCGAGATCTGCATAGGCCGTCATCGCCAGCGTGCGGGGAATGGGTGTGGCTGTCATGATCAATTGATGCGGGTGGAAACCTTGGCTCACGCCCTTTTCCCGCAGGCCTAAGCGTTGGTGTACGCCGAATCTGTGTTGCTCATCGATAATAATTAACGCGAGTTTGCTAAAGACCACATGCTGCTGGAAGATGGCATGGGTGCCAATCACCATCTGGGCGGCGCCGGATTCAATATCCGCAAGGGATTGCGCTCTGACCTTGCCTTTAAGTTTTCCCGCCAGCCAACCGACTTTAAGTCCGAGTGGCTCAAACCAAGCGGCAAAGTTAGTTGCATGTTGCTCGGCCAATAACTCGGTCGGTGCCATCATGGCAACTTGATACCCGTTTTCAATCGCTTGTAATGCCGCCATCGCCGCGACTAAGGTTTTGCCCGAGCCAACATCCCCTTGCACTAAGCGCATCATAGGGTGCGGCTTTTCTAAATCTTTGCCTATATCAGCCACGACTCTTTGCTGGGCGCCAGTCGGTTTAAAGGGCAAAGCGGCGAGGAAAGGATTGAGCAACTGCCCCGTGGCCTGCATGGTGACAGCGGCATCTAAATTACTGCGCTGCCTTAGGCGTAACATGCTGAGATTGTGGGCGAGTAATTCTTCCTGCACGAGTCGTTGCTGGGCTGGGTGTTGGCCTAGCTCTAAATCGAACTGAGAGATCCCCGCAGGAGGGCGATGTAGCGTCTGCAGCGCTTGTTTAAGGCTGATGTTGTTAGGTTGCAACTGCGGTGGCAGCAGCTCAGTTAAGCCACCCTCTTCCAGCAATACCAAGGCTTGCTCCGTCAGCTTTAGCCAACTCGCCTGTTTTAAGCCCTCAGTCGTGGGATAAATCGGCGTTAGGGTATCACTCAAGTGAACATCTTCACCGGGATACACCACTTTATATTCTGGATGCACTATCTCAGCTTGATGACTACCACGGCGCACTTCACCATAGGCGCGGATCATCAAACCATTTTGCATGGCATTACGCTGAGCAACGGAAAAGTTAAAGAAGCGCAGGCTTAAGCTGCCCGTATCGTCGCGCACATTGCAGACCAGCATGCGCTTGCGGCCTTGGATGATTTGTGTCGATTGGATTTCAGCTTCTATAGTGCCATAACCGCCTAGGCTTAGGGCGGCAATGGGATAGATTTGGGTTCTATCTTCGTAGCGCAGGGGTAAGTGAAACAGCAGATCTTGTACTGTTGTGATGCCGAGCTTTGCGAGTTTCTCCGCGACCTTTTTGGCGACGCCTTTGAGGTCGGTGATCGGAACAAGATCCAATTGCTGCAAGTCGTTAGCACTCAATCACTGTGAATTTATACATATATTAACAGAGAATAAGCGTAAGGCAATCTCAAGGGGAATTAGGGTGTTATCAAATTTTGTTTGGAAGCATAGCTAATATCCTTCTGTGGCCTTAAGACCACAAAATTGTTGATAAGATATCGTTAGGCTGAAAGCGTGGTTAACTGTGAGTGTTATTACAACCAGCCTTTTTGCTTGGCAATGCGGGCTGCATCGATTCGATTACTGGCATTGAGTTTGGCTATGGCTTCTGAGAGGTAGTTGCGAACAGTCCCTTCGGCGATAAAAAGAGTTTCGGCGATGTCGGAGGTGGATTTGCCTTCGCTAGCGAGGCGAAGAGCGCGGCGTTCTTTGTCGTTGAGTGGGTCGACATCGCCAATCGCCATCATCGCAAGTTCAGGATCGATCACTCGTTTTCCCGCCATTACTTGTTGAATCGCGTTGACTAAGGTTTCCGAGGGCGCATCTTTAAGCAGAAAGCCGCCCACACCCGCTTCGATGGCACGTTTAATATAGCCCGCACGGCCGAAGGTGGTAATGACCACAACCTTAGTTTGGCTATGTTGCTCCTTTAACCATGTGGCCAGCTCTAAACCTGTGCGGCCGGGCATCTCGATATCCGTTAGCAAGAGATCAAAGCTTTGCTGTTTGAGTAAGCTTAGAGCTTCGTCGCCGTCACTCGCTTGGGTGATACTAAAACCCCCAGCAAGCGTGAGGAGTGCGGCGAGTGCTCCTCGCACCATAGCTTGATCTTCCGCCAATAAAATCTTCATTAATGTGTTGCTCCCTGCAAAGGTAAACTGACGGTAAAGGTATATCCCTGTTCGAGATTATAGCTCAAGCTGCCGCCTAAACTGTCGAGACGCTCGCGTATACCAGTGAGGCCATTACCCTCTATAAAAGGTTTGGCCACGGCATTGTCTTTGACTTCGAGCTGCAGGTGGTCTGATTGCTTAGAAAAGTGGATAGAGCATTCACTTGCACCGCTATGGCGAAGAATATTATTAATGAGTTCGGTGAGGATCAAACTCAGTTGGCTTTCTGTGGTTGCACCTAGCTTGGGTAGCTCACCACTGAGCTCGACACTTAAGCCTTTATCCCTTAAGGATTTACAAAGCTGCGTCACGCAACTCTCTAGACCCTTGTGTTTGTAGTCTGACACTGTGTGGCGGATCTGGCTTAAACTTTCCCTTGCAATTTGTCCTAGCTCAGTCAATTGGGTTGATGCGAGTTCATATTCTTGTTTTGCGATTAGCTTTTCGGCTAGCTCAGCCTTAAGGGCGATGGAAGATAGGCTATGCCCCATAATGTCGTGTAGATCCCGCGCGATACGTTCACGCTCAAGCATAGTGGCCAAGGTGGTAATTTCTTGGGCACTTTGCTGTTCTTTCAATTTATGCCGATAACGTCTGCGTTCGGCGACACCAAACATGCCCACGCCGAGCACTAATCCCGAGCCGTAAAGTGGAAAGTAGTAACTGTTAAAGTGGTAAATCTCATTGAGGGCAAACAACAGGCCGATGAGGGCTGCAATAGCCAACAGACAGGTCCGGAGAGGATAAAAAAAGCCAATGAAGAAGGCGGCAAAGGTAAATAGCGAGATAGAGCCTGGGTTGATTGGTGTGATCGCTATTGCTATGGCCACCATAATGAGAATGGGCAGATAGGCGCTACGGCTATTGCACTTATAGGTCCAAAAATAACTGGCAATAAAAGGGATTAACACGGCAAAACTGAGGGCGATTTTCCAGCTTGGATAGGGATTTATGGCAAGTGGGATCAGATAAAACACTAAGTTTATCAAATACACCCAAGCAAGTTTTCGTTCGAGCTGAAGGGGAGTGCTTATCATGATGCCTCTGTGTCACTGAGTTGGTTGTTGAATGCCCACCGATGGCATCTGTTTTAATTTATTCTTTTTAGGGATTGGCGCTATCGTCAGCGCCATAGATCCCCGTTAACAACTTTGTCTATTTTGCACTTAATTGCTGATTTTGTTGAAGCAAAAATTTTGCCCAACCGTAATCTGCTTGTACTTTGATCGCTTGTTGCCAATCTTCAATCGCGCCTTGGCTATCGCCTAATTCCTGTTTAGCGAGCCCGCGCCACGTGTAGGCTTCGGCTTCACCCCAGCAAATGTTGTCGCAAGGCTGGGCGAATCTTTCTATGGCCGTAGTGGCTAAGGTCTTAGCATTTTGCATGCTGCCGCCAAATATGGCTGGCGTGTTATAGGCGGCGATGGCTTTAACAAGCGCTACCCGTGGATTTTGTGGTTCTAATTGTTCGGCACTGGCAATCGCCTTGGCGGATTTCATGCCGAGCGTTGCACCTTTGCTATTGTCTAAGGCGATTTGCATGCCATAAACCGACGATAATAGCGCGAGGGATTCTACATTCGCTTGGCTGGTTTCGAGTGCTTCTAATGTGGTTTGCGCTGCACTCAGTGCGCTGCTAGCGAGTGTTTTCTGCCCCATTACATTGGCACTGATGGCTAAGCGATAGTTCGCATAGGCTTTATCATAATCTTGAGTGCTGCCGCTTAGTTGTTGTAATTGGGTTAGATTCATCGCATTCGAGGCCGCGTCTACGTTGGTGATGTTAGTGTTTGATGGCGTTGCTGCAAACGTGTGAGTACTGATAAGCATAAAGCTGGAAGCGAGGAGTAATGTTTTCATGGTATTTCCTTATTGAGTTAGTTTCCCAATGTTTGGGTACGGGCTCATTATCAGAAATTCGATAGAAGAAGTGCAGACACAAAGGTCATGGCTTTGGCATGACAAATGTCATCAGTTGAGTTGTGTGCTTATATTTTTTATGAGGTGTGCTTTAAAGAAAGTGCGTGATGAATAAAGGACAGCAATACCTAGAGAGCAAAACACCGGAGAGGCTCCGGTGTTTTTAATCGCAAATGAGCAGCTAAGTGTTATACCACAGCTTGAGTGCTTGCTTGGTTTATTAAGTAGCCCAAGTAACCTAAGTAGCACAGTAGTAATACTGAACCTTCGCGGCGGCCAATACGAAATCCTGTCCAAGCGAAAGGTAAAATCATGATGGCAAATGCCAACATCACGATGAAATCAAAGGGTTGGAAGCCAAGTGATGATACCGGCTGTACTATTGCAGTAATACCTAAAATACCCAAAATATTGAATATGTTAGAACCGACAACGTTACCTATGGCTATGTCACTCTGACCTTTCAGTGCCGCTAGAACAGAAGTTACTAACTCTGGCATACTGGTACCAATCGCCACGATCGTTAAGCCGATAATGACTTCACTGATACCGAAGGTCTTGGCTAAATCTACTGCGCCGTTGACAAACAAAATACCGCCACCGACTAACATACCAATACCGACTAAGATAAATAGGGCTGAAAGTAGCGGATTATTTGGACCTGCTTCAATCTCTTCCTCTTCATTACCATTTTTCGAGCTGATGTAACTAAAGGCTAAATAACCGAACAGTAGTGACAGCAATATCACACCGTCAATTAGGCTGAGCTCGCCATCTAACAAGAGTGCCCAGAACAACATAGAAGCCAATATCATCAAAGGGATATCACGCTTTACAACTTGAGATTGCACTTGAATAGGGCGGATAAGTGCCGTGATGGCTAAAATCAAACCTATGTTAGCAATGTTAGAGCCAATAACGTTACCTAAGGCGATACCGCTGTTTCCTGCTAGAGCAGACTTTACACTCACAGCCAGTTCTGGTGCGCTAGTACCAAAGGCTACAATAGTTAAGCCTATGATAAGTGGCGTAATGCCTAAACGTAGAGCGATTGAACTCGCGCCACGCACTAGGGCTTCTGCGCCTAAGGTTAAAATAATAAAACCGCCAATAATCGATAGTGTAATTAGCATCGTTAGACTCTGTTAAACCTAATATTGAATGGAAAAGTACAAGGGAATTGCCCCTTGGCCGACTGGCGCATATGATACGTGGTTTTATCGGATTTTGACAGAATATGTCATAAAAAAGCACACCCTAGGTGTGCTTAGTTTTAGCTGATGACCATACTCGCCAACTGATTGTTTGGTCTAGTTATTTTTGAGTCAATTCATCTTCCCAGCGGACTTGGGCGCCACGAATGCCGTCAACTCGTTCGCTAAAGGCTTTTTCAAGCACATGGCGTTTGATTTTGAGGGTAGGCGTGAGCGCATCATTCTCAATCGTCCAAGGATCACTGACCACGACAATCGCATCGACATGTTCGTGTGACTCTAAGTGCGGATTAACGCTATCGAGTGTCGCTTTGAGTGAGGTGCGGACTTCTTCGCGGGCTTGTAGATTTGCCCCTTCGGATAACTGCACTAGTGCGATGGGATGTGGCAGACCAGAACCAATCACGCAGATCAGTTCAACATGGGGATCCTGTGCCAGTTTACGTTCGATAGGCACGGGCGCTACATATTTGCCCTTGGCGGTTTTAAAGTTGTCTTTCACTCGGCCAGTAATAGTGACACAACCATCGGCATCAATTGAGCACAGATCGCCTGTGTGGAAGAAACCATCAGCATCGAATGCCGCTGCGGTAGCTTCTGGCTGAAGATAATAAGCAGTCATTAATCCCGGACTCTTGAGCAGTAGCTCACCATCCTCGCCTTGGCGGATCTGGCAATCCTCAACTGGGCGGCCAACAGTACCAATTTTACGCGCATCAAAAGGATAGTTGATGATCGAATAGGCACAGTTTTCTGTCATACCCCAAGCTTCGCAGATATTAAGACCAATACTGTGATACCAGTGGATCAGTGATGGCGGAATTGGCGCCGAGCCAGAGCCGAGTAGACGACAATGGTTCAAGCCTAAACCCTTATGGATTTTGTATTTCACAAAGCTGCTAAGCAGTGGGATTTTCAACAATAGATTAAGTTTACTGACCCCAATTTTGTCGATAATGTTTTTCTGAAACAGGCTCCATAACCGTGGTACCGAGAAGAATACCGTTGGTTTTGCCCGTTGAACATCGACAACGAAGGAGTCGAGACTTTCAACGAAAGCCACCACACTACCTGAGTAGAAGGATGATCCTTCAATCGCAACGCGCTCAGTGATGTGGGCTAAGGGTAAATAGGATAAAAGTCTATCGTCGCCATCGGTGCGCAGGTCACGGACTACCGCTTGGCAAGTCCAGCCATAGCTGGCGAAGGTTTGAATCGCGCCCTTAGGTTGGCCAGTCGAGCCAGAGGTATAGATGAGTGTCATCACTTGATCTGGAGTAGGCAGCGGGGCGTTAACTAAGGGATAGCCTAGCTTAAGTAATTGTTCCCATTGATATTGTGCTGGCATCGTATCATAGGGCATGGCAAGGCGTAGTAGCTCGCCGCCGACACCAGCCTCTTGGTCAGCCCAATGGTCAAGCTTGCCGAGAAAAATGGCTTTTGCGCCACTGTGTTGCAGCACATAGCGAATAGTATCTGTGTTGGCGGTAGGGTAAATAGGTACGCTGACATAGCCGCCGTGCATCAACGCGAGGTCGGTGATAAACCATTCGGCACAGTTTTTAGAGAGAACGGCAATTTTATCACCACGCTCTAAGCCTAAGTGATGTAAGGCTCCGGCAAGTTGTTGAACTTTTTCTTGAACTTCAGCCCAAGTAAAATCAAGGAATTGACCCTTGATCGGTTGGCGTAAATAGACTTGGTCCCCCTGAGTATTAGCCCAGTGCGCCAGCATTTCAATTGGCGTCTTAATCGCTGTATCCATTGGCAATTCCCTGTTATTTATTGTTCTTTTGGCTGCACCCAGTATGGCGAGTTTTGTGAGCTCGCGCAAATAGTTTACAAGATTGTAAAATATGAGAATGGAGCGCAAAGCCTACAAGTTGAGTGTTATACCAATCGTATTAAATATCTGTTCATTCAGCGGGAGTTCAACGCGCTTTAGACAAGGCGAAGGCTTGAAGGCATAGTGGTGCTCTGTCGAAAGCCTTAAACGCAGTATAAAGCACGTTGCCATGTAGTGAACATCAGCCGCCCTTCGGGAGCCACACAGGCATCCCACTCCGGTGTTGCATTGACTTAAAAGGGAATAACCATTTCTGCGTCAATGCGCCTTGGATTGAAATGCCTGTGAGGCTCTGAACTGATTAGATATTTAATGTGATTGGTATGAAAGCAAGATGAAGAGAGTGGCGAGCGGGGATTGGATTGTGTTGGCAACAAAAAGGCGCCGTAGCGCCTTTTCGTTTATAGAAGGTGAAATGCTAGCGCTTACAGCTCCATCACGCCGTCCATTTCAACTTGAGAATCCTTCGGCAATTGCTTCACGCCGATAGCAGCACGGGCAGGGTATGGCTGGCTGAAGTAACGGCTCATGATTTCATTCACTTTAGCGAAGTGGCTTAAATCAATCAGGAAGATGTTGAGCTTAACGATATCGTTGATTGAACCACCCGCAGCAGTACAAACTGCCGTCAGGTTTTCAAATACTTGCACGACTTGTGCTTCAAAATCATCGCTGACAATTTGCATTGTGCTTGGCACGAGCGGAATTTGGCCAGATAAATACACTGTGCTGCCGACTTTAACCGCTTGTGAATACGTGCCTATGGCCGCAGGGGCGTTTTCGGTCGCTATGATGATTTTTTCTGCCATGACGCTCTCTCTAGTGTTGAGTTAATTAACGATTACGGGACGTGCGCAGTACTTCGGGCAGTACCCTAATTCGGCGCATCACGTTGGCTAAATGGATCCTGTCTTTCACCGAAATCCGCAGGTTGATCAAATACACGCGACCATCACGTTCTTCAGTGCTGAGGTTGTGAATGTTTGAACCTTCGGCGGCAATGATCGAGGTGATCTTTGCCAGTGCACCTTGGTGGTTAACAATTTCCACCCGCAGATTGGCTTGGTAATCAACGCCTTCAACATTATCCCATTGTACGGGAATATACTTGTCTGGCTCACCTTGATAACCGCGAATATTGGCACAGTTTTCCATGTGTACCACTAAGCCTTTACCTTGGCTCACGTGGGCTATCACAGCATCACCTGGGATGGGGCGGCAACAGTTAGCGAAGGTAACGAGCATGCCTTCGGCGCCACGAATTGGCATCATGTGGCCGTCGCGGCTCTCTTGATTCTCAAGATTATCGCCAATCAAACGCTGGGCGATAACAATACTCATGGCATTGCCAAGGCCGATATCGGCGAGCAGCGAATCGAGCGTCGTATGTTTAGTATCGCGGATCACTTTTTCAATCTGCTCAGGCGCAATGCTGTCGAGCTTAGTCTTGCCGAGCGCATGGTTGAGCAGGCGGCGACCGAGCGCAATTGCGTCATCACCCTTAAGGCTTTTCAGCACTTGGCGGATTTTAGCGCGGGCCTTACCGGTTACCACAAAGTTCAGCCAAGCGGCATTAGGACGCGCGCCTTTAGCGGTAATGATTTCAACGGTTTGGCCTGAAATTAACGGTTGGCTAAGCGGATACGCTTGGCGGTTAACACGGGCGCCGACGCAAGTATTACCTACGTCCGTATGCACTTCGTAGGCAAAGTCTACCGCGGTGGCATTGACGGGTAATTCCAGAATGCGACCTTCAGGGGTGAACACATAAATCTCTTCAGGGAAGAGTTCAGTCTTCACGTTTTCAACGAATTCGAATGAGGTGCTAGCGCTTTGTTGTAGCTCCAACAAGCTTTGCATCCACTTACGGGCACGTACTTGAGTCGTCGTGCCTTGGCCTGTTTGTGCTCCGCCTTTGTAGGCCCAATGTGCGGCGACCCCTTTGTCGGCCATCTGATCCATATCTTCGGTACGAATTTGGATCTCAACGGGCACGCCGTGTGGACCAAATAAAGAGGTATGGAGAGACTGATAACCGTTGGCTTTGGGGATAGCGATATAATCTTTGAAACGACCGGGACGAGGTTTGTACAGTCCGTGCATGGCACCGAGTACGCGATAACAAGTGTCGATGGAATCGACTATCACCCTAAAGGCGTAGATATCCATCACTTCTTGGAATTGCAGCTCTTTACTCTGCATCTTGTTATAGATGGAGTAGAGGTTTTTCTCGCGACCTTTGACTTTCCCTGGAATACCCGCATCGTTTAAGCGCGTATACACAGCGGCTTCGATGCCTTGGATCAATTCTTTGCGATTGCCACGGGCGGCTTTAACGACTTCTTTAAGCACCCGATATCGCATTGGATAATAAGCTTGGAAACCTAAGTCTTCTAACTCAGTCTTGATGTTATGGATACCAAGACGGTTAGCGATAGGTGCGTAGATTTCTAAGGTTTCGCGGGCGATACGGCGACGTTTGTCGGGACGCAGTGCGCCTAAGGTACGCATGTTGTGGGTTCTATCGGCAAGCTTGATGAGGATAACGCGGATATCCTGCGTCATCGCCATCATCATTTTACGGAAGTTTTCAGCCTGAGCTTCTTTCTTATCGCGAAATTTTAGCTTATCGAGTTTTGACACGCCTTCGACGAGTTCGGCCACCGCGACACCGAATAGTTCGGCTAAGTCGTCTTTGGTGACATGGGTATCTTCGATGGTGTCATGGAGTAGTGCTGCCATCAGCGTCTCATGATCAAGACGCATGTCAGCAAGGATGCGGGCAACCGCAACCGGATGAGTAATATAAGGTTCGCCACTCGTGCGCATTTGCCCTTCGTGGGCATCGCGCGCAATCTGGTACGCCTGCTTGAGCAATTCTACCTGTTCAGGTTCTAAGTAACCGGAAGCAGACTCCTTTAGACCTTCAAACAGATACAAGTGGCAGCTCTCCTTTTACCTAAATAGGTTTTTACTCAAAAACTATAATGAACGACCTTCAGCAATGGCTGCAACCGCTGCAATTTCAGCGGCTTCACGTTCACGTACCGTTTGACGCTCATCGGCATCTAAGGTGTGAGCATTAACTAAACCTAGTTCGATTTCACGCAGGGCGATAACCGTGGGTTTGTCGTTCATCTCTTCAACCATAGGGTCTTTACCCTGCACGGCGATTTGGCGAGCACGACGCGCCGCAACCAAGATCATATCAAAACGGTTGCCGATTTGTTCTACGGCGTCTTCTACAGTTACGCGAGCCATGTGTTGAAACTCCAGTTTATCTAGGGAAAAAATGACGCAAAATTGTACACTATGACAGCTATCCTGCCAACAGATCGTGAAGCATATCATTTTGCGCGTGGATCTGACTAGCACCTGTTAAGCGCTGACTGCGAATGATGGCACGCAAATCGGCTAAGGCAGTGTCAAAATCGTCGTTGACGATAATAAAATCATATTCTTTATAGTGGGACATTTCCGATACGGCTTGTGCCATACGGTTGGCGATAACATCGCTACTGTCTTGTCCGCGACCAGTGAGGCGGCGCTCTAGCTCGGCTTTAGAGGGTGGTAGAATAAACACACCAACGGCTTCTGGCATCACGGCTTTAACTTGTTCGGCACCTTGCCAGTCGATATCGAGGAAAACATCGATACCTTGGGTGAGCGTATGCTCGATCACATGGCGCGAGGTACCATAGTAATTGCCAAACACTTCTGCCCATTCAAAAAAGGCATTTTCAGCAATTAAGGCTTTGAATTGCTCAACATTAACGAAGTGATAGTGTTGACCATCAACTTCACCTGGGCGTGGTGCGCGGGTGGTATGAGATACCGAAACCTGCATGTCGGCTGGCTTGTCTTTAAGCAAGGCTGAAATCAACGAGGATTTACCTGCGCCACTTGGCGCCGACACAATAAATAAATTTCCGCGTGCGGTCATGAGCTAAATATCCAATGGGTTAACGCAAGAAGGGCCCAGAAAGCCGAGCATTATACCGATTTTGACCATAGAAATACTAGGGCTTGTTGGCTGGCAATTTAAGCCTATTTTAGATTTACTTCGATATTATGTGCATTTTTATCCGACTTGGGTCGTAGGCACTGACAATTGCGGGTAAATTGGTTACGCTCGTGCGAATAAGGCAATGAGTGTCTTTTTGTATCTCGTTTTTACAACAATAAAGGAAGGGTCGTGCTGTTAAAATCTCTTTTCTGCCTTCACGGGCGTGATTCTCGTCCCCGTTTTGTCGCAATCAGTGTTGGCGTTTACGTCTGTATTGCATTTGCAGCCGCTGCTTTTGGGGCTAATTTTCTGATGTATTTGCTGGCATTGTTGGGTCTACCTTTATTAGGGCTCACCAGTTTGCGTCGTTTGGCTGATGCCGATAAGTCAAAAGGCTTGATTGGCGTATTTCTATTGCCGTTAATAATTTTCATCGGCCTGTTAGCGGCCGGTGTGCATATTGCCTTAATTGGATTGAGTTTAGCGTTAGCCGTGGGACTGACATTTTGGGGCTGGCGCTTTCCTGCACCAACGATAGTGGATTATCGCTACGGTTATTTCGGTCCTGAGCTGGATGCACCAACATCACAGGCAATGCCTAGGCGCCGTGTGGAACCGACTATCGTTCCTAAAACCATCGCACCTAAAACCATAGATCCTAAAATCGTAGATCCTAAAATCGTAGATCCTAAAACCATAGACACTAAAGTCATGGCATCTAAAACTGCCATAGATCCTAACATCATTGATCCTAAACCTATTGTTGCTCAAGACGTTGCGGTAAGACAATCGGCAAAATCTACCTCTCATATTCAAGCACAACCTCAAGCTGAAAGGCATGAGCCGCATGTTGATCAGCTTCATGCCCAAACCATTAGTGCTGAGACTGTGTCTGAGCCAGAGGTCGATTTATCGACCCATGTTGAATCTGTTTTAACATCGCCGAGGATTGAGCCGAGTGTTAGCGCGGCGGAGGCAGAGCGAGAGGCGTTGCGTCAAGATGAGCTGCGCTTTGATGCGTTAACTCGAATGACGCAGAATCCTGCCGATTTTGTGATACCAGACAGCCATGCGGATTTCCGTCCTGCTAATACTAGCCGCGTTGAACAGACCCACATTGAGTTGGTCGATGTCGATGTGGACAATGTTGATTTGAAACATGTCGACTTTACTGCGGCGCAATTAGATCCTGCCGAGCGTAGTGCTGAACCCGGTTGGCGTTTTACCGCCGAAGAAGATGATGAGTCTGACAGCTTTAACGATAGAGATCATGCCGAAGAAGTGCGTCAGCGCCGCGCCGAAGCAAAAGATTCTGGTTCGATGACCGAGCTATTTCGCGGTTTATTTGAGTTTTTGGCGCCACTAAAGCGTTTCTTGGTGTTGCCTAAGATTAAACTGCCGAAAGTAGAACGCCGTTATTGGCGCCCAGCAGGAATTGGCTGTGGTGTGGTGCTCTTGATTGCCTTGGTGTGGGGCCTTTGGCCAAATGGCGACGCAGAAACGGGTGATGGTGCAGAAGTTGTCACAGTTAACGCGATTGCGCCCTATGCGGGTGAGCGGGTGACGCTCGCGTTACCGGACGGTTTTTCTGTGGCGCTGGAGGATGACATCTTGATCATGCGTTGGCTCGGTGAGAAAGGTAAAGCACAAAACCTGTGGTCCTTAGCGACGGCAAAGGGAGATAAAACCTGCAGCGTCTTATCCTTTAACAATGGCACTGACTATCGCCCTGTGACTGTGGATCTGAAAGCGGATTCCGCTTCAGAGGCGCGATTCTCACCACTCGATACTCAGGCCATCATTATTGATCTCGCCCGTCGAGGTAATATTAGCCTGTGTGGTTATAAGTTCAGTCTTAAGGGCAGCCAAGCGATATTGGAACAAAATCGCACCTTTGGCGATTATATTGCTCGTTAAAAAAGTCTGCAGCTAAGTCGATAAAAATTCTGCTTAAATGCTAGTCACAATTAGAGGGGTAGATTACACTTTTGCTCCTCTTTTTCTCAAACCGTACTTTAGGTTGTTTAGGTCGCTGCGGTTTGGGGAAACACCTTTAAATTTGAACTGAATATATCAATCCAGCATGAATACAGAATTGACCTTAGTCATTATGGCTGCGGGGCTAGGTAGTCGTTTCGGCGGCGATAAGCAATTGGCGGCACTCGGTCCCGCGGGTGAACCCATGTTGGTGCTATCAATCATGTCGGCCATTCGCAGTGGTTTTCAGCGTGCTGTGCTGGTGATCCGCCCAGAGTTAGAAAGTGAATTAACTGAGATCCTGACACGATTTTTGCCAGCCGATTTTGAATATCATTTTTGCTATCAAGTCTTAACGGATTTACCTGAAGCGGCGCAATTGGCGGATCTTAGCCACAGGCTTAAACCTTGGGGGACGGCCCATGCACTCTGGAGTGCGCGCCATCTCGTTAAAGGACCAATGGCCGTTATCAATGCCGATGATTTTTATGGTGATAGCGCTTTTGTTTCCTTAGCCAAAGGCTTAAGCATGAGGCCAACTGAGTGGATGATGGTGGCCTATCCCATAGAACTCACGTTGTCGGAACACGGTGGCGTTAATCGTGGTTTGTGTCAGGTTGAAAATGGTCAGCTTAAATCGGTCGCCGAATGGCTCAATATCGCCGAGCAAGCTGGCCACTTAATGGGTGATGGCCCGCAGGGTCATGCTAATTTGCCGGCGCACTCCTTGGTCTCTATGACATGCTGGGGCTTCTCCCCAAACATATTTGATGTTATTAAACGTGAATTAACCGAATTTATCGGGCAACAGGGGCAACAACCTAAGTCTGAATGCTATTTACCCGCCATAGTACAAGCAGGAATTGAGCAAGGTTTGCCTGTGTATGTCGATGTTGCCTGTGAGCCATGGCTTGGCGTGACTTATCCGCAGGACACTGTCTGGGTAAAACAAAAATTAACGGAGTTATTGAGTGATTAAACTCATCAGGCAGTCAGTGTTGCCTCATTTTGGTATTGAATCTGCCGAGGCAAAAATTTCTGCCCTCGGTAATGGCCACATCAATGACACCCTTTTGGTGCGCTGGCCTGCGGGCGAATTAGTATTGCAGCGAATTAATACTGAGGTATTTAAAACGCCCAACGCTTTGGTCTGCAATGCCGATAAAATTAGCCATCATTTATGCGCTAAGTCGTTGCAGCAACAATACGGCCTTAAAGTCGTTAGCCCATGTTTAACCCAAGAGGGTGAGCTGGCTATCGATTTAGGCGAGCAAGGATTTTGGCGTGCTATCAGTTACTTGCCCCATAGTCTTAGCATTGAAGTGGTTAAGTCGGAACAAGAAGCGGAAATGGCGGCCAAGGCCTTTGGTCATTTTGCCTCTGCCTTGAGTGATTTTGATGCGACAGAGCTTGAAGATGTGATCCCTCAGTTTCACCATTTACCGGGACGCATGGCCTTACTAAAGCAGGCCGGTGAACTCGATAGTCAACATCGCTTAGCGCTCTGCCGTCATTGGGTTGATTACGCGTTATCTCAGCAGGCGTTGCTTGATGAACTTGCAGAAATATCGCCAAAGCTGCCGCTGCGAATTTGCCATAACGACACTAAAATCAATAATATGCTTTTCGATAAACGCGACATGTCCAGCATGGCGATTATCGATTTAGATACCTGTATGAAAGGTCATCTGATGTATGACTTTGGCGACATGGTCCGCACTTTCTGCTCGCCAGAGGAGGAAGACTCTACGGCCTTAGATAAAGTCCAAGTGCGCCAAGACATCTTCGCCGCGATTTGCCGTGGCTACTTGAGTGAGTTGGGTGACGTTTTAACGGAAGACGAAAAGCGCAGTCTGTGGCTCGGTGCTCGGGTGATTTGTTTGATGATAGGTGTTCGTTTTTTAACGGATTATCTTAATGGTGATGTGTATTTCCATATCCACCGCGAAGGCCATAATTTAGACCGCGCCGCGAACCAGTTTACCTTGTACCAAAGCTTGCTCGACCAAGAGACTGTGCTTAAAGCTAATTTCTAATTCAGCGCTTGGATATCTGTGTATTGGTATCTGTGTACTGATCCAATGTTAAAGCGTGTAGTCGAAAAACTTACGGCTTTGTGGGCCTGCGCTATTGGTGTTGACCTTGTTGGGGTGTTTATATTCGCCCCAACTTGCCACGTTGCGGCCCACGTTAAGTTTAGGGAAACTCAGTGGCTCGCTTAAACCTAATACGACATCGCTATTCTCCGCGTTTGCTTCCATTCCCAAAAATTGCAGTAACTGACTCAAGCTCCCCGCATGGCTAACATCAATTGAAATAAAGTCTTCCCGCCCACTAAAGTAAGCGAACACTTCTTGCTGATGCTTTTGATAACAAGCAATTAAGTGCTCACTGCTGGCAGGTTCCGCCACTTTATCTATGGCGAAAGTATGCCTAAAACTGCGCTTTAATATTGGATGGAAGCGGCCCGTTTTTTCATCTAAATGGGGTGCCATTTTACCAAGTAACATCTGCATCGAAGGCAACCAAGTATTGATATCGCGGTCGAGATAGACAAACACAGCCTCGGGAAATAATAAATCCAACTGCTGATAATCGCTGAAACAAGGCGTGTCAGACACGGCGTCGGCCAGCATAAACGCCTGCTTAGTAAAGGCCATGTGTGCCACTTTTAGCCCTTGCTCCAACAACGCCACACTTACACTCGTGGTGCCTGTGCGTGGCAAACCTATGATAAAGACCTTCTGCTTTTTTACCTTTACCTGTTCGTCACTGAGCGCATTCGACTGGACTGGATGCATTGCATCTGGCGTAACAATCGGTGAATTACCAGTAGGTTGAACATTGCCGATACGCTGTGCATTAGCAGTACATTGTACGTGAGTAGAGGTTGGTGAATTGTTGGCGTTATCAGGCATAGGTTAGGCTCAGAATGTGTGTCAGTGGTGCGGTAAAGCCGTAAGTTATCACCTCGGCGTGTCACATTGGCGTGTCAAATCAGCGGCGGCAGTATATCTCAGCGCGAAGGCTTTGTCCGTGGCTATACATATTTGTCGGTGGCTATACATAAAAGTCACGCGCAACGGCAATGCGCCACAGTAAAGGCGGCACTAAATTGTATGATAGCTGCACTGTAGCTGCACAATAATACAAGTGGATGACCGCAAGGCTTAGAAACGAGCTCCCGGATTACCAACAAGGCTCATTTCTCTGCATTGCATAGCCATGTTGGTATTGATGAGGCGATTATTAACGCTATTCGACTCATAATGTGAGGCAAATAGGTTTGTTAATCGCCTCATTATGTGAGTAGAATAGGCTTGTTATTCGACTCATGGGGTAGATATGTGGATTTGGCAGCAAGCCGATTGGCCTAAGTTTCATTGGAACACCAGCAGCATTGATGCCTTGCTGCGTCAGGTCTATTTCAATCAGGGCCAGTTGCTTGGCAAGCAAATGCTAAGTCACGACGATAGCCTATTAACTTCAGACGCTGCACTCGACACCTTACTCGCTAACATTATCCATTCCAGTGCCATTGAAGGTGAAAAGCTCAATGCGGCTTCGGTGCGCTCATCCTTAGCTAAAAAACTCGGCGTGACTGAAGATAAACCGTATCCGACAACAGCGCAAACCGATGGTTTGGCTGACATTATGCTCGATGCCTTAAAAAATTTAGAGACTGAATTAACCCTTGAGCGGATATTAGGTTGGCATAAACAGTTATTTCCCCAGGGTTATACGCTGTTTAACCCTGTTATTGGCGGAGCGCTGCGTGGCGATACACCTATGCAGGTTGTCTCTGGCCGGATTGATAAACCAACAGTGCATTTTGAGGCACCTTCTAGAGCAGCCTTGGATGCTGAACTGTCACAGTTTATCGAATGGTTTAATGCATCACGGCAAGCGCAGGTTTTAGATCCGCTTATCCGCGCGGCGATAACTCACCTTTGGTTTGTGACGCTGCATCCGCTTGATGATGGCAATGGGCGCATCACTCGCCTATTGACCGATTTGGCCTTGGCACAAGCGGAAAAACGCTCGATTCGTTTTTACGCTATGTCGGTCAGTATTCTTGCCCGTCGCCAAACCTACTATGATATTTTAGAGTCCACTCAAAGGGGCGATGTAGATATTACTCCTTGGTTAGTCTGGTTTTTTGAAACCCTCAATGATTGCTTACTCAATGCGATGGCAGATGTGAGCAGAACGCTGTCGAAAACTCAGTATTGGCAAAGTGTCGACCAGTCTTTATTGAGTCAGGAGCAAGCTAAAGTGCTCAATCGGATGTTAGACGGCGATTTTGAACTAGGGATTAATAGTAGCCAGTATCAAAAAGTCGCGAAGGTGAGTCGCGCCACCGCCACCCGTCATCTTGCGCAAATGGTCGAACAGCGCTTTTTAGTAAAAGCCGACGCAGGCGGACGAAGTACCAGATACTTATTGCCACTCAGTTTGAAACGATAAGGGTTAGGTATGTTATCAAGCACTTGCATTCCAGTGACTCGCAGCAAGTCCATCCCTGGATGCTCAACCGTGACGTCCTGTCACGGATGGTCACTTCCATGCTAGTGCTTAATCCTGTTAGTATTCGCGCATATCTGTTAGCCAGTAGAACCAATCGCTTAATAGAAATTTGAGATAGATTCTGGCTCAAAGTCGACGCAGGCGACCTCAGTACCAGACGCTTATTGCCGAGTGGGAAATAGGTCATTTCAGTGATCTGAGTTCACTTCATCTTGGGAGGTGATAATAGTCGGTACAATAATCTAAGTGATACGCCGCTTATTGGTTTACAAAGTGGCTTCCCTGCTAGCTCGACTACAATCATTCAGGCTTTCGGCGGCATTTTCAATAAGTATAGCGAGTCAGTGCAAACTCCAGTATATCTTCAATTAATCAATATGTTATACAATTGATAGTCTGTTGGACGATGAGCAGCGCTACATGACTAAATTAATTTATTGTCGTTAATAATTTGTACTAATTGAGTGATTGCATCTCTAGATAAACGGATAGACTGACTTTTCTTTCCGAGAATTTCACGTGATGTTGAACCATAAGTATCAATCTGTAAGAAGGTTCCTTCCTCTGTTGTCACGACCGAATATGTAGCTTTTACTTCGCTATGGGTACTTTGTTTTTCCATTTCTAATTTAATTAAGTCTCTAACAATTGCCATAGATACGTCCTTATCAATTCTTGTACAAATTTTTGACTACACATACCTTTAGCGTATGATAACAAAAAATAAATTACTATAAGAACCACCTTTTTTAAGGTGTTGAATTTCTTGGATTACCGCTTTAATGGCAGATTTAGATAAGAATGCAGGGACGTACATTGACCTATTCTCTGGATGTGGTGGCTTTTCGCTTGGCTTAGGAAAGGCGGGTTGGAAGGGAGTTTTTGCAGTTGAAAAAGATGCAATGGCGTTTGATACCTTCAGGCATAATCTTATCGACAGCAAACATGGTCATTTTGACTGGCCTGAATGGTTACCTAAAAAAGAAACAACCATTCAAGATCTACTCGAGCACTACCGTGAGCAATTAGCGTTACTCTCTGGCAAAGTAGATTTAATTGCCGGAGGCCCACCTTGCCAAGGTTTTTCAATGGCTGGACGTCGTAATCCTAAAGACCCTCGCAATCAACTCTCAAATGAATATATAAAGATGGTTGAGCTTATTAAACCTAAATATCTCGTGCTTGAGAATGTACGCGGGTTTAATAGTAAATTTATTAATGCTCAGGGTGAAAAGGCTAAAAAACCTTATTCAATGGTCGTAAAAGCAAGGCTCGAAAAGCTTGGATATAACGTCTATACCGATTATGTTCACAGTAAAATATTTGGTGTACCACAGCAGCGTGTACGCTTTATTATGATTGGTATTCGGAACGATTTACCACAGATTGATCCCTTCGATATACTTGAAAATATTCGCCCGATATTTTTGAAGAGTAATGGTTTGCCTTTGTCAGAGATTTCGGCGAAGCATGCGATCAGTGATTTAGAAATAACAAATGCAACTCTTGTACATCATTCCGGCAGTTTGGCTAGCGGGTTTAAAAAGCTTGATTATATACAGCCTCAGTCTCTTACTGCGTATCAAAAGCTTATGCGAAAAGGGATGGGTAAACGAAAACCTAATAGCTTACGCCTTGCTAGACATAAAGCGACGACAATAGATTCTTTTATCCGTGCTCAGTTGTTGTGTCGTCCTGGCATTGCTTTAAGTAAAGCAGAGCAAACTTTACTAGGTACTAAGAAGCAAGCGCGAACAGTACTAGACCCTAATGCACCATCCAAGACGTTAACAACACTCCCTGATGATCTACTGCATTATTCTGAACCAAGAATATTAACTGTAAGAGAGAGTGCCAGAATACAATCGTTTCCTGATAGTTTTGAGTTTAAGGGGAAATACACGACTGGAGGGGAAAGACGTACTCAGGAATGCCCTCGATACACTCAGGTAGGAAATGCTGTACCACCTTTATTGGGTGAAGTTTTAGGAATGCTCATTTTTGAGCTGCGCAGAGCTTAATGAAAGGGAGTTTTTATAATGAAATCAAGTATGGATGTCGAACTTGAAGCAAGACTAGTTACTAACATCGAGCAAGGACTCGTACAAGAGACCAAATTAGAAACAGATGATAAAGTCTTAGCACGTATAACGGATGGTATTTATCGATTGCCAGGTTCAGCTATTCGCGAACTTATATCAAATGCATATGATGCAGATGCGGAAAATGTATATATTGAAACCGATGTGCCAAGATTTAATACTATGACCATAAGAGATGATGGAAATGGTATGTCAGTTAGTACACTTGTTAATATGTTGCGTCACATAGGAGGGAGTGCTAAAAGAACATCTAAAGGAATTGATTTAAAAGTTACAGATGGAAGTGATAATTCTATAAGTTTTAGGAAGAAAAGGAAGTTAATAGGTAAGATAGGAATAGGTCTTTTTAGTGTTGCTCAATTAACAAGAGACTTTGAAATAATAACTAAACAAAGTGGAACTGATTTTTATCTACGTGCTAAAGTTAATTTATTTAATTATTCTGAAGATAATATTGAGGAATTAAGTGAGACGAATGGTGAACGAGGTAAAAGTTTTCAAACCGGTGAAGTTAAAATTTGGAAAGAAGGTACTGAAAATGTTAATGCTCATGGCACAGACATAATATTATATAATATTAAGGAAAGTGCAAAAGATCAGCTTCGTAGCGTTGATATTTGGGGGCAAACAGAGCATGAAACTGATTCGGACATTGAAGATGAACTAGATGCTGAAAGAACTAGCGAAGATTCATCAAAAGCAATACTTCCTGATTTCCATGTCGGTTTTTTATCTAAAGACTCAGAAGGTATATATAATTATGATGCTAAAAAAGATAGAACCTCTAGTTTGCCATGGGGTGATGATGAGCTCCCTGAGATTAAATTTTCTAAATTATATGATGCGATTTTAGAAAAGACAAAAAATGCTGTAAGTCCAAAACTTGGTTTTATTCTAGATAATTATCTTAATATGATATGGACACTGGGGTTGTCAGTGCCACTTGCGTACATAGAGAAGCACCCATTTGCATACACTCTGTCTGATATTTCCGATGTATATATTCTTAGCAATACAGCTAAGGGACAAGTTAAAGAGTTTCCACGCCATATAGCTAGCAATAGAAGTTTCGGGGATGTTTTAGGGCTGAAATATCAGAGTAGAGATGAGTTTAATGTTGTCATAGATGGAATTAAGCTTTATAGACCAGTGAAATTTACAGGATTGCCGGAATCGAAAGCAGCAATCAAAAAACCTATTTTATTTTTTGGGAAGTATAGTCCAAATCTTTCAAGTGCTGATAAAAAAGATTCTGGAGGTGAACTCGAAATTGAAGCTTATATTCTATGGGCTCCAAAAATCAGTCCGAAAGATCATAATGGTTCATTGATTAGAATTAATAATGCATCGGGAATATTGTTTGATGAAACTTTTATGAAACATCAAGTTGCTGAGCATACAATAAAAAGCCAATTAACTGCGGAAATATTTGTTTCAAAAGGCCTTGATTCTGCTCTAAATATCGATAGAGAATCTTTTAATATTGCGCATCCACATTATCAAATTGTAACCAAGTGGTTACATAGTGCGATAAGGCAAGTGGTTAATAAGTACAAAACGGCAAAGAAAGAAATTCGGGCTGATAGGTTAAAATCTGCAGATGATGACTTCACAAAAAATATTGAAGATATAGTTGAAAGCTCATTGTTATTAAATCAAAAAGATCCATTTGAGCGTTCATCTTTAGTAATGGTTGATGCTAGTGGAAAACAAACGAATAGTAGTGGTGATTTTGAAAATAAGTATGATAATTATCTTGTTTCGGGTGAGAAGCTTGATGAAGTAATTCGGCCATTTTATAAAAACGTGTCAAAGAAAAATAAGATTGTAAAGCGCTCTGAGGCAATTCTTCAAATACTTGACTCATATGATCTTCTAGAAAGTCTAACATTAGAGCGGCAAGAAAGTTTAGTTTTAGACTTAATAAAAATAATAAGTTTAGAGGATTAATTGAAAATGGATTTTTTTGAATCGGATGACTCTATATTTAAGCTAGAGGATGTAGCAGGAAAGGTTGAACCATTTCTTGGTAATGACTTCAAACCTTGGCATAAACCAAGAAAACAATATATTAGAGAAAAACAATGGTTAGAGCATCTTCTTAGAACGTTAAAAGCTTCTCAATATAATGGCATTAATACTATTAACTATTTTGGACTGCCAGGTGGAGATTTACTTGATGTAAACCATCTAAGAAATGGTATGTTAAATTCAAGCAGAGCTAAAAATAAATTTTTAAGTGTACATGGTTTTGTAAATAATCTAAGCGACTATCAAAGAGCGCAGGCTTCTATGTCGAAACTTTTGGATAATCAGAATGTATCACCGTTATCAAAAGTTGAAAATTTCAGTTTTGAATCGTTAGGTAACTTAGACTCTGATGCATGGAAACGAGTTAAATCTTTTGGTCATTACCATTTTGTTAATCTTGATTTTTGTAATAATATGCTGAGTGAGAAAACATTAACATCAATGTATTATTTTTTAGATTATCAGCTGAAACGTGTGATTGGATTACCATGGTTATTATGCATTACAACCAGGTTGAATAAGGATAGTGCATCAGTTGGTATTATTTCTAAGTTTGAAGGGCTTATTGATGAAATAAAACGTGATGGTAATATTTCTTTAGCTCTTGCAGAATGTTTTGGCGAAGCTTTTAAAGATGTAACTTCAATTACATCATTATCTAGTTTAAATGATAAGAAAGTTTTGAATCAACTATTACAAATTTGTTTAGTATTATGGTTTGTGGATGAAACATTGAAGAGTGGGTGTGAGATATCACTGAAAAGTAGTTTTAAATATTCAGTCGATTTGTTTAATCCTGAGCTAGATATGCATTCATTTGTTTTTGGTATAGAAAAAGTTGATGTTATTAAGCCAGATACTTTAGGCTTGGTAGATAATAAAGGAATTATAGCTCCTAAGAAAACTGATGTAGATTTTAAGAAAGATGCTTTGCATAAGCTTAGTGAAAGTTTAGATGTTGATTGTTATCTTGAATCAAATCTAGATGAGTTAGAGTTGTATGTGGTTAAAATTGTAGAATTACTTTCAACATGTGGATATGATGTTGGTGATTATCGTAAAACCATGCGAGAGAAATATGGGTATAAATTATGATAATGTTTAATCTATATTTTAATTATCATAGCATTTTTTCTTTATAATACTCATGTGTTAATAAAAGCCTCTAGTATTCTAGTGGCTTCTATTATTTATGAATAGTATGTCTACACGATTTATCTTCATACAGGCCAAATGATTGGTATTCCATGATGTAAACCTAGTGTATTGGTGGGCTTATATTTTCAGTCATCGCTGTTTTATGTTCCACGGACTATGAGTCACATCAAACAGTTTTCTTTTGTTAGTCGGGCATTTATGTCGTGGTTATCGTATTGAAACGACTTTGGCATTCAGTTGCTGTTTTATCTGCTCTAGATAATCAATGAGTTCACTTGGTTGTTCGAATTCAAGCTGTAGTGTTGGCTGAGAAGCGGTACGAATTTCTGGGTGTATGTTGTCGCCGTCATTTACGGCCGAAATGATGGTGTAGCGGGGATAATCTTCTTCGCGACAAATGGGGTCGGCATAGTCTACCCAAAGAATAAAGTAGTCGCTTTTTCGTTTGAAATAAAAGCTGGGGCACATGTCATTTTGGTAGCTTTTATCAATGAGAAATGGGTATAAGCTTAGGTCGAAGCCAAGATCAAATTCATAGCCAAATGTTTGATGGTAAGCACTCATATTTCTGCCTTTAATCATCGCATTAAGTGATGTTAAGTATAGTTAAAGTATTTGCTTAACGAACTGTTTTATCTGGTTTAAATGTGTTTTCATTAATCTGTTTTGGCTGTGTGGTTATGTTCGTTATAACCATTATGTAAAGCCGTATTTATCCTTAACCCTATCTAATAATTGCTTAATCTCTTTGCTAAGAACTCAATCAAAAATTCAATCAATACTGTCACTTTGGTTGGGAGGTATTTTCGTTGCGGATAGTCTGTGAGCGCCAGTATCTTCTTTAGAGAAAGTACCGACTAGAAAGCCATTCATATAAACGTCAAGTGCTGCCATTACCACTCCTGAGCCCATTGTTTATTGTTAGATGGGCCTGTATCACTGTCACTCGCGTTGCGAGGTTTGAGTTCTATTTCGAGTTCGAGGGCTGATAAGAGTTTGAAAAATGTATCAAGTTTAGTGCTGTCGGGATTCTGTTCGAAGTTGGAAATAGTGTCTTGGCGTAAGCCAATTTTCTCACCAATTTTAGCCTGAGAGAGTCCCTGTGATTGGCGAACATCTTGTATATAAGCTCTAAGCTGTTTGGTTGTGGTGATCTTCATCTTGAATTCCCATTATTTCCCAATACGCTTTAAAGTATAAACATAACTTAACACGCTACAGCGTATAGTTAATGTTTAAGACGTTGCAGCGTATAATTTGTTTATATACGTTATAGCGTATAAATAGGGGCTAAAAATGCAAGTGTAGTATTGATTAAAAACATAAATCGGATTGTTCAAATGATCCGCTATCAGCCGATCGAGAGAGTCAGTCAGATGGTCTCTGGTCTATTGTTTATTTTTCATAGGGGTGAAAGAGAGTTGTCCTTCCTCATTACTGACAAGTGAAAATTTACCCTAACTTGCCACTCGCCAGCTTCTCCATCAAAAATTCAATCAATACACTCACCTTAGTCGGCAAATGTTTTCGCTGTGGATAAACCGCGTAAATGCCATGTTCGGGGAGGGGATGGTCTGTGAGCAAGGCTTGTAGGCGGCCTTCTTGTAAGTCGGCGTCGACCATGAAGCGGGGCAGGTTGGCTACGCCTAGACCATCGAGCGTGGCTTGGTGGATAGCATCACTATTGTTGACTTGATAGTTACCGTTCGGCTGGATGCGCGTAGTGCCCTGCGGGCTTAAGAAGGTCCATTCAACACCATCACGAAAATATGAGTAGAACAAACAGTTATGTTGGCTGAGTTGCTGCGGCGTGTGTGGCGCAGCGTGGCGCGCAAGATACTCGGCCGAGGCGCAAATGACACTTAAACAAGGGGCGATTTTACGGGCAATCAGGCTTGAATCTGGCAGTTCGCCGATACGAATTGCCAGGTCAAATCCGCCAGCAATTAAATCGGTTGTCTTATCATCCATCTGCATTTGTAGCTGTATTTTCGGGTAACGGCGCAAAAACTCAGGGATTAAAGGGGCGATATGCAAGCGACCAAATACCATAGGGACAGCGATGCGCAGATTGCCCTGAGGCGCTTGTTGTAGCTCAGAAATGGCATCCAACCCTTCCTCTGCGAGTTTAACGGCAGGGCGAACATAGTCAAAATAGCGGGCGCCCGCTTCGGTAAGACTTAAGCTGCGAGTGGTACGGTGCAAAAGTTGAATACCCAGACTTTGTTCTAATAGAGTAATGCGTTTACTCACCGCCGATTTACTCAGTCCAAGCTTTTCACTGGCCAGCGAAAAGCTACCGCATTCCACTACAGTGACAAAGATAGGTAGTGCTGAAAAGTGCTCCATGGTGTCCTTAGATTATCGCGTTCCCCTGCCATTATTGTTGATGATACCTCAACAGTCAGTTTTTATTATCGTGGTTATCATCGCCCTTGATGCAAGGTAGACTAATGCACTTGCTGATTGCGGGTGTCGACTGTGAAGCCTAGTTATTTTCACACTCATCGCTCATGTTTATCGCTTATCTTGATTACTGCTAGGTAGTTAGCCACAGTGTTGCCGCAATCGCCGATGTACCATTCTCTATGCCACTGAACGGCATGGGATGGGTCTTAGCTATTTTGTCAGAAAGAGAGTTCCTATGTCCTTGCCTTACCAATGGATTTTGTTCGATGCCGATGAAACCTTATTTTATTTCGATGCCTTAAAAGGGCTTAAGTTGATGTTTAGTGAGTTTGGGGTCGATTTTACCCAAGCCGATTTTGACGAGTATCAGTTAGTTAACAAACCACTTTGGGTTGATTATCAAGATGGCAAGATAACTGCCGCCGAGTTGCAAACCATACGTTTCGAACCTTGGGCTGCCAAATTATCTGTCACGGCCATGACGCTCAATAGTGCCTTTTTATCAGCAATGGCCGAAATTTGTTCGCCGCTACCCGGTGCTCGCGAGTTATTAGCCGCGCTCCAAGGCAAAGCCAAATTAGGTATCATCACTAACGGTTTCACTGAGCTCCAAACCGTGCGATTAGAGCGTACAGGATTACAGCATCATTTTGATATTTTAGTGATTTCAGAAAAAGTCGGCATAGCCAAACCTGATGTGGGCATCTTCGAGCACGCCTTCGAACTCATGGACCATCCTGATCGCGATGCTGTGCTCATGGTCGGCGATAACCCGCATTCAGATATCCAAGGCGGTATCAATGCAGGTATTCATACTTGTTGGTATAACGTCCACGGCCACGATGTACCCGCCGGTATCGCCCCGCACTATCAAGTGAGCTCGCACCAAGAGCTGCAAAAAATCTTATTACCGTAAACGATTGTTCACTGAGCCTAGCTCAGCACTTCGCACTCGATAGGTTTGGCTGAGAGTGAGTGCTTTAACTGATATTCCCTCAGTGCCATAAAATACAAACAGCCCTTACATTAAGGGCTTTTTGGTATCTAAAACGCGTTAACTATCATTACTCAACGTTTTGGATCTGCTCGCGCATTTGCTCGATAAGAACTTTAAGTTCCACTGCGGCTGAGGTGATCTCAGTGCTGATGGATTTAGAGGCGAGCGTGTTCGATTCGCGGTTAAATTCTTGCATCATAAAATCTAAACGGCGACCTTCGCTGCCGCCTTTTTTGAGGATGCGGCGGGCTTCGGCCACATGCGCTTCGAGGCGATCCATTTCTTCGGCCACATCTTGTTTCTGTGCCAGTAGCACCATTTCTTGCTCGATGCGGGCTGGGTCGAGTTCACCTTTGATTTCTGCAAGGCGGTTGGTGAGCTTTTCGCGTTGATATAGCATCACAGTAGGCATGTGCTCGCGTACGACGGCGATTTGCTCGCTCACGCCATCTAAGCGACTTAGCAGCATGTCTTTGATGGCTTCGCCTTCACGGCCACGGGCTTCGATGAATTGATCTATGGCTGAATCGAAGGCTGTCATCAGATCGGCGCCGATCGCATCCATATCTTGTTCACCGCTCGCTAGCACGCCCGGCCAGCGTAGGATGTCGGTAAGATTGACATCGCCTTGTCCCGCTTCTTGCTTGAGCCAAGTGGCGGCGCCTAATAGCTGTTTTGCTAGCGCTTGATTCAACTGCAGCTCGTTATTGCTGTTGTCTGCCAGTTCGTAGCGCAGATTGACTTCAACTTTGCCGCGGCTTAAGCGTTTACGTAGGCGGTCGCGCAGTACGGGTTCGAAGCTGCGGAATTGCTCGGGTAAACGTAGGTAAGTTTCGAGATAACGTTGATTGACTGAGCGAATTTCCCAGGAGGCAGTGCCCCATTGTGCTTTGTGCTCGATGCGAGCGTAGGCTGTCATGCTTTGGATCATGGGTTGTCCTAATGGTTTAATCGTCATAATGAGAGGCGATTATAGAGTCAATGGGTTTAGGATTAAAGGCATACAGTATAAGACTGCAAGTTAATGGGTACTTTGCCTAGATGAGTTTGCCAGAGAATCACCCTAAGCATGGCATCCTAAGGCTCAAGCCCTTATAATATGCAGCCAAAATCGGTCAATGACTCAGAATACAGGAATCTCGCATGCGTCCAAGTAACAGAACGCCAGCACAAACTCGTCCCATCACTATCACTCGCCAGTTTACGGCCCATGCCGAAGGTTCTGTGTTAGTGGAATTTGGCGAAACGAAAGTGCTTTGTACCGCCAGTTTTACTGAAGGTGTGCCACGTTTCCTTAAAGGTCAGGGTCAAGGCTGGGTAACGGCTGAATACGGCATGTTGCCACGTTCGACCCATAGCCGTATGGATCGTGAAGCCGCTCGCGGTAAGCAATCTGGCCGTACGCAAGAAATTCAACGTCTTATCGGTCGTGCTCTACGCGCCTGTGTGGATATGAAAGCCCTAGGCGAAAACACTATCGTGATCGACTGTGATGTGATCCAAGCTGATGGTGGCACGCGCACTGCCTCTATCACTGGCGCCTGTGTGGCCTTAGTGGATGCGTTGAACTGGGCGCGTGGTAAAGGCATCATTAAATCTAACCCGCTGAAATTCCTTATCGCTGCTGTCAGCGTAGGTATTTACAAGGGTGAAGCGATAAGCGATCTAGAATATATCGAAGACAGCGCCGCTGAAACTGACATGAACGTCGTAATGACTGAAACGGGCAAGATCATCGAAATTCAAGGCACCGCCGAAGGCGAGCCATTCAGCCACGAAGAATTACTCGAACTGTTGGCATTGGCGAAGAACAGTATTCGTGAAATCGTCGATGTGCAGAAAGCCGCACTGAACTAATAGTGTGGAGATGAAAAAGCCCCGTCATGTTATAGAGTGCGGGGCTTTTTATTAACTGCAGCTTTTTATCTGCAGCAAGATGCTAGTGTAGTGCAAGCTCTGTACCGAATAAAAATTCCCCATAATAAAAAACCAATAAAATACAAAGTCGTAAGGAGATATTGTGAAAGCTTATCAACGTGAGTTTATTGAATTTGCCCTAGAACGTCAGGTGTTGCGATTTGGCGAATTTACCCTTAAATCGGGCCGTATCAGTCCTTATTTCTTCAATGCGGGTTTGTTCAATACTGGCCGTGACTTAGCGCGTTTAGGTCGTTTTTATGCCGCTGCGTTAGTGGACTCTGGCATTGATTACGACTTGCTGTTTGGCCCTGCTTACAAAGGTATTCCGATTGCTACGACTACGGCCGTTGCCCTGTGTGAGCATCACGATATTGACATTCCTTACTGCTTTAATCGCAAAGAGAAAAAAGATCACGGTGAAGGTGGCAGCTTAGTCGGTAGCGAGCTGAAAGGCCGCGTGATGCTCGTCGATGACGTGATCACTGCGGGTACTGCGATTCGTGAGTCGATGGAAATCATCGAAGCCCATAAGGCACAATTAGCGGGTGTGTTGATTGCTTTAGACAGGCAAGAGAAAGGCAAGGGCGAGTTATCGGCCATCCAAGAAGTTGAGCGTGATTTTGGCTGCGGAATAGTAGCAATTATTAAACTCGCCGACCTAATCAGTTATTTGTCTGAAAAACCAGGGATGGAAGTGCAACTTGCCGCCGTGAGCCAGTACCGCGAGCAATACGGGATTTAAGTCTAGTGTTTGGCAGCTTGTATTGAGCAAGCGGCTATTGCTGGCTTGGTGAAATTAGTTAATCAGCCAGCATTGATCTTAGCTAGGTTGAGAAGGGTTTGATTGAGTGGGTATAAAAACAAAAAACGCTGCGATTCTTTAGAAGGAATCGCAGCGTTTTTTTATTGAGTTGTATTGATTGCTATTGATTTAGGCACGCTTTAAATCACGTTAAGTTTCAATACTTTTATTTAGACTGGTGCAAAAACTCGGCGCGGGTCGCGGGGTTAGATTTGAAAATGCCGCCCAGCGCTGTGGTAGTGGTCGAACTGGTGGAGTCCATCACTCCACGGGATTTGACACAGTAATGCACGGCATCCATTTTAACGGCAACGTCTTTGGTTTCGAGTAAGGTTTGCAGCGCGACTAACACTTGCTGAGTCAAACGCTCTTGCACTTGTGGACGTTGGGCAAAGAAACGCACAATACGGTTAATCTTTGATAAACCAATGATTTTTTTGCGTGGTAGATAAGCTATGGTCGCAGTGCCATCGATCGTCACTAAATGATGTTCGCAGGTGCTGGTAAGGCTAATGTCTTGCACTCGCACCATTTCATCGAAGCCCATCTTATTGTCGATCACAGTTATCTTAGGGAAGTTCGCATAATCTAAGCCGGAGAAGATTTCATCGACGTACATTTTAGCAATGCGGCGCGGCGTATCGGCAAGGCTATCGTCTGACAGATCCAATGACATTAATGTCAGGATTTCTTTCATATGATGTTCAATCTTGTCTTTACGTTCTTCACTGCTGTAAACGCTTGGGAGCATTGGGGTTTCAAGTCCACGTTCTAATAACGCGGCTTGTACTTTTACTGCTGCTTCACTTAATGCCATCTTATCCTCCACTACGTCGTAGCGGCTATAACAGAAAACCTATGCTGATCATCGTGTAGTACTAGGGCTGTTCAGCATCAGATACAAATTATTGTTATTCTCGCTAGGGCAAGAATAGGGGGAGGAGGATAGCGCGAATTGCAGACAATTCATACCGAAAACGCGCATAGGCCACATGAAAAAGCCGATAGTCCTTATCGGATATCGGCTTTAAATCTGCCACTGCCAATCGAGTTTAGCCTAGCAGTGTCGGCAAGTTTGAGTTAATTCTAAAGTTTCAGATTGGTTTTTAGGAAACTGAGCATTTTTTCATAGTATTTCGCTCTATGCTCATCGTTATAAAAACCGTGGCCTTCATTGTCCATCACCAGTTTTTGGTAAGGATAATGGTGAGCTTTTAGGGCTTTTTCGAGGGATTCGAGTTGCTCAATTGGCGCTCGATCATCTTCACCACCATGCACCAATAGTATGTTTGCTTTGAGTTTATCGACGTTTTCAGAAGGAGACATTGCTTTAAGTACCGCTTTATCTTGGCCAAGCACATCCTTGAGATAGCTAGTACCAGAACGGCTGTTGGCGACATCGCCTTTATTAAACATCAATTCAAGATCATATACGCCAGCTACACCTATGGCGCATTTAAACATATCTGGCGCAAGCACAGCGCTCTGCAAGGCGCTGTAACCACCAAAACTGCCGCCAACGATACAGATGCGCTCCTTATCGGCAAAACCTTGGTCAATGACGTACTGGGTTGCGTCGATAATGTCATGCTGAATATCTGAGCCCCATTTTTGATAGCCAGCGCGTTCAAATTGATCGCCATATCCGCCTGAACCACGGAAGTTGACCTGTAGAACGGCTATGCCTTGGCTTGCTAGATATTGGTTTTGTGGGTCAAAGCCCCACCAGTCACGGATACCGTGTGGACCACCATGTGGATTGACGACTAAGGGTAGGTTTTTAGTTTCTTTACCAAAGGGAAGCGTTAGATATCCATGGAGTTGTTTGCCATCACGGCTGGTGAAACTGATGGGTTTAACATCAGCCATTTGCTCTGGGTTGAGCCATTTTTTAGCGGCGGCTAGATATTCAAGTTTTAGTGTTTTCGTATCAAATATGTAGTAATCGCCAGGGTTTCGATCGTTAAACGCAAGTACGACGAGTTTTGCTGCATCTCGGGTTTCGCTAACAATTCGTACTTGGTGACCGGGGAGAGCACCCAGCAGATCTTTTAGCAATTTAGCGTGCGAATCCTCATTATCGACAAAGGCATAACTTGGGTAACCATTTTCAAACTCGACGGCGTAAAGTTGTTTATTGGTGCCGTTAATCCAAAAGTTGCTAGGGTCAACGTTTTCATCCTGAATGATTTCAGTTTTATCGCCCGTTTCGAGATTAATTTTATAAACCCCTAAGGTTTCACCTTGGGAGCGTCCTGCTGCATAAATTGTATTTTTATCATCGGCAAAGGAGAGTGGTTTAAAATCAGCAAGACCTAGATTTAGTTTATCGGTATTTACCCAGTTACCGTCTTTGCGGTAGAACACTTTAGTAATGTTTTTATTGTCCTCACCGGCAACGAAGCGGACTTCACCTTGATGGTCTGTCATAAAACGGGCTCTGCCGATAGGTGAGCCTGTGATGCGTTTACGTGTGCCATTGAACAAGTCTACGCGATAGACATCTTGTGATAGTTCAAAGTCAAGATTGATCCTATCATTCCATGGAATAGCATTGACTAACATGTAGCGTTCATCATCTGGCAGAGGATCGAGGATAAACGCGCTCGCCCGCATAGGGGTATTTTTCTTGATATTTGAACCTGTTTGTTGCTCGCCACTCTCGAAGCCGAATAAATACGCTTTTCGTGAACCATCGGCATTTACCGCCATCAATTCACCGTAGTAGATAGGTGTGTCTTGCCAGCCTTTTAGGTATTCTTTTGCCAATACCAATCGCTCACTGTTGGCCCATTCATAGTCGCCGACTTGAGCATTATCGGGAAAACGTATCGCATTGAGGAGTTTTTTGGTTTGGGTATCTAAGACTAAGAGAACGTTTTTACCTTCGACACTTGTGATCGCGCTTAAGTATTTACCCGTAGGCGATATTTTTACATCCGAGTACTCATCACCTTTGCTGAATAACTGTGCTTGCGATAACGCATTCGCGTTGGAGCTATTGGCTGCAAAGGTGGATATTGGAAGTATTGGTAAGCAAAGTGTCGCCAATGCGGCTAATCGGAAGAGTTTCATCTGACATCCTTGTAAAATCATTGTGTTTTTTGTTCTTAAAATGTTTTTCGAGGATAAAACAAAAGATGGAGTGAAACAAGGAAGGAATATCGAACATAAAGGACGATAGTTACCGTCCTTTATGCTGAAAAATCATTAGCTTTGTAAAAGTTGGTGCTGGATAAAACGCCACTGTTCATCGAAGTGTGTCGTCGGTTTGAGTTTGAATTCACTTCGTACAAATTGGGCGATGCGGCCTTCGGCAAAGGCTAACAGTAAATTGGCTAATATGGCTTCGTCTAAGTTGAAGCCTTTACCTTCTCGCAGGGTTTTTTCCCGTAAAATTTGCTTTAACTGGGTTTCAATTTTGGCAAATAAGTTACCAATACGACTTCGCAGGCGTTCATTTTCACCGAGTAGAGCATCACCGTTGAGAACGCGGGAAATTCCTGGGTTACGCTCGGCAAAGATCAGCAGCAGTTGCAGTACCAACTGGCAGCGCTTCATGGTGTCTTTTTCGTCATCCATGATTAAATTGATGCGCGACAATAACGACTCTTCGATAAATTCGATTAGGCCTTCGAACATCCGCGCTTTACTCGGGAAGTGGCGATACAGTGCGGCTTCCGATACACCGACTTCTGAGGCCAGTTTCGCTGTGGTGATCCTTTGTCCTGGGTTGGTTTCTAGCATCTGCGCTAGACATTGCAGAATGTGTTCACGACGATTAATTTTTGGGCTTACAGCCATTGCAGTATCCTTGGCTCAATAACGACTTAGGGGATTATTTAGTGCCTGAATGGCCAAATCCGCCTTCACCACGGTCTGAGCTGTCGAACTCATCAACGAGTTTGAATTGTGCTTGTACCACAGGAACAAACACCAGTTGCGCGAGACGATCGCCCATTTCTAAGGTGAATGGACTGTCACCACGATTCCAACAAGATACCATTAAGGGGCCTTGGTAATCTGAATCTATGAGTCCGACTAGATTCCCCAGTACGATACCGTGTTTATGGCCAAGGCCTGAGCGCGGTAAAATCACCGCTGCAAGTCCTGGGTCGGCCACATGAATGGCAATCCCCGTGGGAATGAGCACTGTTTCACCCGGTGCTATGGTTAAAGCCGTGTCTATCATGGCGCGAAGATCCATGCCTGCACTGCCTGCGGTGGCGTAAGCGGGCAAGGGAAATTCTGAGCCGATACGGGAGTCGAGAATTTTTAATTCAATCGGTGTTTTCATGTATTTGTTTTTTCTTTCACTATCAACGAAAGTAATTGCCGTGCCAACGTGAGTTTGTCAGTAGCAGGCAAATCTTGACTGCCGTGCGGCCAGAAAACACGCAGGGCATTAGCATCGGCATTAAAGCCTAGGCCAGCAATGGAAACGTCGTTTGCGGCGATCATGTTCAAATTTTTACGTTTGAGCTTATCGCGCGCATAGGCTTCTACATCATGGGTTTCGGCGGCAAATCCCACCACAAAAGGACGGTTAGGTAAGCTCGCAACCGTGGCTAAGATATCAGGATTCCTCACCAGCGCAAGTTGCATTTCTTCGGTCGATTTTTTGATCTTACAGGTAGCAATATCACTAATGCGGTAGTCTGCAACGGCGGCGCAGCCAATAAAAATATCTTTTTTATCAACGTTATCCATAACAGCATCGAGCATATTTTGCGCCGATTCAACATCAATCCGTGTCACGCCTTCTGGGGTGCTGAGATTTACTGGGCCTGAGACTAAGGTGACTGCTGCACCCATATCTGCCGCGGCTTTGGCCAGTGCAAAGCCCATTTTTCCAGAACTGTGATTTGAAATGTATCTGACGGGATCAATTGCTTCACGGGTTGGTCCGGCGGTAATCAGCACTGACTGGCCAGCCAAAGGCAGCGCAGAGACTTCTTTTGTTGCAAAAAAATCACTGGCTAGCTCGGCAATTTCTAGCGGTTCGAGCATGCGTCCAGGACCCACTTCACCACAGGCCTGACTGCCACTGGCGGGTCCCCAAAGTGTAAAACCACGTGATGCTAGGCTAGTTAAATTCGCCTGCGTAGCTAGATTGCGGTACATCTGCTGATTCATTGCTGGACACAGGGCAATTGGCGCCTCAGTGGCAAGACATGTGGTGGTGATTAGCTCATCGGCCATGCCTGCATTAATCCGCGCCAATAGGTTTGCGGTTGCAGGGGCGATGATGACGAGATCTGCCCAACGAGCAAGTTCTATATGGCCCATGGCTGCTTCTGCTGCGGGGTCGAGCAAGCTAGATGCCACTGGATGTCCAGACAACGCTTGCAGCGTCAGAGGCGTGATAAATTCCATCGCACTTTGGCTCATCACCACGCGCACATCAAAACCACGCTCTTTCAAGCGACGTACTAAATCAGCACTTTTATAGGCCGCAATACCGCCGCCAATGCCCAGTAGGACGTTTTTATTTGTCAGACTCACAGACATCATCCGAGATAGAAATAATGCCGGCAACAATATCACAAAGTGGTGAATTTTAGTGACTATCCCAGTTCAAAAAATCTCGTCCATACTCAGTAAAGTGAAAATATGTGAGATGACAGGGAGGTCACATGGGGATTAAAGATTGGCCTGAGGGCGAAGGTCCCAGAGATAAACTGTTACAAAAAGGAGCTGCGCAGCTGTCGGACGCTGAATTACTGGCAGTATTGCTGCGTAATGGTTTAGCCGGATTAAACGCGGTTGACCTTGCTAGGTCGCTTATTAGCGAGTTTGGCGGCCTCAGAAACCTGCTCTGTGCCTCAAGAAATCAGGTGTGTCGACTTCCGGGCGTAGGACCTGTAAAATACGCCCAGCTTCAAGCTGCGGCCGAATTAGCGCGGCGTGTAGCGCAGGAAAATCTGCAAAGAGGTCAGGTTTTGACAAATCCCGATTTAACTCGGGACTATTTAATGCGACAATTGGCCGATCGCTCCTATGAAGTGTTCGCAGTTTTACTGCTGGATAGCCAGCATAGAGTGATTCAATTTGTCGAATTATTCCGCGGCACAATAGACTCAGCCTCAGTGTATCCACGTGAAGTGGTGAGCTTAGTGCTGGAGAAAAAGGCCGCAGCAGTTATAGTTTGTCATAATCATCCGTCTGGTATTGCCGAGCCCAGTCAGGCTGACCGACGAATAACTGAGCGATTAAAAAATGCGTTAGCAACCATAGACGTATCCTTGTTGGACCATATGGTTGTAGGTGATCGAGAGATAGTTTCTTTTGCAGAACGAGGCTGGATTAATTAATCTAACACTTGATCTTCACTCTGTGATCGTGTATAAAATGCGCCCTCTTTGTGCCTCGGGCGACGGCCATACGAGGCACATTAATGCTCGAGCGTTAAAATTGTTTTTGGAGAAGATTGACATGTCAAGAGTATGCCAAGTTACTGGCAAGAAGCCGATGGTTGGTAACAACCGTTCGCATGCAAAAAACGCGACCCGTCGTCGTTTTTTACCTAACCTACAAAACCACCGTTTTTGGTTAGAAGAAGAAAAGCGTTTCGTACAGTTACGTGTATCTACTAAAGGTATCCGTCTGATCGACAAAAAAGGTATCGAAGTTGTTGTTGCTGAACTTCGTGCCCGTGGCGAGAAGGTATAATAGATCATGGCTAAAGCTAAAGGTAATCGTGAGAAGATCAAATTAGTTTCTACAGCTAAAACTGGTCACTTCTACACAACTGAAAAAAACAAGCGTAACATGCCTGAAAAAATGGAAATCAAAAAATTTGATCCAGTTATTCGTCAGCACGTTATCTACAAAGAAGCCAAAATCAAGTAATCCTTGGTTAGTGTTTCGAGAAAAGCCCCTTATTTAAGGGGCTTTTTTTGCGCTTTTTTTAGTGGTTAGTCATCAAGTTGAGATAATTGCCTCGCAAACTTAAGCCGCTGAATCATCCCCTGTGAAGTTAAAAAAGTGTGAACACTTGCTGAAAATATAAAATAGTGCAGTTCTAAGCACTTTAAATCATTAAAACTGCACTTTAGTGAGAATAAATTCTTTATATGTGAATTAAAATGCAATACCATACGCGAAAGTTAGCGATTCATTCCTGGCATGTCATAGTGACGCTGCCAGCTCAAAAATGAGGTGTAAATAACGCGTGCGTACCACTGAACTGGTTGATGGATTTCGTCACTCTGCCCCCTATGTTAATGCTCACAGAGGTAAAACTTTTGTGGTCATGCTTGGCGGTGAAGCTTTGGCTCAAAATCAATTCCGCGCCATCTTAAATGATGTCGCCCTGCTGCACAGTTTAGGGATCAAAGTGGTGTTGGTATATGGCGCTAGGCCGCAGATTGATGCTGCATTAGCCGCCAACGGTATTGCGCCTGCCTACCACGACGGTGTGCGTATCACGGATGAAGATTCGCTCAAAGTGATTAAGCAAGTTGCGGGGGCACTGCAATTTGATATCACAGCGCGTTTATCCATGAGTTTAAGTAATACGCCGATGCAAGGTGCGCAAATTAACTTAGTAAGCGGCAACTTTGTGATTGCTCAACCACTGGGTGTGGATAATGGTGTGGATTTTTGCCTGAGTGGCAAAGTTCGTCGTATTGATGTGCAAGGCTTAAAACGTCAGTTAGATAATCACTGCATCGTATTGATGGGGCCTATTGCTGCTTCGGTTACTGGTGAAAGCTTTAATCTCACCGCCGAGGAAATTGCGACTCAAGTGGCAATTAAGCTCAAAGCAGACAAGATGATCGGCTTTAGCTCACAGAACGGTATTCTCGATCGAAATGGCGATGTGATTGCCGAGTTGATGCCAAATGATGCGCAAAACATCATGAACAAGCTGGCCGAGCAAGGTTCTGCTTGTGTTGGTACTATGGCGTTTCTCAAAGCCAGTATCGATGCTTGCCGCAATGGCGTACCGCGTTGTCATTTAGTTAGCTACCTCGAAGATGGCGCCTTGTTGCAGGAACTGTTTTCTCGCGAAGGGATAGGCACGCAAATCGTGACTGAGAGTGCCGAGCGTTTACGCTGTGCGTCGATCGCTGATATTGGCGGTGTACTGAACCTTATCCGTCCATTGGAGGAGCAAGGCATTCTGGTGCGTCGTAGCCGTGAGCAGCTTGAGATCGAAATCGAACAGTTCATGTTGATTGAACGCGATGGTTTAGTGATTGGTTGTGCTGCGCTCTATCCTTTTGAAGAGGACAATGCGGGTGAGTTTGCTTGTTTGGTGGTGCATCCTGATTATCGCGATGCCGATAGAGGGAGCTTACTGCTGAAGAACATTATCAATCAGGCCAGAAACCGTGGTTATTCACGATTGTTTGCATTGACAACTCGGAGCATTCACTGGTTCTTAGAGCATGGTTTTGTGATTGAAGATGTTGAAGCACTGCCGCAGAAGAAGAAGCAGTTGTATAACTATCAACGCCGCTCCAAAATTCTCGCGCTCGATCTTTAAGCCGTTCTAAATCAATCCAATCAATGCCAGCCTAGTACTCATATTAGCGCTGGCATTTTTATTGACATAATATGTCTTTATTGGCAGATTAAGACTTCACTGCACGGGAGATACTGCCAATGAGTCCTCAATTTTTTGAACTTGCCCCTTTAACCCAAACCTCTATCTTCAGCTTTATCGTCTTATTGCTCGGTTTAGCGGGTATCTTGCTGATGTTATGGCTAAAAAATATGCCTAAGATAGCGAAGTCGGCGAGTTTAGGTATATTACTGGTGATGATGGGCGGATTTTCTTGGGTCTTCTATCAATCGAATAGCGCCGAATTAGTGTTAACCGATACAGAGCTCACAGTGGATGTTCCTTTCTATAAAGTGCAGTTATCCCGCGCGGATTTATTACCTGCCGAGGCACGCATAGTCGATTTGCAACAAGAGGCAGATTTAACGCCGAGCTTTAAAACGAACGGCATAGGCATGCCAGGGTTTCAATTAGGCTGGTTTAAGTTGCAGGGGAAAGGCAGGGCATTTTTGGCGATAACAGATAAATCGCAGTTAGTGTTAGTGCCAACGACTAAAGGCTACAGTTTATTACTAACAGTGCCGCAAGGGAGTGAGTTTTTAGCACAATTACAGAAGTAACCATCATATGTCATCACTTCTGCCACTGTGTTTATCGGTGTGATAATGCTTACGCCGTTTTGCGTTTATAGGCCATATCTAAGGTAAAGACGAGCAGCGCGCTCCAGATAAAGCCGAAGGTCACGCCTTTTTCGGCATCGAAGGGCTCATTGAATAGACTCACCGCGAGGATAAACATAATACTCGGGCCAATATATTGGAAAAAGCCGAGCATAGACAATGGAATACGTACAGCTGCCCCTGCAAAACACAGCAAAGGAATGGTAGTCACTATCCCTGCCGCCATTAACATCAGATTCAATTGCCAATCGTTAGTTAGCATGCTCGCTGTGGCTGTGTCTAAGGTTGCGACGAGATAAATCAGCGCTACCGGTAATAACACTGCGGTTTCGACCAATAAGCCGGCCTTAGCATCCACATTGACCTTTTTTCGCAGCAGCGCATAGAAACCAAAGGTACCCGCGAGTGCCAGTGAGACGATGGGAATTGAGCCAAAAGAGATTAACTGGATCAATACGCCAGCGCTGGCGAGTGAAACCGCAAACCATTGCAGTTTACGCAATCTTTCGCCTAGAAATAACATACCGAGTAAGACGTTGAGTAAAGGATTGATGAAGTAACCTAGGCTGGCATCGAGCATGTGATCGTTATTTACCGCCCAGATAAATAGTAGCCAGTTTCCCGCGATTAATATGGAAGTAATGGTGAGAACCATCAACTGTTTAGGCTGTTTAAACAGTAAGCGTAAGCGTGAGAACCCGCCGATAAACTGCATAATGATCAGCATAAACACGAATGACCAAATCACTCGATGGAGCAAAATTTCGGTGGCGGAAACATGGTTGAGTAATTTGAAATATAAAGGCGCAAAACCCCACATACAGTAAGCACTGACGGCAAGTAGGATCCCTTTGCGGTATTCAAGATCTGGCATGAGACATCTTCGAAGAACAACAAGGTGGCGATTGTAGGTGTGTCTGACCGCTGACTCAAGGGATTCGCCGCGTTCTTTTCGTTACAGAATATCTCCACAAAAAATTGAATGGGCGATTAAAGTGAGTAACCATCCTGTTAATCAAGACGTTTACCTTAGTCAATTTTGAGCCCTATGGTAGTAATACACATCTAAATTTAACCACCTAACCCACCATATAAGTCCCTGTTCCAAAAGCGATATGCGTGCCTTGCTCATTATGTAGTTCCATGCGGCATACTGAAACTCGATTACCCGCACGAATGACGCTGCCCGTCCCCGTAAAGGTGAGGCCGCGTCCCGGCCGCAGATAATCGACGCGCATATCAATCGTCCCTAAAGTTTGGAGGCGTTGTTGTAATTCTTCAATCGTCCAATCTTCACGGCTTGCGACCAGTCCTGCAAATGCGGTAAGTCCGCCGACCACATCCAGTACTGTAGCTGTGACACCGCCGTGGAGGATTTGCTGGTGGATATTGCCAATAAGTTCAGGTTTCATATTGATGACCACTTCGACACCGTCGACATCGTAGCGTTTAATATCGAGCCCGAGCAGATTATGAAAAGGGACATGTTGATCAAAGACTTCTGCCACTCGGCTTAATATCTCGGCTTGGATTGGGTTTGTCATGGTTTCTCATCCTTGTCACTGAGTGACGGTATTAGGCGTAATTGGATTTGTTATCAACACTTAGATTAACAAAGTGCGGCTTAGAGCAATTAATCTACAGTGAAGCGTGCGCAGAATGCAACTTAAGCTAGATTGAAGATAAATCTGCTATGGGCATTATGGTTAGTTGAGGGAGGGCGATCCTAGTCGATGGCATTTATCCTGAATGGGTTTTAACGCACTTTATGCGGTGTTGGTTATTTTTAACTTAGCCCGCTAGGTCTACAAATAACCGCCTTGACTAACGTGCGTTAAATTACCGTTGAATCCTGCATTTTGAACTAGTTTGGGTATAGAATAGGCCCCCTCACTTTTGACATAGAAGATCCATGGAAAAGCTCGTACTCGACACGCATGATGACCCGCTCTCGCAACGCCTCGCGCAGGTGTTTGGTTACCGTGACTTTAGGGACGGTCAGCGGGAGGTGATAGAACGTGTCTGCGGCGGGCAAGATTGCTTAGTGATCATGCCGACGGGCGGCGGTAAGAGTCTGTGTTATCAGTTACCCGCCTTGATGATGAATGGCATCACTATTGTCGTCTCCCCATTGATTTCTTTGATGAAAGATCAAGTCGATAGCTTGTTGCAAACCGGTGTTGCTGCGGCTTATCTGAATTCCTCATTGCCGCGCGAGCAGAGTGCCGAAGTATTAAGGCAGCTACGCCACGGTGAGTTAAAACTACTTTATGTGTCACCTGAGCGCTTATTAAGCGCAGATTTTATTGAGCGTATGCAGTCTCTCCAGCTGGCGATGTTTGCCATCGATGAGGCGCATTGTATCAGTCAGTGGGGTCATGATTTTCGCCCTGAATATGCGGCGCTCGGCCAGTTAAAACAACTCTTCCCCTATGTGCCCATGATGGCGCTGACCGCAACAGCAGATCAGGCGACTCGGCAGAGTATTTGTGAGCGGCTCGGTATTGACCCGTTCCGTTTACTTTCAAGTTTCGATCGGCCCAATATTCGCTATACAGTCGCCGAAAAGCTTAATGCAGCTAATCAGTTACGACATTTTTTAACGCAGCAGAATGGCACTAACGGCATTATTTATTGCAGCAGCCGTCGCCGTGTCGATGAAGTGGCTGACCGTTTATGCCTGCAAGGTTTTAATGCCAAGGCCTATCATGCGGGAATGACGCAGGAAGACCGTGGTGCAGTACAGGATAGTTTCCTTAAAGATCAAATCGATATTGTAGTTGCTACTGTGGCTTTCGGTATGGGAATTAACAAGTCGAATGTGCGTTTTGTGGTGCATTACGATATCCCGAAAAGTATCGAAGCCTATTATCAGGAAACTGGCCGAGCAGGCCGTGATGGGCTCGATGCAGAAGCTTTTATGTTGTTCGATCCCGCCGATATTGGTCGGGTCAGACATTTGATTGAACAGTCTGAACCTGGGCCGCAGCAACAGGTCGAATTCCACAAACTTAATACTATGGCTGCCTTTGCCGAGGCGCAGACCTGTCGCCGCCAAGTGTTGCTGCATTACTTCGATGAGAGTGCATTAGAGCCCTGTGGTAACTGCGACATTTGCCTCGACCCGCCTAAGCGTTATAACGGCACCGAAGATGCGCAGAAGGTGTTGTCATGTATTTTCCGTTTAGGCCAGCGTTTTGGTATCAATCATTTAATTGAAGTGTTGCGCGGTTCGAAAGGCGCACCGATAGTCGATCGAGGGCATGACAAACTCACGACTTGGGGGATTGGTAAAGACAAGAGCCATGAATATTGGTTGAGTGTGATCCGTCAACTCATTCATTTGGGACTGGCGAGTCAAGATGTGACCCGCGGCTCATCTATTACCTTAAACCCATCGGCACGGCCTGTGCTCAAAGGGGAAGTGGCGTTAATGCTCGCCGAACCGCGTATTCAGTTAACAACCACAAAACGTAAGGCGAGTCAGTCTAAAGCACCGTTGAATTATGACCGTAAGTTGTTTGCACGGTTGAAGTTATTGCGTAGAACCATTGCCGAGCAGCAGGATGTGCCGCCGTATTTAGTCTTTAACGACGCTACCCTCGCAGAAATGGCAGCCATGATGCCAACGAGCGCGGGGGAAATGCTCGCCGTCAACGGGGTTGGCGAGCGTAAACTGAGTCGTTTCGGTGACGCTTTTCTCGATGAAATTACGGCTTATTTAGCGGGAGAATAATGGTTTGGATTATTCTCATTGATTTTAACCTTACCTAATTGATTTATGCTGGCTCGTTTGATTAAAGACTCTAACGTATCAAACTGTTGCATTGCCGCTATACCAATATTGACCTTACTTGAACCCTGCCAAGGCTGAATGCAAGCAACCAACTGACTAACGACTCTTTTAGCACCAGTTGCCGAGGTATGCGGCAAGATAATGACAATTTCATCCATCGAATATCGGATTAACTTATCTTGCTCCCGTAGTCTGTGTTGTAGCTCATCCTGTAAGAGAGGTAGGTCAACTTGACGGATCTGACTCGCATTAAACAATAATAAAGACAGTGGGTAATTACCTTGTTTGGCACTGTTTAATGCTGATGTGACTTGTTGGAGCAGCGTTTCCGCAGGTTCATTACCTTCAATATGTGGGGCACGATTATTCTGTTTATCAATCAAATACCAAATAGCTCCGCCCAATAATGCCATTGCGATTAAGAACAGTGTGCTATAGGCCCAATCGACATTTAGCTCTTGTAGGATTGAATCTTTTTCTAGCGCAGTGCTATTTGGCTCCTGCTGCAGATCTTGTTGATTTAGACGTGCCTTAAACTGCAATATCCGAGCATTATTCATCGCTTGATTGGTGAGCTCGGCCGCTCGATAACGTTTGAGCAAGAAAGAATAGGCTTGTTTAAAATCCCCTTTTTCTAAGTAGTGATCGCTCATGATCCCGTAAAACCCTTTGAGATCTGAGTATTGTTTTAGGTTTTCAGCTTGCTCAATAGCGTGATTCATGAGGATTAAAGCGGCATCTTCTTGGTGCTGAGCAAAACGAATTTGGGCGAGTAGGCGAGTTGAACGCATTGTCGCTAATTGTTGATTTTGTTTTTTAAACGTATTAATCGCGATAGAAAGATACTCTTCGGCATTATCGATGCGGCCTTTATCGAGCGCGATTGAGGCCAAAATGGCATAACTGTAGGCGAGTTCAAGTGGCGAACCGAGCTCAGGCAAAAGCGCTTTAGCTTGTTGTTCGAGTTTATCACTGTAATCAAACTCTTGATTATCAAGCGCTATCCGAGCTGCATTGCGTAAAATAAAGTGTAAAACCTTCCCTTTTGCATCGGCACTTTGTATACCTAAGTTGGTGTAATACATGGCTTGGGGGAAATCATGGGTGGCATAAAGTAAATTTCCCATCGCGGCATACACATAGGCTTGTGGTGGCCAAATCCAATTTTGGGTTTGAGTATGAATATCCGGATAAATATCAATCGCGAGGCGTAAATCTTCGATAGCAGAGGAGAAGTTGTCTGTATTGGTATCGAGTTGGCCACGTAAGCGTAAAGCATCGACTAAGGCTTGTGGTTGCTGGTAACGTCGCGCGAGGTTAATGGCTGAATCAAGCAAAGGTAGGGCATTTTGAACATTGTTATAGCTAAGGTTGGCGTCGGCTTGGCAAATCAAAAAGTAAGGTCGTACTTGATCTAGCTTAAGTTGTTTAGCGTTTGCTTCGCCTAATTGAGCGACGTTGATAGCGGCTTCATTTTCCCCTATTTGTAGTAGGTTTTGGCATTTCAACACACTTAATCTGAGTCGATTGATATCTGAGCTTGCACTGGTCGCAAATTGTTTTTCTAACGCTGTTATTTGAGTGAGTGCTTTACTGGGATATTGGTAGACGAGTTCAGTGAGTTCATCTAATTGGTCTATAGCACTGGCCCCAAAGGGAAACAGCCATAACAACAGGCTCAGTACCAAGACGCGAAAATCCATTTTGTGCTCCATATAAAATGCGTAAGTTCTAATATCCCTAATCACTAAGGCGGGATTATAACTTTTCTTAATCGTTTTTTGCATAAAAAACTATTTTTTTCTAAGGGGAATAAGTTAACACATCCCAGTGATTTCTAAATCCAAACAGCTGGTTAATTCTGTGGAATCGATCACTTATTTGGGGATGAAACTCACCGTTATTACCCTTAAGACAGGTTGAATGAGTGGAACATGAAAAAATTAGGGTTGACACTATCGGCTAGGCAAGTTAAATATTAACCGTCCTCAATAATTCAAACAGAATAAATATACAGATTAAATGAATATTATTAGCCGCAAACTCGACCTCCTCCTTCTCTCTCTCGCGGTTTATACGCGGAGGTCTTAGTGTTGCACGCTCGATAAAGAGGCAAAGCATTCACAAACCCCGCACCGATGTTGCGGGGTTTTTTGTATCTGAATACGGCAAAAATTAACTAACGAACGGTGACGTTCCATGGAGAAGCGAGATGTCTAACAGAGTCATAATATTTGATACTACCTTGCGTGATGGTGAGCAGGCGTTAGCCGCAAGTTTGTCGGTCAAAGAAAAACTACAGATCGCTATGGCGCTGGAACGTCTCGGTGTGGATGTGATGGAAGTGGGTTTTCCGGTTTCTTCACCCGGTGATTTTGAGTCAGTGCAGACCATAGCACGCACCATCAAAAATAGCCGCGTTTGTGCCTTATCCCGTGCATTGGAAAAGGACATAGATGCTGCGGCGCAGGCCTTGTCTGTCGCTGATCAATTCCGTATCCATACGTTTATCTCGACCTCAACGATTCACGTTGAGAGCAAGTTGAAGCGTTCTTTCGATCAAGTGTTAGAGATGGCGGTGGGCGCAGTGAAGTATGCCCGCCGTTTTACTGATGACGTGGAGTTTTCCTGTGAGGATGCGGGGCGTACGCCCATCGATAATCTATGTCGTATGGTAGAAGCCGCCATTCGTGCGGGCGCACGCACCATTAATATTCCCGATACGGTCGGTTACACAGTGCCAAGCGAGTTTGGCAATATCATTCAAACTTTGTTTAATCGGGTGCCGAATATCGACCAAGCGGTGATCTCAGTGCATTGCCACGATGACTTAGGTTTGTCTGTGGCTAACTCGATAACCGCAGTGCAACACGGTGCGCGTCAAATTGAATGTACGATCAATGGCATAGGTGAGCGTGCGGGTAACTGTTCGCTGGAAGAGATCGCGATGATTTTAGCGACGCGTAAGGGGATGTTAGGGTTAGAAACGGGCATTAATGCCAAAGAAATTCACCGTACTTCTAATTTAGTCAGCCAGTTATGCAATATGCCAGTGCAGGCGAACAAGGCGATTGTCGGTGCGAATGCCTTTACCCATTCGTCGGGCATCCATCAGGATGGCATGTTAAAAGCACAAAATACCTATGAAATCATGACGCCAGAAAGTATAGGTTTGAATCGCAATAACTTGAATATGACCTCTCGCTCGGGTCGCCATGTGATCAAGCATCGCATGGAAGAAATGGGCTATAGCGAGCACGATTACAATATGGATACTCTGTATGAAGAGTTTCTAAAATTGGCAGATAAAAAAGGCCAAGTATTTGATTATGATTTAGAAGCCTTAGCCTTTATGGAAGCGCAGGCCGAAGAAGACAATCACTATCAATTGCAGCAATTAGTGGTGCAGTCTGACTCAACTGAAGGCGTTGCTACGGCGACTGTGCGTATCGAAGTGGGCGGCGAAATTAAAACCGAAGCCGCAACGGGTAATGGTCCTGTTGATGCTGCCTATAACGCGATTGCTCGCGCAACCGATCGTCGAATCGATATCATCAGCTACAAGCTAGGCGCTAAAGGCGTAGGTCAAAATGCCTTAGGCCAAGTGGATATTACCGCGGTTTACCACGAGCAAAACTTTCACGGCGTAGGTTTGGCAACCGATGTGGTTGAAGCCTCGGCACGCGCTTTAGTGCATGTGATGAACTTAACGTGCCGCGCAGACAAGGTTGCCGATTACAAACAAAGCATGCAAAAAAATCGAGAGCTAGGCGGCGTCTAGTCGCTAAAAGCATCCAGAGAATAGCAAGGTCGAGCATAAAGCATTTACATTTAAAGGAGTTGGCTGGCGTATGAGTTATCAAATAGCAGTATTAGCAGGGGATGGGATCGGCCCAGAAGTGATGGCAGAGGCGCGTAAAGTGTTGCGTGAGGTTGAAGCGCGTTTCGATTTGAATATCGAATACACTGAATTCGATGTTGGCGGTATTGCCATTGATAACCACGGTTGTCCCTTACCCGATGCCACGCTAAAGGGCTGTGAAGCGGCCGATGCGATCCTATTTGGTTCAGTCGGTGGCCCTAAGTGGGAAAAGTTACCGCCAAATGAACAACCTGAGCGCGGTGCGCTATTGCCTCTGCGTGGTCACTTCGAACTGTTTTGCAATCTGCGCCCAGCCAAACTGCACGATGGCCTAGAGCATATGTCACCGCTGCGCAGCGATATCTCTGCCCGTGGCTTTGATGTTTTATGTGTGCGCGAGTTAACCGGCGGTATTTATTTTGGTAAGCCAAAGGGTCGCCAAGGTGAAGGCGAGAATGAAGAAGCCTTCGATACCATGCGTTATAGCCGCCGTGAAATTAGCCGTATCGCCCGTATCGCCTTCGAAGCCGCCCGTGGTCGCCGTAAAAAAGTGACCTCAGTGGATAAAGCCAACGTGCTCGCCTGTTCAGTGTTATGGCGCCAAGTGGTTGAAGAAGTCGCGGTAGATTTCCCCGATGTCGAGCTTGAACACATCTATATCGATAATGCGACCATGCAGTTGCTACGTCGTCCCGATGAGTTCGATGTGATGCTATGTTCTAACCTGTTCGGCGACATTTTATCCGACGAAATCGCCATGTTAACGGGCTCTATGGGCTTGTTGTCATCGGCGAGCATGAACAGCACTGGCTTTGGTTTATTTGAACCTGCGGGTGGCAGTGCGCCCGATATCGCGGGCAAAGGCATTGCAAATCCTATCGCCCAAATTCTGTCGGCGGCATTAATGCTGCGCCACAGCTTAAAGCAAGAAGAAGCCGCCTGTGCGATTGAGCGTGCCGTAAGCAAAGCATTAAATTCTGGCTACTTAACCGGTGAGCTATTGAGCAGCGACAAGCGTAGCCAAGCTAAATCAACCGCCGAGATGGGTGACTTTATCGCCAATGCTATAAAGGAAGGTGTGTAATGACGACTGTGCCAAAAAACGCGGTGGCAAAAACGCTGTATCAAAAAGTATGGGATGCCCACGTTGTAGCGATTCCTGAAGGTGAAGCGCCGATCATTTATGTCGACAGACATTTAGTCCATGAAGTGACTTCCCCCCAAGCATTCAGTGGCTTAAAAGTGGCGGGCCGCAAACTGCGTGCACCGGAAAAAACCTTTGCCACTATGGATCACAACACTTCGACCCGTAGCGCCAGCTTGGATGCGCTAAGCCCAATGGCGCGCACACAGGTTGAAACCCTAGCGCAAAACTGTAAAGACTTTGACGTGCGTTTATACGACATTCATCATCCTAATCAAGGGATTGTGCATGTAATGGGCCCTGAATTGGGTATCACCTTGCCGGGAACTGTGATTGTCTGTGGTGATTCCCATACCGCCACCCACGGCGCCTTTGGCGCATTGGCGTTTGGGATTGGTACATCGGAAGTTGAGCACGTTCTAGCAACGCAAACGCTGCGTCAGTTAAAAGCTAAAACCATGAAGATTGAAGTGCGTGGTCATGTCACCGAGGGCGTGACCGCCAAAGATATCGTCCTCGCTATTATTGGCAAAATCGGCATGGATGGTGGCACGGGTTACGTGGTGGAGTTCTGCGGTGAGGCGATTGAAGCCCTGTCGATGGAAGGCCGCATGACAGTGTGCAACATGGCGATTGAAATGGGCGCTAAGGCGGGCATGGTCGCGCCGGATCAAACCACTTTCGACTATTTAGCAGGCCGTGAATTTGCACCTAAGGGCGAAGATTGGGCAGAGGCTGTCGCTTACTGGAAAGCCATTAAAACCGATGACGGCGCGGTGTTTGATGCTGTCGTTGAGTTAGATGCTGCCGATATTGCGCCGCAATTGACTTGGGGTACTAACCCAGGCCAAGTAGTGGCAATCGATGGCAAAGTACCCGATCCCATTAGTGAAGCTAATCCAAGCACCCGAGCTAGTATGGAAAAGGCTTTAGAATACATTGGCCTGAGTGCGGGTACGCCGATGACAGACATCAGTATCAACAAGGTGTTTATCGGTTCTTGTACTAACTCACGGATTGAAGATTTACGCAGCGCCGCCGTACATGCCAAAGGCCGTAAAGTCGCGAGTGGCGTCACCGCGATTGTAGTACCTGGTTCTGGTCAAGTGAAAGCCCAAGCCGAAGCCGAAGGTTTAGATAAAATCTTTATCGAAGCCGGGTTTGAGTGGCGTTTACCGGGTTGTTCTATGTGTTTAGCGATGAACGATGACAGATTAGAAGCGGGCGATCGCTGTGCGTCGACCAGTAATCGTAACTTCGAAGGTCGCCAAGGCCGTGGCAGTCGTACCCATTTGGTGAGTCCGGCAATGGCCGCCGCTGCTGCGGTGGCTGGGCATTTTGTCGATATTCGTAAACCTTACTAATTACCGTAAACCCAAGAGGAGAAGTTAATGCAACCTTTTACGACCCATACCGGGCTTGCGGTCATGATCGACAGCACTAATATCGATACGGATCAGATCATTCCGAAACAGTTTTTGTCTAAGGTGACGCGCGATGGTTTTGGCGTGCACTTATTTCATGACTGGCGTTATTTAGATGATGCGGGCGATGTGCCTAATCCTGAGTTTTCATTGAACCAGCCTCGTTATAAAGGCGCTTCAATTCTTTTGTCGCAGGAAAACTTTGGTTGTGGTTCAAGCCGCGAGCATGCGCCTTGGGCGCTGGCGGACTTTGGTTTGCGCGCCATTATTGCACCGAGTTTTGCCGACATTTTTTACGGCAACTCAATCAATAATGGCCTATTGCCTGTGGCGTTAACCCATGCGCAGGTGCGTCAGTTGATGGATGAAGTGGCGGCAGAAGAAGGCGCGCAAATCACGGTTGATCTCACAAGCTGTAAAGTGATTGCACCGTCAGGTGCCGAGTTTAGTTTTACGCTGGCAGAGTCGGCGAGACATAAGCTACTCAATGGGTTAGATGCTATTGGGCTGACCTTGTCCCATGCTGCTCAAATCAGTCAGTACGAAACTCAAATCCAAGGTTGGCGCCGCTAAACTTTCAGCGCACATTTGTACTCGTGTTGAGTCTATATTTAAGCGCCTAGGTTAATACCTAGGCGTTTTTGTTTTGAATCCCAATACTCTCTTAATTTAATTGATTGTATTTTAAAGAATAAATTTTTATTGTCGTTTTGATACTAGAAAATTTTATTCTCTGCAGTGATTTATGCTGAATTTGTCGAGTTTAAATGATTTACAGGTGTTCCAAAGTTTTAATTTTTTATCTTGTTGTTTAATATTGATATTTGTTGGTTTCTTAATTTAAATCTCACGACTGTCGTGAATGATTTTTGAGTGTTTAAAGGTTGGCTTTTGTTTGAATGGTGATGTATGTCACTAAATCTGTTTTAAAGTCGCATTTATTTAGAGTTTTTGTCTGTTTTATCTCCTTTGGTTGCAAACATCTTCTGCATAAGTAAACTGCTGCGCATTCAATATGGAGTGTTTGCTCTATTTTGCCTGAACGCCGCAGTACTCATCTAAGTAGTACAGATAACAATAATATGATTAGAGAATAACAATGCAAAAACGTCTTCTGACTTTGGCTGTCACTGCAGCCTTGCTAAGTTCAACGACTCAACTCCATGCCGCAGGTTTTCAACTTGCGGAATACTCTGCTACAGGTTTAGGTCGCGCCTTTGCGGGTGAAGCCGCTATGGCGGATAACGCTTCGGCTCAAGGTCGAAATCCTGCCATGCTCACTTATTTAGAAGGACGTCAGTTGTCCGCGGGTGGTATTTACGTTATGCCAAACGTCGATGTGACTGGTGATGTGAGCCTTAGCTCACCGTTAATTGGTCCAAATCCTGTTGTTATGAAAGGTGGCGATGCACTGGATGTGGCCGATGACGCACTTGTGCCAAATTTTTATTATTCAAATCAGCTAAATGATCAATGGACTTGGGGGCTAGCGGTAAACTCTAATTATGGTCTAGCCACTGAATTACCAGCGACCCACGCAGCGGCTATTTTTGGTAACAAGACTTCGGTTACGACCGTTGAATTTAATCCAAACATTGCTTATCGCATCAATGATGCTGTCAGCGTTGGTGCTGGTGTACGTATCGTTTATGGTGAAGGCGAAATTGGTGCCTCATTACCAGGTTGGGTTGATGGTATCAAACCTGCTCTGCCGGCTCCTGTGCAGGCTGTGTTACCTCCAGGTGGCACTGAGCTGAAAAGTATGAAGGGTGATGATGTGAGTTATGGCTGGCAGTTAGGTGCAAGCTGGCAAATTAATCCTGCTCACCGTTTGGGTTTTGCTTATCACAGCGGCGTGCAACTGGACTTGGATGGTCATGCCTCTGGTGTGCTGTACACTGGCGGCCAAGATGTGTCCATTGAAGGTTATTTACCGCTTGAATTGCCCGCTTTTGCAGAGATAGCTTCCCATCACCAATTGACCGATAACTGGGCCATGCATGCGAGTGTGAACTGGACCGATTGGAGTGTATTCGATCAACTAGTGGCTTATTTCCCTGGTGAAGTTAAGCCTAAGGGCGGCTTAGAGTCTGATTTAGTTAAAGAAGAGCACTTCGAAGATAACTGGCGCTTCGCGCTAGGGACGACTTATCAAGTGAATAACGACTGGTTAGTGCGTGCCGGTGTTGCTTTAGATAAAACGGCGGCAAATGACGAGTGGCGCACAACCACAATTCCAGACTCTGACCGTCTGTGGTTCTCTGTGGGGGCAGGTTATCAGGCAACTAAGAACCTGAACGTTGATTTTGCTGTGACTTATATTAAAGCGACTGGCGATGCGCCAATCAACGAACAGCAAAACCTATTGAACCTCGCGACTGTTAACTTTAACGGCGAAGCAAGCGGCGATGTATGGCTTGCGGGTATCCAAATGAGCTACAAGATGTAAGTTCAGTATGTTAAAAAAAGCCCTGAATTTTCAGGGCTTTTTTATGGCTATAGCATGGTGGCGTTATCTTGTTTTACGGCTTGCTTGCTGGTCACGGCGGTAAATTCCGAATATATTCACTGCATAAGTCGGTGGATCATGTTAATTCTCCCTAGCATAAAAAGGCGGCGGAGAGTTCAGATAGGATAGTAGTGTGCAGAAAAAATACGTGGTGGCCTTAGATCAAGGCACGACCAGCTCAAGGGCGATAGTGTTCGATCACGACGCAAACATTGTCAGCGTGTCCCAGCGGGAATTTACCCAGTTGTACCCTAATCCGGGTTGGGTCGAGCATGATCCCATGGAGATTTGGGCAAGCCAAAGTTCAGTGTTAATTGAAGTATTGGCGCGTGCGGGTATTCACAGCGATGAAGTGGCCGCCATTGGCATTACCAATCAGCGGGAAACCACTGTTATATGGGAGAAGGCCACAGGTAAACCTATTTATAACGCGATTGTGTGGCAGTGCCGTCGCAGCGCTGAGATTTGTGAGCAACTCAAAGCTCAAGGGTTAGAAGAATATGTGCGTGAGAATACCGGTTTATTACTCGACCCTTATTTTTCAGGCACTAAGATCAAATGGATTCTAGATAATGTGCCCAATGCCCGTGAGCAAGCTGAGCGTGGTGAGTTGTTGTTCGGCACTATCGATACTTGGCTCGTGTGGAAGTTAACCGAGGGCAAGGTGCATGTCACCGATCCCACCAATGCTGCCCGCACTCTACTATTCAATATCCATAGCCTGACTTGGGATAATAAGTTACTCGAAGCCTTAGATATTCCGGCGTCTATGTTGCCAGAAGTTAAACCTTCCTGCAGCGTGTATGGTACAACACGGATTGCTGGCGAAGGCAGTGAAATCCAAGTTGCAGGAATGGCGGGCGATCAACAGGCTGCGCTTTTTGGTCAGTTATGTGTCGAGCCCGGCATGGCGAAGAATACCTACGGTACTGGTTGTTTTTTATTGATGAATACAGGGACCAAAGCGGTGCGCTCAAACCATGGCTTATTGACTACAGTTGCCGTGGGGCCTAAGGGTGAAGTGAACTATGCCCTTGAAGGTTCAGTCTTTATGGGCGGCGCGACCATTCAATGGCTGCGAGATGAACTGGGGCTTATTCGTGATGCCAGTGATACTGAGTACTTTGCCTCTAAGGTCGCCGATACTAATGGCGTGTATCTGGTGCCCGCTTTTGTGGGACTCGGTGCGCCCTATTGGGATCCCAATGCCCGTGGTGCGCTATTTGGTCTGACACGCGGGGCGAATCGTAATCATATTATTCGGGCGGCGTTAGAATCCATCGCTTACCAGAGTAAAGATTTACTCGATGCCATGATCAAAGACAGTGGCGTCAGCCTTAAGCGTTTAAAGGTGGATGGCGGCGCGGTCGCTAATGATTTTTTGATGCAATTTCAAGCCGACATTACCGATGTCGAAGTGTTAAGGCCAAGCGTTTGTGAGACAACCGCTTTGGGTGCGGCATTTTTAGCTGGGTTGGCAGTGGGCTTTTGGGAGAGTGTGATAGAGCTTGAGCACAAAGCCTGTATCGATAAGCATTTTATCCCTAATATCGATGCCCAGACTCGAGTACAGCTATACACAGGTTGGCAGGACGCGGTGGCCAGAACTCGAACTTAAACAATACGCCTTGAGGCGGCATTGGTTTGAGATAAAACTTAATTTGAGGTATCGCATGATTCGAAATCTGGCCTGATTTCAGACATGCTCGATAGTGCTGCTAAAAAGAGGCTAATAAAAAGGCGCTAATCCAATGGGATTGCGCCTTTTCCGTTTTATATCAGTACGGATTTATACTTCTACATCAATGATATGTTGGCTCGGTGGCTTCTTGATTTCTGCGGAATCATCGGTCACTTCAAGTACGACACCTTCTTTTAGTTTTAGCGTTTCGGTTTCATCCGATGCACGGCGTTTCTTATTTTTATTGTTATCTGATTCTTTGCGTCTTTCCCTGACTTTAGTATTGCGGCTTTCTAACGCTGGAGGTAACTGCGACTGCGGTGTTTCATGGCTATCGGGGGCATTTGCGCTTGCGCTGCTGACTTGGTCAACAACCCGTTTAGGGTGAAACACGGCTTTTACTGGCTGTGCCAGCATGGCATAAATGCTATCCAATCCACTCATAACGCCTCCTTGTTATTACACCTCTTAATATGATATCGGCTGAAGTAGGTCAATATTTAGACTATACGCCGTTTAACTTGTTAAGGCGAATAAGGCGAGCCATTAGGTAGCTAGTGCGGGTATAAGGTGAATGTATAGGGATAAAGTGGTTCTTTTGGTGGATTTTACGTGGGATTTTTGATCTTTCTCGCAATCGCGACATTAATATTCAGCCATTAGTAAAAAGATGAACGTCTTTATTTGGAATAAAAATTTAGATTTTTATGCTGATTTCAACTCTTTTTTGACTGTCGAATAAGGATGGACGTAAGTTTGTTTTCTTGCGTTTTTGAGTTTGACGTTATTTCTCTACCCGTAAAATCCCACAAATACAGAAATAATTCCCCATTTTTTTCATCGCAAGCACCTGAAAGCAAAAGGTTGCTGAATATATCGGCGCTATTTATTCCTGTTGTTTCCTCTGTTTAGTCAATCTCTAATGGTTTTTCTTGTCAAAAGTTTGTCGCGAGGTTAAGTGCTCAACATGCGGCTAACCCGCTTGCCGACTGGATTTATAAAAGGATCCCATCCCTTGACAATGCTTGTCGACTGTCCCTAAACTTAGCAGTTGTGGGAAATAGTGGATATTTGTGGATCAAAAATCAAAGGATAGGATGAATTAGCGTGTTTCGTGGAGCCAGTGCTATCAACTTAGATACAAAGGGACGGATCGCTATTCCAGTGCGATACCGCGAACCTTTGCAGCTTGAGCACCAAGGCCGCATCGTGATTACCGTCGATATCCAATCCTCCTGTTTACTCTTGTATCCCATTCACGAATGGGAATTGATCGAAGCTAAGTTGTTGAAGCTTTCAGATACCGATAAAACCCAGAGATCTTTAAAACGCCTGTTACTCGGCTACGCCCACGAAGTGGAGCTCGACAGTAATGGGCGCATATTACTGCCGCCACCGTTAAGGCAATATGCCAATTTAGATAAGCGCATCATGCTGGTGGGGCAATTGAATAAATTTGAGCTGTGGGATGAGCAATCTTGGCTGCAGCAAATTGATGAATGTCAGGAAACGATTCGAAGTGAGGATCTCGTTAATAATGAGCGCCTCGCGGATTTTTCACTTTAACGAGTCGTGATAACTAAATAAGAAGAGAGTAATGAGTCAAGAATTTGCCCATTTATCCGTACTGCTAGCAGAAACGGTTGGCGGTTTAAACATCAAAGACGATGGCATCTATATCGATGGCACGTTCGGCCGCGGTGGTCATTCAAGACAAGTATTACAACAACTCGGTGAACATGGTCGATTGATCGCCATCGACCGCGATCCTCAAGCGATTGAAGCGGCCAAACAATTTGCTGACGATCCACGCTTTCAAATCGTGCATGGTGGCTTTGGTCAATTAGCCGATTATGTCGAAGAGCTTGGGCTTGTGGGCAAAATTGATGGCGTATTACTCGATTTAGGTGTGTCTTCACCCCAGCTAGACGATGCTGAACGCGGTTTTAGTTTTTTGCGCGATGGTCCACTCGATATGCGTATGGATAACAGCCAAGGCCAAACGGCTGCGCAATGGTTGGCTCGTGCCGAAATTGAAGATATGGCTTGGGTATTTAAAACTTACGGTGAAGAGAAAAATGCTCGCCATATTGCCCGTTGTATTGCTGCCGATCGTGAGAAAACGCCGTTTTTACGTACTAAAGATTTAGCCGATTTAATTGCGCGTATCACGAAAAATAAAGAACGCAATAAACACCCTGCGACTCGGGTGTTTCAAGCGATCCGCATTTATATCAATAGTGAATTAGATCAAATTGATCAGGCTCTTGAAGGAGCCGTCAATGTGCTCGCTCCCCAAGGACGCTTGTCGGTCATCAGTTTTCATTCTTTAGAAGATCGTATCGTGAAGCGTTTTATTCGTCGTCATAGCCAAGGCGAAAGTGTACCGCACGGTTTTCCGGTTACTGAAGATCAAATTAACAAGTCGCGTAAGTTACGTGCCGTGGGCAAGGCGATTATGCCATCCGACGAAGAAATCGAACGCAATGCCAGAGCTCGCAGCTCAGTGTTACGCATTGCCGAGCGTTTAGATTACTAAGGGGCGCACTGTGAGTAAGCCCTCGATTAATCTGCCACGGATCGTTTTACATGATTTATGGCTGCACAAATGGATCTTGTTATTAGCCTTGCTTGTGCTGAGTAATGCGGTTGCCGTGGTTTATAGCAGCCATGTTAGCCGTCAACTGACAACCCAGTGGGACCAGTTACTGCAGGAGCGAGATAGATTAGATATTGAGTGGCGCAATTTATTATTAGAAGAGCAATCGCAGACTGAGCACAGTCGTATTACGCGTATTGCCTCTAAGGAACTCAACATGAGTCGTCCGTTACCCAGCGAAGAAGTTGTGGTAAAGGTGCCGTGAGTATAGGGAAGATATGACTAGGCAAGCGAAAATCAAACGGGTAAGCAAACCGCAAAAACCTCAATTGATCCACTGGCGTTTATACGTAGTGGTCGGGTTTGTGTGTGCGTTGTTTTGCAGCCTAGTGGGACGCGCAGCTTACATTCAAATTATCGAGCCCGACAAATTACGTCACGAAAGTGACATGCGAACATTGCGGACCACTAGTCGTGAAGTGCAGCGTGGCTTGATCACCGACCGTAATGGCGACATGTTGGCCGTGAGCGTACCTGTACGAGCCGTCTGGGCCGATCCAAAACAAGTCAATGATAGTAATGGTTTTGCCGATATGCGCCGCTGGCAAGCCTTAGCCGATGTGTTGCATGAGCCCCTCGAAGATTTGTTAGAGCGAGTGCGCAGTAACCCCACCAAACGCTTCACCTACTTGAAACGCCAAATTACCCCTGCGGTTGCGGACTATATTACTCAGCTTAAATTACCCGGTGTATTTCTAAAGTCTGAATCTCGCCGTTATTATCCTGGTGGTGAAATTACAGCTCAGTTAATCGGCATCACTAACATAGATGATGTTGGGATTGAAGGTGTTGAAAATGCTTACAATAGTTGGTTAACAGGTACGCCTTCCAAACAAAAAGTGCGTAAGTCACGCGATGGTCATGTCGTCGAGCGTCTGGATATAGTGCAGGAAGGTGAGAGCCCTAACGATCTCGTGCTGAGTATCGATCATAGGATCCAACAATTAGCCTATCGCGAACTAAAACGCACCACTGAGATGAACCAAGCGACTTCGGGTTCGATTGTCGTCCTCGACATTCACACGGGTGAAGTCTTGGCTATGGTGAATACGCCTTCGTATAACCCCAATGCGCGCGACAATCTGCAAACCTTCAGAATGCGTAACCGTGCTATGACAGATACCTTTGAGCCGGGTTCGACCATTAAGCCATTTGTGGTAGCCGCAGCGCTTGAAGCTGGCACAGTTAAATCGACCGATATTATTGCCACTTCACCGGGTTGGATGCGTTTAGGTGGTCGCCAAGTACGTGACCCCGCGAACTACGGCGATATGAGTTTGGCGCGTATTTTGGCTAAATCCAGTAACGTCGGCATCAGTAAATTGGCTTTGTCTATTCCGGTGCAGCAACTGCTCGGCACTTATCAATCCATGGGACTTGGCAGTTTTTCGGGAATTAACCTCACGGGTGAAAGCGCTGGCTTGATTCAAGATCGCCACCGTTGGTCAGACTTTGAACGTGCCACCTTGTCCTTCGGTTACGGCTTAACGGCAACAACACTTCAACTTGCGCGTATGTACGCCACCTTAGGCAATGGCGGCACTTTGTTCCCTGTCTCGATAATGAAACTGAAAAAGCCACCTGTCGGTGAGCGAGTCATTTCTGAAAATGTGGCCCACGATGTGATGCAAATGCTAGTCGGCGTAACGGAAAAAGGTGGCACTGGCACCTTAGCGCACATCGACGGTTATCCAGTTGCAGGTAAGTCTGGCACAAGTCGTAAGGCAGTTGCTGGTGGCTATGGTGATGATTATGTTGCTTTATTTGCGGGTGTTGCTCCTGCGAATAATCCTAGATTAGCGATAGTGGTGGTAGTGAACGAGCCTAAGGGCGATCTCTATTATGGTGGTTCAGTGGCGGGGCCTGCATTTGCCAAAGTCATGTCTGGCGCACTGCAAATGTTAAACGTTGAACCCATTACCGATAAAGAACAAGTGCAATTGGCGGGAATCGCCGCTGGGAGAGCAGAATGATGTTATTACGGGATTTGCTAGCGCCTTGGCTACATTATGCTGGCGCGCAGTCCTTCAATGATCTGACCTTAGATAGCCGCGCAATACGTCGCGGCGATGTGTTTTTGGCGCTGCCAGGACATAAAGTCGATGGCAGACAGTTTATTGAAAAAGCCTTAGATTTAGGTGCAGCAGGCGTATTAGTTCACACGGATGATGCTGACCAACATGGCAAAGTGTTGCTGGGCGATAATGCCGAGCACGGTGTGCAGATTTATTTCTTTCAGTTAAGTCGTCAGGTATCGGCAATTGCCGCCCAGCGTTATCCCTTAGCGCACAAGTCTGCCGTTATGCCATCCCTTGGGGTTATCGGTATTACCGGAACTAACGGTAAAACCTCTACGAGTCAACTCATTGCACAACTGGTGACTTCATTGGGGCGCAAAGCCGCCGTCATGGGCACCCTTGGCAATGGTCTCTGGGGCGAGCTTGTTGATAGTGGTAACACCACAGCCGATGCGATTACCTTAATGCGTCAGTTGCATGAGTTTGAAGCCCAAGGCGCGAGTGTCTGCGCCATGGAAGTGTCGAGTCACGGCTTAGTGCAAGGCCGCGTCGACGCAGTACCATTTGATGTTGCCGTGTTCACTAATCTGACGCGCGATCACCTCGATTACCACGGCGATATGGAAAGCTATGCCGCCGCTAAACAAAGCCTATTTCGTTTCAGCACTTTAGGTCACGGTTTATTGAATCTCGACGATGCAGTTGGCGTGTCTTGGTTGACTGAACTTAAATCTGTGCCTGCGCAAATGTGGGGCTTTAGTATTGAAGGTCATCAAGCCGCGGCTTTTTATACTAAAAATGCCAAGTTTGACGATCAAGGTGTCAGTGCAACCTTAGTCTGGCCCGAGGGCGAGACTCAAATCCACTCGCCACTACTTGGTGCCTTTAATCTTTCTAATTTACTCGCGGCGCTATCGGCCTTGTACCTGCAAGGTCTTGATATGAAAGCGTTAGCCGAGCAAGTGCAATACCTAACGCCCGTCGCAGGTCGTATGGAGCGTTTCACAACTGCGGATAACATCACCTTAGTGGTCGATTATGCCCATACGCCAGATGCGATCGAACAAGCGTTAAACGCGCTACGTCGCCATTGTGCCGGTGATTTATGGTGCGTATTTGGCTGTGGTGGCGACCGTGATAAGGGCAAGCGTCCTTTGATGGGCCAAGCTGCTGAACAGTTTGCTGACCGCATTATGGTGACCAGCGACAATGCGCGCAGTGAAGACCCCGCGCAAATTATTACCGATATTATCCAAGGGCTAACCCACCCTCAGCAGGCATTGACTCAGGTTGACCGTATCGCAGCAATTAAAGAGGTTGTGGCATTGGCTAAACTTGGCGATGTGATCTTGCTGGCGGGCAAGGGCCACGAAACTTACCAAGAGGCGGCAGGTGTGCGTCATGACTATGATGAACGCGCCCTGGCACGCCAGTTATCGGAGCAATCAAGATGATCCCTCTTTCTCTCGAGACTCTAAGTCAACACTTAGGCGTGCATCGAGTCGGTGACGACGTCACCATCCAAGATTTAAGCAGTGATAGCCGCAAAATCGGCGCTGCAACCCTGTTTGTTGCCTTAAAGGGTGAGCGCTTTGACGGCCATGATTTTGCAGCTACAGCTATTGCGAACGGCGCAGCGGCGTTAATGGTTGAGCGTGAGTTAGCTTTTGATATCCCGCAGCTCATAGTGGCTGATTGTCAAAAAGCCATGGGTGCGATTGGTGCTTATGTTCGTGACCAGATCAATCCGATTTGTGTTGCTTTGACTGGCTCAAACGGCAAAACCAGCGTGAAGGAAATGATCGCGACCATTCTGTCGGCAAAGCATCAAATCCTCTATACCGCTGGCAATTTTAATAATGAGATTGGTGTGCCGCTCACTTTGCTGCGTTTAACGCCAGCGGATGAGTTTGGGATATTCGAGCTCGGCGCTAACCATAAAGGTGAAATCGATTACACCTCGGGACTTGTGCGTCCAAACGTCGCGTTGGTGAATAACGTCGGCAGCGCCCATTTAGAAGGATTTGGATCACAAGCGGGTGTCGCACAGGCGAAGTCAGAAATTTTTAATCATCTGCAGGCCGATGGCACTGCCATCATCAATGCCGATGATGCCTTCGCTGATTTTATGAGCGTTAAGGCAAGACCTTATAAGCAACTGAGCTTCTCCCAGCAAGATGGCGCCGCTAAACGTCATATCGACGTGATAGCGACAGGCCATAAGACTAATGCGGATGGTTGCTATCGTTTTATGCTCAATTATTTAGGTGAATCTTGCCAAGTGGTATTGCCGTTGGCGGGTCGTCATCAAGTGAGTAATGCACTCGCCGCTGCAAGTGTTTGTATTGCTTTGGGATTGAGTTTGACTGAAATATCTGAAGGCTTGAGCCAATTAACGCCAGTGAAAGGACGTATGCAGCCGAGTCAATTGGGGCGCGTGCGTCTAATCGACGATAGCTATAACGCAAATCCTGTCTCCGTTGGCGCGGCGATCGCTTGGTTAAAGGAAATTTCTGAAAATCGCTGTCTGGTACTGGGAGATTTAGGAGAATTAGGCGACAATGCGCCCCTTTTACACGCTGAACTAGGGCAACTGGCCAAGCAACAGGGGATTGATGCCTTGTTTTGTACCGGAACTTTAAGTCAGCACACGAGCCAAGCTTTCGGTGCGGAGCACTATGACAGTGTGGCGACGTTAGTAGAAAAACTTATAAAGCATATAAACCAGTTGCCGGGACAGGTAACGGTTCTCGTTAAAGGTTCACGTAGCGCCGCCATGGAGCGGGTCGTGGATGGCCTAACAGTAGCCTTCGGGCGTGGGGAGTTAGTGTAAATGCTGGTATATCTGGCCGAGTATTTAACCCGTTTTCATACCGGGTTTAACGTGTTTTCCTATGTGACATTTCGAGCCATTTTAGGCTTATTGACTGCATTGGTTTTTAGCTTATGGTTTGGCCCTAAACTGATTGAACGTTTGCAATTACTGCAAATTGGTCAGGTTGTGCGTAACGATGGTCCAGAATCACATTTTAGTAAGCGTGGCACGCCGACTATGGGTGGCTTGCTGATATTGGCTGCTATTTTCATCAGCGTATTGTTGTGGGGTGATCTGGGTAGCCGCTATGTGTGGGTCATGCTGTTTGTGCTCGGCAGTTTCGGTTTGATCGGTTTTATCGACGATTATCGCAAAGTGGTACGTAAAGACACTAAAGGCTTGATCGCGCGCTGGAAGTACATTCTGCAATCTTTGGCTGCGCTGCTTATTGCTTTTTTCCTGTATGCCACGGCGGCCAATCCAGGTGAAACCCAGTTAGTGGTGCCTTTCTTTAAAGACGTGATGCCGCAACTCGGCGCCGTATTTATCGTATTGGCATACTTCACGATAGTGGGTTCGAGTAATGCGGTGAACTTAACCGATGGTCTCGATGGTTTGGCGATTATGCCGACGGTAATGGTCGCGGCGGCGTTTGCCTTGATTGCTTATTTGTCGGGTCACGCTCAGTTTGCGAATTACTTACATATCCCGCATTTACCCGGTTCGGGTGAGTTAGTGATCGTCTGTACCGCCATTGTCGGTGCGGGTCTGGGCTTTTTGTGGTTCAACACTTACCCTGCGCAAGTCTTCATGGGCGATGTGGGTTCACTGTCATTAGGTGCTGCACTGGGCACAATTGCAGTGCTCGTTCGCCAAGAGATTTTGTTAGTGATCATGGGCGGCGTGTTCGTGATGGAAACCCTGTCAGTGATTCTGCAGGTGGGTTCGTACAAGTTACGCGGCCAGCGTATTTTCCGCATGGCGCCGATCCACCATCACTATGAGTTAAAAGGTTGGCCTGAGCCTCGAGTGATAGTGCGTTTTTGGATTATCTCGATATTCCTCGTCTTACTTGGCTTAGCCACGTTGAAGTTAAGGTAATTGGTTATGCAAAATCAGTATTCACACATAGTGTTAGGTTTGGGGGCCACGGGCTTGTCCGTGGTGCGCTATTTGTGTGGAAAGGGCATTACGCCATTGGTGATGGACAGTCGTCGGCAGCCTCCGGGCGCCGAAACGTTAGCAACGTCTTTTCCTGATGTGAAGCTGATTTCTGGCGGATTCGATTGCCGTTATCTTGTGCAAGCGACGCAGATCATTATTAGTCCCGGCATTGCTACTTATACCCCAGAGGTGCGTGCCGCTGTGGATATGGGCATTGAGGTGATTGGCGATGTGGAGCTATTTGCCCGTGAAATTGCTGACCGTAAACCTTGTGTGATTGGCATTACTGGCTCTAACGGAAAATCGACCGTCACTACGCTGGTGGGCGAGATGGCAAGGGAAGCGGGTATTGCTGTTGCCGTCGGAGGTAATATCGGTGTGCCTGCGCTGGATTTACTGCATGAAAATGCGGACTTATTTGTGCTTGAGTTGTCGAGCTTTCAATTGGAAACCACCCACAGCCTTAAGTGTGTAGTGGCGACCTGTTTGAATATCAGCGAAGACCATATGGACAGATACAGTGACATTGATGCCTACCGCGAGGCTAAATTACGTTTATATAAACAAACCCGTGCCGTACTCTTTAATCGTGACGATAAACTGACCGTACCGCCAGAACCAATGAACCAAAACAGTTTTGGTTTAGCGGCGCCAGAAGCGGACGAATGGGGCATCAGCGACAGCAAGATTTATCACGGCAGCAGCGAAATAATGCCGATCACTGAAGTCTCGCTGATTGGCAGTCATAACCATGCCAACCTACTTGCGGCGATGGCGCTTGTGGATGTCGTCGGTGTCGATAAGCACGTTATGGCAAAAGTGGCGCGTACTTTTACTGGCTTATCCCATCGCTGTGAAGTGGTTGGTATTAAGAATGGCGTGACCTATGTCAATGACTCTAAAGCGACAAATGTCGGTGCCACAGTCGCCGCGCTCGATGGCTTGAGTGACCACTTAGGCGATATTATTTTGATTGCTGGCGGTGACGGTAAAGGGGCTGATTTTAAGCCTTTAGCTGTGGCTTTAGCTAAAGTGACGCACCTCATCACCTTAGGCCGCGATGGTAAAAAGATTGCTGCATTGAAAGACGGCTCGATAAGAGTCGACACTATGGCTGCTGCGGTAGCGAAAGCCGCTGAATTGGCAACCTCTGGTGATATCGTTTTATTATCGCCAGCCTGCGCCAGTTTAGATATGTACAGTAACTTCATGGCTCGAGGTGATGATTTTAGAAACCTCGTGGGACAACTTAATGGCGAGTGATGCAAGACAACTTAGCCTATTTGGGCGTTTGCGTTTAGCAATACCCAATTGGCAACGTGATACCGAAGTCCCGGGCGTGCAATTGTACGACCGTGCTTTGCTCGCGGCTGTGTTGTCTTTGATTAGCTTCGGCTTTGTAATGGTGATGTCAGCCTCTATGCCTGAAGCGCAAACACTCACGGGGAACCCATTTTATTTTATGACTCGCCATGTGGGTTATTTAGTGGGTTGCTTATTCATTGCGGCATTTGTGCTAAGAGTAGAGATGCAGACTTGGCAGCGCTGGAGCCCCATGTTGTTGTTGATTGTGGGTTTGATGTTGTTAGCTGTATTGGTAGTTGGTACTACGGTAAACGGTGCGACGCGTTGGTTATCCATAGGCCCTATTCGCATCCAGGTGGCGGAAGTCGCTAAATTTGCCTTCGCCATCTATATGGCGGGTTACTTAGTGAGGCGTCATCAGGAAGTGCGCGAGAATGCTAAAGGCTTCTATAAGCCGATTGCAGTATTTGCGATTTATGCTGTGCTGATTTTGATGCAGCCCGACTTAGGTACTGTGGTGGTGCTATTTGTGGGAACGGTTGGTCTATTGTTTTTAGCCGGTGCGCGTTTACTCGATTTCTTTGCCTTGATTTTTGCGGGCGTATTGGCGTTTGTGGCCCTAGTGCTATTGGAGCCGTATCGTATCCGCCGAGTGACCTCCTTTATGGATCCTTGGCAAGATCCCTTCGGTAGCGGTTACCAGTTGACTCAATCTTTGATGGCCTATGGTCGCGGCGATTGGTTTGGCCAAGGGCTAGGTAATAGTATTCAAAAATTAGAATATTTACCCGAAGCGCACACAGACTTTATCTTTGCCGTGATCGGGGAAGAATTGGGCTTTATCGGCATTATTGCCGTGTTATCTGTACTGCTATTTGTGGCGCTGAGATCGATTCGTTTAGGTAATTTGTGTTTAGCCATGGATAAGCCATTTGAAGGTTATTTAGGTTATGCCATCGGTATTTGGATTTGTTTCCAGACTGTGGTGAATGTCGGCGCGAGTATCGGCATGTTGCCAACCAAAGGGCTGACATTACCTTTTATCAGTTACGGTGGTAGTAGTTTATGGGTCATGACTGCGGCAGCGATGATGTTGCTGCGCATTGATTACGAGCGGCGTATGACATTAGTTCAGGCCGTGCAAGGGAGATTGAAGTGATGACTCCAACAGGAAAACGTATTTTAGTCATGGCGGGTGGTACGGGAGGACATGTGTTCCCGGCACTGGCGGTGGCTAAGTATTTAGCTCAACAGGGTTGGCAAGTGCGTTGGTTAGGCACGGCCGATCGTATGGAGGCGCGTTTAGTGCCCCAGTATGGATTTGATATTGATTTCATTGATATCAAAGGTGTGCGCGGTAATGGTTTGATCCGAAAACTCGCGGCGCCCTTTAAAGTGGTGCGCTCAATATTGCAGGCTAAGGCCGTGATTGCTGAGTTTAAACCCGATGTGGTCCTTGGCATGGGCGGATTCGCCAGTGGCCCAGGTGGTGTGGCGGCAAGATTAGCCGGTATTCCATTGGTACTACATGAGCAAAATGCCATCCCAGGGATGACGAACAAGTTGTTGTCGCGGATTGCGACGCAAGTGTTATGTGCCTTTAAAAATACCTTTACCACAGTGAAGGCCAAGGTTGTTGGTAATCCGATTCGCCAAGAACTGATTGCCTTAGGTGCAGAACCAAAGCCAGAGGCTGATGAAGCCTTAAAAGTATTAGTTGTCGGCGGTAGCCTTGGCGCCAAAGTCTTTAACGATCTGATGCCTGAAGCTGTCGCGATACTGAGTCAGCAGCAGTCAGTGACGGTTTGGCATCAAGTGGGAAAAGATAATCTTACGGGCGTGAAGGCGGCATATCAGCAACAAGGACAAGATGGTGGCGTGAATATCGCTGAGTTTATCGACGATATGGAAGCCGCCTATCGCTGGGCTGATGTGGTATTGTGCCGAGCTGGCGCCTTGACTGTGTCTGAGTTAGCGGCGGTGGGGCTACCGAGTATTCTGGTACCTTATCCCCATGCAGTGGATGATCATCAAACCCGTAACGCTCAAGTATTGGTTGAGGCTGGCGCAGCTTTCCTATTGCCACAGGCCATCTTGGACGTGAATAAACTGGCGAACAAATTACAGTTGCTCGCCAATGACAGAACAGAATTAGCCCGTATGGGCCAAAGAGCGAGAGACGTTGCGGTACTGGATGCGACTGAACAAGTTGCCGCAGTGTGCATCAGCCTTGCTGAGAAAGGATAAGCATGACTAAGACAGAAAGATACGCACAACTGAGAAGTATGATCCCAGAAATGCGCCGTATTAAGCGTATTCACTTCGTCGGCATTGGCGGCGCGGGCATGGGCGGGATCGCCGAAGTGTTAGTGAACGAAGGCTATCAGGTGAGTGGTTCGGATATTGCGCAAAATGCCGTGACCGACAGATTGTGTTTACTCGGTGCCAAGATCCAAATTGGTCATGCCGCTGAAAACGTGCAGCAAGTGGATGTGGTCGTCGTATCAACCGCGATTAATCTGGAAAATTCAGAAATCCTTGCCGCTAAAGAATTACGTATTCCTATTGTGCGTCGTGCTGAGATGTTAGCCGAGTTGATGCGTTATCGACATGGTGTGGCGATTGCGGGCACCCATGGTAAAACCACGACAACGAGCCTTATCGCCAGCGTTTATGGTCAAGCTGGGCGGGACCCAACCTTTGTGATTGGTGGCTTGCTCAACAGTGCCGGTACCAATGCCAGATTAGGCACCAGCCGTTATTTGATTGCCGAAGCCGATGAGAGTGATGCGAGCTTCTTGCATTTGCAGCCTATGGTCAGTGTGGTGACTAACATCGAAGCTGATCATATGGATACTTATGGCGGTGATTTTGAAAAACTGAAATCGACTTTTGTGGATTTTCTGCACAACTTGCCGTTCTACGGTGTCGCTGTGGTGTGCATTGATGATGCCGTCGTGCGTGAGATTCTGCCGCGTATTGGCCGTAAACACGTGACCTATGGTTTCAGTGACGATGCGGACGTGCAAGCACTTAATTTTAGCCAGCAAGGTCATCAGTGCCGTTTTACTGTCAGACGTAAAGCTAAAGAAGATCTCGATCTGGTGTTGAATTTACCGGGCCAACATAATGTGCTCAATGCGTTAGCGGCCATTGCGGTGGCGACTGAAGATGAAATCGACGATAACGCTATTACTCAGGCTCTAGTGGAGTTCCAAGGTATAGGGCGTCGTTTCCAGCATTTAGGCAAATTCGCCACGCCGAAGGGCGAAGTCATGTTAGTGGATGATTATGGTCATCATCCCAGCGAAGTTGCGGCGACCATTAAAGCTGCGCGTGCAGGATGGCCTGATAGACGTTTGGTCATGGCGTATCAGCCGCACAGATACACTCGTACCCGTGATTTGTATGAGGATTTTGTGGAAGTGTTATCACAAGTGGATTGCTTATTGTTACTCGATATTTATAGTGCGGGTGAAGCGCCGATCACAGGTGCGGATGGTCGCGCATTATGCCGCTCAATTCGCTTGCGTGGTCAGCTAGATCCGATCTTTATCGCAAGCCCAGATCTGCTTGCAGAAGTGCTGCCCGATGTATTGCAGGACGGGGATTTATTACTCACCCAAGGTGCGGGTAATATTGGCGCCCTGTCACGACAGTTAGCGTCGTCTGGATTAGGGTTTGCTGTGGTGGAATTACCTGCGCAAGCAAGCTGATCTTTAGCGCTTGATCTGCGAGAAAAAGGAAATTTTGACCAAAGGATTTTGGTCTATATAATGGCCGGTTTTCTGTGGTTTTTAATGGGTGTCGTTAAAGGTGGGATGAAGCGTGTCTTGGAGTGATAAGAGGCGGCACTGGCGGGCAAGAATGTCACGGTTTAATTGGTATCAGTGGAGCGGGGCTGGCTTTTTATTCTTCATCGTAGCCAGTTTTGTATTTGGTGGCTATCAGTTACATAAATTTTTGAATGATGCCAGCAACTTGCCGATTGAGGCCGTTGCCATCAAAGGTGAGCGGGTTTACACCACAGATAAAGATATACAAGTAGCACTACAGCATTTAATGCAGCGCAGTTTTTTTAGTGCTGACATTACCTTAGTGCAGCAGGCGTTAGAAGCTTTACCTTGGGTATATCGCGCATCGGTAAGGCGTGAGTGGCCAGCGAAACTCAGGGTGTATTTGCAAGAGCAACAACCCGCAGCCCATTGGAATGGTGACTTGTGGTTGAACGTGCATGGAGAAGTATTCGAAGCGCCATCGCACCCAGAGCTTGAGCATTTACCGCAGTTATCTGGACCAAATGATATGGGCCTTGAGGTGTTGACTGTCTATGCACAGATCAACTCCCTACTAAAGATTAACGGCTTTACCTTAGCCAGTTTGAATTTAACGCCACGACATGCGTGGCACGCGACCCTTGGAAACGGTATCGTTTTAGATTTGGGTCGAGAAGATAAAATTGCACGGATACAACGATTTATTACTGTTTATCCGGTTTTGGCGAAACAAGAGAAATCCGTTGCCAGAGTAGATTTACGCTACGACACAGGGTTGGCCGTAGGCTGGGGCGATGCACAAACAAGAGAGCCGATAATTAATGATCAAAAACCAAGATAGAAACCTTATCGTCGGATTGGACATAGGAACCTCTAAGGTCGCAGTGATCATAGGCGAAGTTCTGCCCGATGGCGAAATTAGCATAGTCGGCCTTGGTAACCATCCCTCAAGGGGAATGGATAAAGGTGGCGTGAACGATTTAGATTCGATAGTTCGCAGTGTGCAACGTGCGCTCGATCAAGCGGAATTAATGGCGGATTGCCAAGTGTCATCGGTTTACTTGAGTATTTCGGGTAAACACATCGCCTGCCAAAATGAAAACGGCATGGTATCGATCAACGATGAAGAAGTGACACAGGAAGATGTTGATAACGTGATCCATACGGCTCGCTCGGTGAAGATCCCGACCGAACGTCGCATTTTACACGTGCTGCCGCAGGAATATGCAATCGACGTTCAAGACGGTATTCGCAGCCCAATCGGTATGTCCGGTATGCGTATGGAGGCCAAGGTACACATAGTGACCTGCGCCAATGATATGGCGAAGAATATTACTAAGAGCGTTGAGCGTTGTGGCCTTAAGGTCGACGACTTAGTGTTCTCTGGGATTGCTTCAGCCGATGCTGTGTTGACCTTCGATGAGAAAGATTTAGGTGTGTGTATCGTCGATATCGGCGGTGGCACTACGGATATCGCGGTATATACCAATGGCGCCTTGCGTCATTGTGCGGTTGTACCGGTTGCAGGTAACCAAGTGACGAACGACATCGCAAAGATTTTCCGCACGCCGTCGTCACATGCTGAACAAATTAAAGTGCAGTTCGCCTGTGCGCGCAGTTCTATGGTGAGCCGCGAAGACAGTATTGAAGTGCCATCGGTAGGTGGTCGTCCATCGCGGAGCATGTCACGTCACACGCTCGCCGAAGTGGTTGAACCAAGATACCAAGAGCTGTTTGAGCTTGTGCTTAAAGAGTTGAAAGACAGTGGGTTAGAAGATCAAATCGCCGCAGGTATTGTGCTCACAGGTGGCACAGCGTCGATTCAAGGTGTGGTCGATATTGCGGAAGCGACTTTTGGCATGCCAGTTCGCGTAGCGTCACCGCTACCGATCAAAGGTTTATATGAATACGTGGACCAGTCTATTTACTCCACAGGAGTCGGACTGCTTCATTACGGCGCACGACGGGTGATCGAACGTCAGTTCGAACGTCCTGAGCGCCAAGGGGTAACTAGCGCTTGGAATCGGGTCCAAAGCTGGTTTAAGGGCGAATTTTAATTTTCATAACGCAGGCAACACGGAGATCAGACAATGTTTGAGATCATGGATACTCACTCAGACGACGCGGTGATTAAAGTCATCGGCGTTGGCGGCGGCGGCGGTAACGCTGTCGAACATATGGTCAAACACAACATTGAAGGTGTTGAGTTTATCGTTACCAATACAGACGCTCAGGCCCTGAGAAAATCAGGCGCTGGCTCAACAATTCAATTAGGACGCGATGTCACTAAAGGTCTTGGAGCAGGGGCAAACCCAGATGTGGGTCGTGCTGCAGCTGAAGAAGACCGCGAAAACATTCGCGCGGCAATCAAAGGTTCTGACATGATCTTTATCGCTGCCGGTATGGGCGGTGGTACAGGTACAGGTGCTGCACCTGTTGTGGCTCAAATCGCACGTGAAGAAGGTATTCTGACCGTTGCGGTTGTGACTAAGCCTTTCCCATTCGAAGGGAAAAAACGTATGGCTTACGCTGAGCAAGGCATTGCCGAGCTGGCTAAGCACGTGGATTCGTTAATCACTATCCCGAACGAAAAATTATTAAAAGTATTGGGCCGTGGTACTTCTTTACTCGATGCGTTCGCCGCAGCGAATAACGTGTTACTTGGTGCGGTACAAGGTATTGCTGAGCTTATCACTCGTCCAGGTCTGATTAACGTCGACTTCGCCGACGTGAAGACTGTGATGTCTGAAATGGGTAATGCCATGATGGGTACAGGTGTCGCTCGCGGTGAAGACCGTGCTGAAGAAGCGGCCGAAGCTGCTGTTGCCAGCCCATTATTAGAAGACATCGACTTAGCCGGTGCGCGTGGTGTGTTAGTTAACATTACTGCGGGTATGGACATGAGTATCGAAGAATTCGAAACTGTCGGTAATCATGTTAAGGCTTATGCCTCTGACAACGCGACTGTGGTTGTTGGTGCTGTCATCGACCCAGAAATGAGTGATGAGCTGCGTGTAACGGTTGTTGCGACTGGTATCGGTGCTGAAAAGCGTCCTGATATCCAATTGGTTTCTAAACCTGCACCTCGTCCAGAGCCTGTAGTTGTTGAACCAAAAGTCGAAGCCTATGTCGAAGAAGCTGCACATGTGAACTATGCAGCGCCAAAAGGCAACGTGTTGCCAGCGGCTCCGCAGCCAGCTCCTACGCCTGCACCATCGACAAAGCATGAATTGGATTATCTTGATATTCCAGCATTTTTGCGTAAGCAAGCCGACTAGCGAGAGCGTTTGAGTCCAGCGTAATATGTGAGGTGTTGTTCGTTTTGGGCAATACCACAACATAGCTGCATTTGTGTGACATAATAAAGTTATGTTATTATGTTGAACCAGTGCGGCTCGATTTGCCGACGCTGAGTGTACAAATATTAGGCTTTATAATTGGCATATAAACGGGTAACTGAATGATATTTCAACGAACTGTTCAGAAAATGGTGAAAACAACTGGTGTCGGATTGCATTCTGGCAACAAGGTCACTTTGAGCATTATGCCCGCGCCCGTTAATTCAGGGATCGTACTCGTGCGCACCGATTTGAGTCCTGCCGTCGCCATCCCAGCGAAGGCGGAGCAAGTTCGTGAAACCACTATGTGTACGGCACTTGTCAATGACGAAGGTATTCGTATCTCGACCATTGAGCATTTATTTGCAGCTCTTGCGGGTTTAGGCATAGATAACGCTGTAATCGAAGTGGACGCGCCTGAAATTCCTATTATGGATGGCAGTGCAAGCCCATTCGTCTTCTTGTTGCAGTCTGCTGGTATTAAAGAGCAGGCCGCGCCTAAGAAGTATTTAAAGATTAAGCGCCCTGTGCGCGTTGAAGATGGCGATAAATGGGCCGAGTTAAAACCTTTTAAAGGTTTTAGAGTCAATTTTAAAATTGATTTTGCGCATCCAGAAATCGCTCGTAGCCAACAGCATGTGGTGATGGACTTTTCAACTTCTGCTTTCGTGAAAGATATCAGCCGTGCCCGTACTTTTGGGTTTATGCGTGATATCGAATATTTGCGAGCCAACAACCTAGCGTTGGGCGGCAGCATGGAAAACGCTGTTGTACTTGATGAATATCGCGTCCTTAATCCCGACGGCCTGCGTTATGAGGACGAATTTGTTAAGCACAAAATTCTAGATGCGTTTGGTGATTTATATGTGGCTGGGCACGCTATTTTAGGTGAGTTCACTGCGTATAAAACTGGTCATGCGTTGAACAACCAATTGGTGCGTGCTTTGCTTGCGCAACAGGATGCGTGGGAGTTGGTCAGCTTCGAAAAAGAAGCCGATGTTCCCGTCAGCTTTACTGTACCAGGTGGCGCTGTATTTGCTTAAAAAGCGGTAAGATTATTTATTACGGCTGGCCAATGAGGCCAGCCGTTTTAGTTTTTCACCCAGTGAACCGCCAATATTTTCCGCTAATGCTGCAATGTGCTCCGCTGCTGCTGGGCTTAATTCTTTATGTCCCTGTTTAGGCTTTGCGTCATACATTGCTAATCTCGGGTTGACTTTAACTTCAATTGCGGTAAGGATTGGGAGCGTTTCTGCTTGAAGCTGGGTTAATAGCTTCGGCTTTTGGAAATTAATTCGCGCAGCCCAAGCTGCCGAAGTGGTTTCAACCACAAGAACACCCTGGCGGAAATTAGCGACTTTTAGTTGCTCCGCAACAGGACCTGCAATAATCTGCTTCACATGCTGATCCAGATACATAAGTAGTTCCGCTTTCTCAGCAAGGTCGGGTAATTTTCCCGATTGATGCAGTAATTGGCTGAGATCTTGAGGGGGCTTTTTCATATGATAATAAGATGGCTGAATTAGGCTATGAGTGTAACAGTATTTATTCAAGGTCGGAATGGCGTCACACGCTGGCAGCCCAGTAAACGCTGGTTGCTACTTCCAATACTATTGTTGGCCACTGGGTCCGGTATTTATCAACACAACTCCGCTCGATTTCAAGATCAGCAAGCCAGTGTCGATAACGATCGTCTCGTGCGCGAACAACAAAAGAAACAAGTCTTAGAGCTTAAAAGTGCTACTGAGTCTCAACTGGCTATGCTTGTGACTCATGTTGCACGTATGCAAGCCAAGATCACCCGTCTCGAAGCTTTAGGTCAACAGGTCGCCCAGCAGAATAAGTTGGATGAAGATTTTGATTTTTCATCCGAGGTTGGTGTGGGTGGTTTGAGCGAACTAGGCACTAACATCGAGCTCGGACAGCTTATCGACGATATGGATAAGTTGGCATCACGAATTGACAATAATAATGTTCAGCTTTCACTACTTGAAACAGTGTCATCTAACCACCATATAGATGATGAACGTTATATATCAGGTATCCCGCTCGATAAAGGTTGGTTGTCGTCGCCCTACGGATTACGTAATGACCCTTTCAACGGTCGCAGGTCTGTGCATAAGGGGATTGATTTTACCGGTCGAGAAGGAGCTAAAGTTGTTGCGACTGCTGCAGGCGTGGTGACTTTTGCTGGAAATATGTTCGGTTATGGCGAATTGGTTGAAATCGACCATGGTAACGGTTTGCATACGCGTTATGGCCATAATAAAGCTTTGTCAGTGACTGTAGGTGATGTGGTCGCAAAAGGCGATGCTATCGCCAGTATGGGAAGCACTGGGCGCTCAACTGGGGCTCATGTGCATTATGAAGTGTTGCGCGGCGGACAGCAGATAGATCCACAAAAGTTTGTCTACCGCAAAGCAAGTTAATTGAAACATTGGCTTCTAGTTTCCATCATGGACTTGGCCTACAGAGAATAAGTGATTCAGATGTTTGGTAAATTACTGACAAAAGTATTTGGTAGTCGCAACGACCGCACCCTTAAAGGGCTTCAAAAGATCGTTATTAGCATTAACGCATTAGAAGCTGATTATGAAAAATTAACCGATGAAGCATTAAAGGCGAAAACCGCAGAGTTCCGTGAGCGTTTAGCTGCTGGAGCTTCATTAGATAGCATCATGGCTGAAGCCTTTGCGACAGTACGCGAAGCGTCTAAGCGTGTATTTGATATGCGTCATTTCGACGTACAGTTACTCGGCGGTATGGTACTCGACAGCAACCGTATTGCTGAAATGCGTACGGGTGAAGGTAAAACCTTAACGGCAACCTTACCCGCCTACTTAAACGCATTGACAGGCAAAGGCGTCCACGTGATTACAGTGAACGATTACTTGGCACGTCGTGATGCCGAGAATAACCGCCCACTGTTTGAGTTCCTTGGTTTAACCGTAGGAATCAACGTCGCAGGCATTGGCCAACATGAGAAGAAATCTGCCTATAACGCCGATATCACTTACGGGACCAACAACGAGTTTGGTTTCGATTATCTGCGCGATAACATGGCGTTTTCACCGCAAGAACGGGTTCAACGTCCGTTGCACTACGCCCTAATCGATGAAGTGGATTCAATCTTAATCGACGAAGCGCGTACGCCGCTGATCATTTCTGGCGCTGCCGAAGATAGCTCTGAGCTATACATCAAGATCAACACCCTGATCCCCAATCTTATCCGTCAAGATAAAGAAGATACGGAAGAGTTTGTGGGTGAGGGCGACTACAGCATCGATGAAAAAGCCAAACAAGTGCATTTTACCGAACGTGGTCAAGAAAAAGTAGAAAACCTGTTGATCGAGCGCGGCATGTTAGCCGAAGGCGATTCACTCTATTCTGCAGCTAATATTTCCCTGTTACACCACGTCAACGCGGCGCTTCGTGCGCACACGCTGTTTGAACGTGATGTGGATTACATAGTACAAGACAACGAAGTCATCATAGTCGATGAACACACGGGTCGTACTATGCCAGGTCGTCGTTGGTCAGAAGGCTTACATCAAGCTGTCGAAGCCAAAGAAGGCGTACACATTCAAAACGAAAACCAAACATTAGCTTCGATCACTTTCCAGAACTACTTCCGTCAATACGAGAAGCTGGCAGGTATGACAGGTACAGCTGACAAGTTTATTTGACCGCCGATGAAAAATATCAAGCGATCATTAAAGACATTAAAGATTGCCGTGAACGTGGTCAGCCAGTATTGGTGGGTACAGTATCAATCGAACAGTCTGAACTGTTAGCGCGCTTAATGGTGCAGGAAAAGATCCCGCACGAAGTTTTAAATGCTAAATTCCACGAACGAGAAGCAGAAATCGTCGCGCAAGCTGGCCGTACTGGCTCTGTGACTATTGCGACGAACATGGCAGGTCGTGGTACCGATATCGTGCTTGGCGGCAACTGGAACATGGAAATCGATGAACTCGATAATCCAACAGCAGAGCAAAAAGCTAAGATCAAAGCCGATTGGCAAATTCGTCATGATGAAGTCGTTGCTGCGGGTGGTTTACATATCCTAGGCACAGAACGTCACGAATCACGCCGTATCGATAACCAGTTACGTGGTCGTGCGGGTCGTCAAGGTGACGCGGGTTCATCACGCTTCTACCTGTCGATGGAAGATAGCTTAATGCGTATCTTCGCCTCGGATCGTGTTTCTGGCATGATGAAAAAGCTGGGTATGGAAGAAGGCGAAGCGATCGAGCATCCATGGGTGTCACGCGCAATCGAAAACGCTCAACGTAAAGTTGAAGCCCGTAACTTCGATATCCGTAAGCAATTACTCGAATTTGATGACGTCGCTAACGATCAACGCCAAGTGGTTTACGCCCAGCGCAATGAGTTGATGGATGCGGAAAGTATTGAAGATACTATCCAAAACATCCAAGACGATGTGATTGGCGCAGTAATTGATCAGTATATTCCACCGCAATCAGTAGAAGAGCTGTGGGATATCCCAGGTTTAGAGCAACGTCTACACCAAGAATTTATGCTCAAATTACCTATCCAGGAATGGTTAGATAAAGAAGACGATCTGCATGAAGAGAGTCTACGTGAGCGTATTATTACTGCTTGGGGCGATGCGTATAAGGCAAAAGAAGAAATGGTTGGCGCACAAGTGCTACGCCAGTTCGAGAAAGCCGTTATGCTGCAAACGCTCGATGGTCTGTGGAAAGAACACTTAGCGGCGATGGATCATCTGCGCCAAGGTATCCACTTACGTGGTTACGCACAGAAGAATCCAAAGCAAGAATATAAGCGTGAGTCGTTTGAGTTATTCCAACAACTGCTGAACACCTTGAAACATGACGTCATCAGTGTGCTGTCGAAAGTACAAGTGCAGGCTCAGTCAGATGTGGAAGAAATGGAAGCGCGTCGTCGTGAAGAAGATGCCAAGATCCAGCGCGACTATCAACACGCAGCGGCAGAGTCGCTTGTTGGCGGTGGTGATGAGCATGAAGCTGTCACTGCGCAAGCACCGATGATCCGTGATGGTGACAAAGTGGGTCGCAACGATCCTTGTCCTTGTGGCTCTGGTCGTAAGTACAAACAATGTCACGGCAAGTTAAGTTAATCTGCTGACAGATTAAGCCTACTGAATAAGTAGAATAAAACGTACACTAAAGGCAACTTATCTAAGTTGCCTTTTTATTTCTTCATTAATTTAGAATTAAGCCTCACGTTTACTTCCATGTCATCCGGATTACATTCTTACTCTTCTTTATATAGCTAATCGTCGTTATTCCCCATTGAACATCATTTCATTCTTATCGATAGCCTCTAAAGTTAACCCGCCGCTGTAGCAAATTTAACCGTTAAAACCCATTTTGTGGATAAGTCTGAGGATAAAGTGGGGGTATTGTGTGACTAACTGAAAGTATTAAAAAAAGATCCATTTTTCTCAAAAAAGCCCTTGCGGACTTTYTCAATCTCCCTATAATGCGCATCCACTGACACGGCAGACAGCGTAACGCAAGTTAAGCAAAGAAAGCCATGCAGTTCATCGGTTAGCAAGCTAAACGATGAGTGTTGAGAAAGTTGAAAAAACTACTTGACGCACTAACGGGAATGCGTAGAATACGCAGCCCTGACCCGCTGAAAACTCAGTGTGTGGTCAACGCTCTTTAACAATTTATCAAGCAAATCTGTGTGGACACTCACAGGTGTTGAGTTAGTTA
>NZ_JAKKRZ010000016.1:0-119122 GCF_025653725.1 Shewanella sp. SM74 | reverse complement strand
ACCTAGGTTCATCCAATCGCGGAAGGCCCGAAGGTCCCCTCCTTTCCCCCGTAGGGCGTATGCGGTATTAGCAGTCGTTTCCAACTGTTATCCCCCTCGACTGGGCAGATCCCTAGGCATTACTCACCCGTCCGCCGCTCGCCACCTCAGAAGTAAACTCCCTTGTGCTGCCGCTCGACTTGCATGTGTTAGGCCTGCCGCCAGCGTTCAATCTGAGCCATGATCAAACTCTTCAATTAAAGTTTTGTTRCYTCCGTCTTGCGACTTCAGCGGCTCAATGAATTCTGATTTTTTGTTTCTCGCTAAAGAAACAAACTGTACATATTGCTATGAACACTCATTGTTACATTGATTTAAATTTTTGACTGCCAACCCGAAGGCTAAGCAGTTTCGATTAACTCAACACCTGTGAGTGTCCACACAGATTTCTTGTTTTATCTTGTTAAAGAGCAACTCAACCTCGTAAGAGAACTTGAGTACCACACTGAGCGCCGAACGCTTCCAGGTGGCTAGGGCTGCGTATTCTACGCATTTCCCGTTTCGCGTCAAGGAGTATTTTCAACTTCTTGCTGCGATTGAATTAAGTGGTTAAAAGCCATTCAATTCAATCTAACTCGCCAGCTTGCTTTCGCTGTCAGCCGTGTCAGTGGATGCGCATTATAGGGAGATTGAGAAAGTGCGCAACCCCTATTTTTAAGATAATTGTCATTTTCTCACTGTTCGTTGGATATTTGACCTGACCCGCTAGTTTTTAACCTTTATAATGCAAAAAACCACTCAATTAGGGACTTTTCTATGTCAGGGCCACTCAGAACTTACCAAGGTATTCATCCTCAATTAGGCAATAATGTGTATGTAGATGAAGCTTCGGTGCTTGTTGGCGATATTGCGTTAGATACTGATGCCAGTATTTGGCCTATGGTGGCGGCGCGTGGTGATGTTAACCATATTAGTATTGGTAAGCGCTCGAACGTACAAGACGGTAGCATATTGCATGTAACGCGTAAGTCAGCTGCTCGTCCCGATGGTCATCCACTGATTATTGGTGATGATGTGACTATTGGTCACAAGGCTATGCTTCACGGTTGCAAAGTCGGTAACCGAGTATTAGTAGGCATGGGTGCGATTATTCTCGACGGTGCGATTTTAGAAGATGATGTGATCTTAGGTGCGGGTTCTTTAGTGCCACCGGGCAAGGTATTACAGAGTGGCTATTTATATGTAGGCAGCCCAGTTAAGCAGGCTCGCCCATTAACGCCTGCCGAAATTGCCTTTTTGCCAGAATCTGCCGACAACTATGTCAGACTGAAAAACGAATACTTAGTTGAGTTACAAAACATCTAATCACTTATAGCTAATCTCTTATAGTTAGTCGCTTAGTGTCACTATAGCTATATAAGAAAGGCGGTAGAGACTCATTGAGTCTCTACCGCCTTTTACTATTCGCTGATTCAGAAAACTATCTGAGTTCGATAAGTTTAGCCTAAGTGTACTGCCCCAAACTCATCAAACTCTTCGGCTTCAATTAAGTCTTCCGCCATTTCTTCGGCATCAAATCTCACCGCATCAAACAATGCCAGCATAGCAGCGGCTTCATTGGCACTCGGCTGTTCAGAGAAATCATTCAGCTCGGCTAACTTATTCACACTGATATAGCACTTAATGTTCATCCCCTGTGACTGCGCGATAAAGCAGACTCGCTTGTGGGCGTCGTCCCAATATTGCAGTTCGGGAAAAAGAATACTTTGATTCATGCTTCCTACTTAGGCTCGGCCATGAGTTTATCCCTCAAAAGATTTAATACCACTTGAGTATCGGGCTCGATACCTCGCCATAGGGTAAAACTCTTAGCCGCTTGTCCGACTAACATGCCGAGCCCATCAATAACCTTAGCTGCACCTTGAGATAGCGCCCATTGGTTAAAAGCGGTGACCGAGGCGCCGTACATCATGTCATAACAAACAGTTTGGGTAGTGATGATATGCGCTGGCAAAGTTGGCAACTCGCCCGCAAGACTCGCCGAAGTTGAATTGATGATGATATCGAACTCGCCCACAAGCTCATTCATTTCTACGGCGGTGACTCTATTTGCGAAAGCACCGTTATCCACCGAAGTAAAGATATCGACCAGAAGCTGTGCCTTAGTGTGAGTGCGATTACTGATGATCAGCTGCGCAATTCCCGCATTTAATAACGGTAGAATACAACCGCGCGCCGCACCACCAGCACCCATAAGTAACACGCGCTTATCTTGCAGGCTGCCTAAGTTAGCGATGAGATCGGCCACCAGCCCTAAGCCATCGGTGTTATCACCGCGAATAGTGCCATCGGCCAATAAACTTAAGGTGTTTACCGCGCCAGCAAGCTTGGCCTCTGGGCTGAGACTGTCACACAGCGCAAAAGCTTGCTCCTTAAAAGGCACTGTCACATTCGCGCCCTTGCCGCCCGCATTGAAAAACGCCGTCAGTGAGGCTTCAAAACCATCGACCGGAGCAAGAATGGCTTCATAGGTTAATAACTCTTGGGTGGGCGCGGCAAATTGTCCATGGATGAACGGCGATTTACTGTGGCTAATTGGATTGCCAAACACTGCGTATCTGTCTGTCATAGCGATATTAAATTTTAGGTTCAATAGCTTTGCAGTCTACCGCGCTTTTGAGCCTAGGCAAGACGAATTATGCTCAACTAAATTTCACGCTGGGTTTCACGCTATAATGCGCCATCGGCTCAATACTCTCTATTTTAGTGAACGACTATTCCAATGAACTGGCTTAAAAAGATTTTTAGTAAACACACTCCGCCACAGGATGATCGCGATCCGAGTCAATCTAACGCCTATGATTTAATCGGCGGCGAACAGGTGATACGTGCTATCGCAAAGAGTTTTTATCAGAAGATGGCAAGCTCTGCAGAAACGACAACACTGCTTGCCATTCATAGAGCGCCAATTGCGGAATCAGAGCAGAAGTTGTTCGAATTTTTAAGTGGTTGGCTCGGCGGGCCGCAGCTCTATCAGCAGAAATATGGTCATCCCGCATTGCGAGCACGGCACATGCATTTCGCCGTCGATGAGGCGATGCGGGATCAATGGCTGTTTTGTATGAAATTTGCGATTGAAGAAAACATTAATAAGCCAGAGCATCGAGCCGCCATCTTTGAGGCGATTTCAACTCTGGCCGATCATATGCGTAATCAATAACGTGGATATGGCTCTACTTTTTATGATTAACGGCTAAACCCAGTCGCGGGGTTTGAGGTAGTTATCATACAAATCTGCCTCTGGGCTTCCCGCCTCTGGTGTATAAGCATATTGCCAACGCACTAATGGCGGCATCGACATTAAGATAGACTCGGTACGGCCGCCTGTCTGCAGGCCAAACAAAGTGCCCCTGTCGTAGACTAAGTTGAACTCAACATAACGACCACGGCGATAGAGTTGGAACTGACGCTCACGCTCACCGAACTCAGTATCTTTACGACGCTCAACAATCGGCGCATAGGCCGTTAAGAAGCCATTGCCCACGGCTTGCATAAAGCTAAAGCTTTGCTCGAATCCTGCTTGATTCAAGTCATCGAAAAACAGTCCGCCCACACCGCGAGTTTCATTACGATGCGGTAGGAAGAAATACTCATCGCACCATTTCTTATACTTGGGATAAACCTCATCCCCGAAAGGCGCGCAAATATCCTTAGAAGTCTGGTGCCACTCGCGCACATCTTCCTCGAAAGGATAATAAGGCGTTAAATCAAAGCCACCGCCAAACCACCACACGGGATCGGCGCCCTCTTTTTGAGCAATAAAGAAACGCACATTGGCATGAGTCGTTGGGATATAAGGATTATTAGGATGAATAACTAAAGAAACGCCCATAGCTTCAAAACTACGGCCCGCTAACTCAGGGCGATGCGCCGTAGCCGACACAGGCATAGCAGCGCCAGTCACATGGGAAAAGTTAACCCCAGCTTGCTCGAACACTGCACCTTGGGTTAATACTCGGCTCGTACCACCACCGCCTTCGGCGCGAGTCCATGAATCGGCGGCGAACGTGGCTTGGCCATCCAGCGCCTGTAAACCAGCACAAATTCGGTTTTGTAGATCGATTAAAAACGCTTTTACCACTGCAACATCAGGCACACTCATCTTGTTATCCTTATTATTGGTTTGCTCATTGTCCATTTCGTAAAATCTTACCGCTTCGCGCATCGATAATGGTCGAGGGCTGACGTTGTTCGCCGAGTTCGCCTAATACCAGTGCATCGATTTTACCGGTAAAATCGGCGAGGATTTCAGCGGCAGTTAATGCAGGATCTTCACCTGCAAGGTTAGCGCTGGTCGACACTAAAGGTTTATTAAATGCGCGGCACAGGGCTTGTACTCCAGCATGGGCCGACACTCGCACTGCGATAGAGTCAAATTCGCCACAGAGGTATTTTGAAACATGCGCTTTGATTGGCATGACAAAGGTAAAAGGCCCTGGCCACTTGGAAAATGCAAATTCGAGCTGCTCAGCCGTTAATTGTGATTCATCAACATAGGCTAAAAGCTGCTGAAAATCACTGGCGACTAAGATCAGTCCTTTCTGCCATGGGCGCTGTTTTACAGCCAATAACTTTTGGATAGCAGTGTCATTATCTGGGTCGCAACCTAGGCCATAAACGGCCTCGGTTGGATAAGCGATAACACCACCGTTAAGCACAATATCTTTTATGTCAGATGGGTGCAGCTGCAACATCTTAGGATCACCTTTTGAGTATTGTCGATTTCAACAATCAAATTATTGGATAAATTCGAATACTGACCGCCCCATCAGCGGTCAGCCGAGGATTATACGCAAGCCACTTTCATCGGCCAAATATTAAGATGCAGGTCACACAATAAACTAAAGTGGTCTTTTGTATTTACAGCTTTTTTGCGGGCATTCTAAACGCATCCCAGCCGCACCTTTACGCTCGACTAAGATCCCAAAACCACAACTCGGGCAATCTTCAGCAACCGGAGGATAATTCACAATAAACTTGCACTTAGGGTAAGCACTGCAGGCATAAAAACTCTTTCCGAAGCGACTCGTTCTGTGCTCAAGCTTACCCGCTTTGCATTCAGGGCAAGGAATGTCAGGCTTATCACTCGCTTGATCCTGTTTTTCAATATGCGTGCAGCTAGGATATTGAGTACACCCAATAAAGATCCCAAAACGCCCAGACTTTACCGCCAGTTCGTGACCGCATTCAGGGCATACAGAACCTTCAATCACTTGAGTTTCAATGGATTCGTGCTGCACTAAGGGTCGAGTGTAATTACAGCTAGGGTAATTATTACAGCCAATAAAACCGCCGTGCTTACTGTGTTTGACCGATAACTCGCTGCCACATTCAGGGCAAAGTTCGTATTCTTTTTCCAGTGCGTGTTCGTGGGCACTAAATAATTGTTCATCAATCTTAGACATAATCATTCACCACCTGTCGTAGCGCATTAGGATATCAAGCGCAGTGCCATCAAGGAATTTATGGCATCAAAAAAGGAGGTCTTAGCCTCTTATTAAACCATTTGAAACATAAACCATAAATACATGATTTTATTAAATTTATAAGTTATAACAGTGAGTTAATTTATTTTTTTGCAAACATCAAAACCAATTTAAATCAAAGCAAATCAAACTAAAAAGAACCAATGTGGGCATTTTGTGGATCATACCAACGGATTAAAGCGCGTCGCTTCGAATAAATGGTCAGGTGCCAAATGAGCATAGCGCATGGTCATTTGAATCGAACCATGCCCAAGTATTTTTTGCAATGTGAGGATGTTGCCACCATTCATCACAAAGTGCGATGCAAACGTGTGGCGTAATACGTGACTAGCTTGGCTCTTGGGTAGCTCAATACCAGAAGATTTTAACACAGCAAGAAACGGCTTGTAGCAATCAGCAAACAAGCGGCCATTGCCGCTGGATAGTTTAGCACGCAGCTCGCATGTAATTGGAACAGTACGATTTTTACCATTCTTGGTATCTATAAAATTAATACGGTCTTTTAATATCTGTGAGCTGGTAAGGTTCTGGGCCTCACTCCAACGCGCACCAGTACTCAAGCAGATTTTTACAATCAGCCGCATATCACCAGAGAGCAAACTAAGCAGATGATCAATTTGCGACTTAGACAAAAATGCCATGTCTCTCGCTGGGGTTTTGACTAGCGAAACCGATTTGAGAGGATGCTCGCCAGGGAATTCTCCAGCAGCAATAAGTACGCTGTATACCGAGTGCAGGCGCTCAAACTCCAGATTGGCTGTTTTAGGGGTAATCTTATCTAACCGCCGCGCCCGATAGTTTAAATAAAAGTTGGTGTTAACTTGTTGGCTTTGCGGATTACCCATCAACTTACAAGTGGCAATTAACTTTTTACGAGTGTTTTCACCCTCTTTTAAATTTTTGCCATGTAAATGAAACCAACGCTCAATTAACTCAAGCAATGGGCGCCTATCGATAGGTGCGTCTAGCCATTCTTTATTATGGTGCTGCGACAATATGAACTTTTCATATTTAGTCGCTTCGGTTTTGGTCTCAAACGTGCGTCGATAACGTTTACCATTGCGGCCAGAGGGGCGAATATCAACACGGTAGCCGCCATCAACTTTAGTAATGCTCATTTAAAACCTTAACCTATTGGTGCAATTAGCCGCGACTACTGAGCTATATTTTCACGATAAATAAAAGGAATGATGATCTTATCCGGAGTGGTGCCAAACTTAGTGGCGAGAAAAGCTTTAAGGCGATCTTCGTTTAATAAACCATCTTCTTCAAACTGTTTACGGTTATCAAGCCATGCTTTCCAAAAGGTCAACTGCTCATCTGTTAATTGCACATGTGAGGCTTCAACCTCCCATTTTTTCCCGTTGCAATCATTCCCAGTGATATCACAACCATCAGGTGCGTAAGTAGCCATAGCTACTCCTTGGCCCCGATTCGCAGCAAACGTGGCAATCTCAAGTGTTACCCGCACATAATCTGCGCCTGTTTGCTCTTGAAGATCTTTAGCCGCAGCTTTTGCGGTTTCAGCCCTATCTAATTGTGTCAATGCAGTTGGCGCGAGAATAACCCAGCGTAAGCGTTCTCTACCACGCATGCTGTTATCTTCTTCTGCTATGACTTCATAATCATGCGCAACAGGTTTGGCAACGGTGACAGGGGCAAATAAACATAATGTTAAGCAAACTACTATCCATCTCATCAAGTAACTCCTTTTAAATTAATAGTTATCTTCAAACTGATTGTTTCAATATGTCTTTATAAATTTTCAAAGATAAATCGATAGACCTTTTCTTCGGAAGAGAAAAAGCCGCTGATTTGCTCAGTGATCTCGACCTCCAACACCTTGATATTTTTAGGTCTAAAGCTTTTACGCTTTTTTTCCCATTGTGCATATTTTTCACTGCCAATATCCTTTGAATGAGGAGGCCCCCATAAAGATGGGTTAATCAGCCAGTTGATTTCTGACTCATGGTGTGAAGGTGTTAAAATCTCACTCCCTTTAAAGTCAAAACCGTCTTTTGTTATAAGTGAAATAGAGCATTCAACCCTACTTTTTCTATCAAGAATTTTATTGAGCGTTAATTCCAGCAAATAAAAATCAGACCCTGATCTTCCAGTTACTATCTCCGCCTTTTCCACCACTATCGCAGATTCGATATCACTAGCGGCAGCTTGATTTGCATTGATGAAGGCAAAGAATAAGCAGTTGATTAAAATGAATGCTTTTGGGGTTAGGTCGCTTATCTTGCATCGACTCATTGTTTTACTGACTGTTCTTTAGCACGGTAACGCAGCGGGTTAATGCGCTGGATGCGGCCTAAGGCGAGCATGGCCTCGCCGATAATCTCAACTTGATTCAAATCTTCACCTTTAATGGTGAAACTACGGTAAAAATCATTATCACTGTCAACCTGAAGGTAGGCTTCAAACTTATTGAACTGGATGCGCTTAATAAACAGTTCGCCACCAATGCGCAGCACATAAACCCCCTCAAGCACTAACATCGGCGGCTTGATGCGTTTAACCATAATAATGTCACCCTCAAATAATGCAGGCTCCATCGAGTCGCCTTTAACAGCAATCGCAAATAACTCCGTTGGCGGTACGCCAAAGTTAAGCAAAATTTGCGGGGAGATATTAATGCCGTGGGGTGAATACTCGCCTTCGCTCGGGATCAACCCTGAGCCAGCAGAGGCGTAAATCTCATAATAGGGGATGCTAATGGGGGCTTCGTCTGGCGCCTCACTCTCTACTTGGGCTTGCAGTGCTTGCCTCACTTCGAGTGGTAACGAATCAATATGGTACTCAAAGGCGCGACCTTTAACGCCTTCTGCTTTGCGCTTTATCCAGTCCTCAGTGCTAGCTTTTTTGTTAATACCTTGAATTGTCTTCGGTAAACCGTAAAAACCAATGAGCTCATTGGATTGGAACCACTTCTTATCTTGTTTCATTCAAAAGTCCTTATTGAAACAGCTACGTACCTGTAAAAATTTTTGCTTAATAAATCACAACAAAAACAAACCAATACAAACAACTTTTAGGTTTTGACATGCCAAATAAAGAAACTTAGTTGATTTAAAGTTTCTTTTAAACTAGCATTGAAAGCAACTAAGGTGATTTACAGCAAGCCATTACAAGTTAACGTAAGAGGGTACACCAATGAAAGCGAAAAAAACAGCAGAAACAGCCGATTGGCATCGCGCTGATATTAAAGCTGAGCTCGAAAAACGCGGCTTAAGCCTTAATCAGTTAGCGGCGCAAGCGCAGTTAAAAGCAGGCACGTTAAACAACGTCTTTCGCGTTAAGTATCCAAAAGCCGAACGAATTGTTGCCGAGGCGATAGGGGTTGCCCCTGAAGTGATTTGGCCTAGCCGCTACCCGCAAGTTAATGCCTAAGGAATGCAGCAATGAACACAGCCGCTTTTCATATCCGCACTGCGTTAAGTAACCCTGCATTTTGTGATTTCTTTGCCGAGAGTGGCGGCGGTTTTCATCCGGTGAATCATCCGCTGAAAAGCGTTGAAGAGCGCATCCAGTATTTTTGCATGACAGATGAAGAGTTCTTGGGCGCGACACATAGATATTGGCCTAAGGCTGGTAGCAAGGAGCTGGGTGGCGTCATCCCTGTGCTGCACCTTGTTGACCTGCTCAAGGCAAGAAATGACCAACTCACAAAGCTTTGGCGTTACTGGGTTGCCTTCAATAACCAATTACCGCCGATGAGTAAACGGGTCGATGACCTCATTAGCACAGTGCACAAAAACACATGGCAAGGAATGCAGCAATGATGCCTATCACCATCGGTGCAGACTTTGTGCCATTTCTTTCACCAGAGCGTTATGCCGAGCGGATGGGCGTGGATTTATCTACGGTCAAAACCATGATGGATAACGGCTTGTTACCTGTGTATCAGCCCGTTGCCCGCGGTAATCGCTATATCAATATGATTGGCGCGATAAAGCTGGCCGACGAAGTGTACGAAACCCAGAAGCGCACCGCCCCTTGGGCAACGCTTAACGGGATACGTTGAGTCTGTTTTTAAATCCTATTTGTAAGGAGAGTGCAATGAGTTACCGGCAAATAGAAGGCACCACGATTGAGGTGCCAGATTGGGTACAAGTACCGGCTTTTGCAGAGTTTAGTGAAGCAAAATTGGAGAAGAGCCGGCGCGCGATTGCGTATCTACGCAGTAAGTATTTTGGGAATGAGGTTGGTAAACGAAAAACCAGAGTAGCAGAAAAAACAAAGCCACAACTGCGCTAACAGTTATGGCCGATATCACTTAACTCTTTATCACTTAATGGGAACACACCACATGACACACCAAATGATGAAACAAAGCATAGCAGTAACTTCCCCTTTAATTCAAGCACCCGCCCTCATTTTGTCGGCGCTTACCACAGCGCAGGAGGCTAATGCCTTTATGAACCAATTTAATTTCGACCTTAACAATCATTACCACAGCAGCATGCGCCGGCTAATGGTGGATGTGCATACCCGTCATGGTGATGCGCTCGCGGATGCAAACCCTATCAGTGCTGCACGTTATCGCGGTATGGCCCAAGGGCTTGAGCGCGTTGCGCTATTGGTACTGAACGATTCCATTTTGTATCACGCGTGTAGTGAGCTGGGCGATGAGCTTGAGCGGCTACACGAAGAAATGATGGCAGAGCCTGAGCACTAGAACAGGGGGATTTATGAAAAACAAATTGAGTGATCTCAATAACCATCTGTTTGCACAGCTTGAGCGTCTTTCTGATGAGGGTGTTACCGGCAAAGCATTGCAGGAAGAAATTGAGCGCAGCAAGGCCATTACTGGCGTCGCCCGTGAAATTGTGCTTAACGGCAGGTTGGCTCTCGAAGCACAAAAAAGCCTCAACGAAGGCTTGATTGCCAAACACGCAGCGCCTGAAATGTTGGAGGTTAAATAATGCCTCGATTTATTTATAGCCCTGAAATGCTGGCATTTATTGCTGCCAGCTATCGTAATTGCAGTGTTGATTCCACCACCTATTTATTTAACGCCGCCTTTGGCACGCTAAAAACGGCCAAGCAAATTAAGGCTGTTATTAAAAATAATAAATTTACCTGTGGCAGAACCACTGGCGCATTAAACAAAGGTCGGTTCCTGTTATTCAGCGCTGAACAAATAGCGTTTATCAAAACGGCATATCAACACCATTCCATTATTGATGTTACTCAAAAGCTGAATGCGCAGTTCGGCACCGCTTTTACTACTCAACAAGTTAAGACATTTACCAAAAACCACGGCATCACCTCGGGCAGAACAGGTCACTTTGCGCCAGGTGCAAAGGCGTGGAACGCTGGCTTAAAGGGCTGGTGCGCTGGCGGTAAGTCTGTTGACACTCAGTTTAAAAAAGGCGTTACGCCAACGAATCACAGACCTGTGGGCTCGGAACGTATTGATAACAAAGATGGCTATATCTCGATAAAAGTCGCTGAACCTAATCAATGGGCGCTCAAGCATCGAGTGGTTTGGGAATCCGTTAATGGCCCAGTACCCAAAGACATGATGTTGTGGTTCAAAGATAACGATCGCCTGAACTGCGACCCAGACAATTTGATGTTAGTCACTCGGGCGCAAAATGCCGTGGTTAATAAGCTGGGGCTATCAAAGTTACCCGCCGATTCAAAACAAACCGCTGTGCTTCTGGCGGATATCAGTATGAAGAAGAAAGCGAGGGCGGCATGAAATTAGCCAATATCGAATTATCAGAAATCAGAGTCGTCTCGGTTTATGTGATCACCTGTTTTATGTGTGAAAACCAGACCCATTTTGCGGCGAGTGAAATTGATGCCAGTGTCGGTGATGCTGCAGCGATGGCCGCTTCACAGGGCTGGCATAGCTATGAAACCGCCGATGAGAGTTGCTCAGTCGCTTGCCCTCGTTGCATTAAAGAAGCGCAGGAAAATGAGGTGGAAGCATGAGCCTTTATGACCCGAAGTTTGACTTAAATAATCCACAGCATTTAAAGCTACGGTCGCTAATGGCGGAACTGTTCGCAAATCACGCCGAAGCCATAAGCCAAAAAGGATATCGGGTGGCTGAGCACTATGAGGCGCAAGCAATAGGCATCGCGAGGGCGGCGGCTCGTTTAACAGATGGATGTGATTGCATGCACCTCGCAAGTGAGCTTGCTTTTTCAATGATGCAACTTTCACACGCCGCAATGGCGAGGGAGGTTGCATGAGCACCTTCACCACTAAACACGGCACTGTGGTGCTGAACATGTCCCGCAAAGTGTATTTCATCCTGAGCATATTGAGTTGGCATTTACCCCAAGTGATAGCCAAGGCTGGGGCGTAACCAAAACATTTACCTGTGCAGAACTGAGTGATTTTACTCAGCAAGATGCGGAGGTGTTTGCGCTGAATGCAGAGCAAAGGCTGCGTGTGCCAACAGGCAAAACCACAACAGGAGACAGTGTATGAGTACGTTAGCAGCCGCTGAGCGCATGTTAGCTACGGGCCAATTTTATAGCGCGGGGATGTTAGCCGCTGAGCTTGGTATTACCGCCGTTGATGCGTCGGGCAAGTTATCTAATATCCGGACATCGAAAAAGTATCAGTGTGTGGTGACGCCTTTGCCCAATCGCAAGGTCAAGGTGATCGCCATTAATGGTAAATCGATTTCTAAACAGTCGTTATGGGACTTGGTGCTATTTAACCGTCCACTACAAAGCGGGGTGCATGCATGAGCCAGCCGCATTCAAATCAGGGCGAAATACTCGCCGAACTCGGCTATAAGCCACGCCCGGTTTTTAACGGTCGTCACCCAGCAGGTTTGCGCAGTGACGGTTTGCCTTATGCCAGCCGTTGCAAAGTGAGCGATGCAAAACGTGCAGAACGCGCGCGGACTCGCCGTATTGAAGATATGGCGTTAGCCAAAGAACTGGGCATTAGCCTAAATGAGTTACATGAGGGGGCGGTATGAGCGACTTTAAATGCCCTGTGTGCAACAAGTACAAAGTGCCTAATCCAGCCTCTTTTGCTGTAGGTGACAAAGTTAAATTTATGAGAATTAAACAAGGTATTCGTACTACTAGCTTTAATTCTGTGTCAGGAAAAATTATTGCGCTTGATGGTGATGACGCTGTGCTAGTTAGGTCTCGCGGTAAAGATACGAGAATTTTACGAACAGGCCTCACTCATGAAGATCAACCAAGTCCTGTCTCTTATCAGATGTTTGGTGTTTGCCATTGCGGGGGCGTCCTATGAGTGAACATCTAGCCGTTATCGAACTTAAAAAACTTATCCAATCTGAAATCGGTGATTTTATCGCGGGATTCGGCCAGCCAGGTGAGCCAACTACGCCAGAAGAAATGCAAACAAAATTGCAGGCGAATATCGATCGCTGCTTTGCTGAAGTAGAGAGAAAGTGGTTTTTATTTCCAAGCAAAGATCTCGTTTGGATGACTCGATCTGAGTTCGCCCACTATTGCTATATCAACAAAATGAAGCCGGTAAATTTGGATTATCTTCGCGACTTCGCCGATCAGCAGCGCGAAATTGCTAAAGACATAATGCGGAAAAATTTCGATGCAGGTGATGAAGAAACTCAAGAGTTTTTCCGTCAAGACGCCATCGAGTGGGCTTTATTGTCGCGTGGCTTAACGCGTGAAATTAAAAAGCTGGGTGGGCTATGAAACAGAGTGATGAAGCTAAAAATTGGGCAGTGAACAAGCCTAAGTTTATTGGGGTTGACTTGGGCAGAGTCGAAGCTGAAAGAACACTAATTATTTCAAAGGGTAAAATAATGAATGACGTCGAACATTTAGAAAACATTAAATCTGCAGGCAATATTTCAGCCAGCGTGCAGGCTCAGAGCTGGTTAGATAATGGCGCTGTGATTTTAGACACTGAAACTACGGGGCTTAAATGGGGCAGTGAAATTGTAGAGATCAGCATTATCGATGCCGTAAGCGGTGAAGTGTTACTCGACACCTTAGTTAAGCCTGTTGGCGTTATCCCTGACGAAGTGATTGCTATCCACGGCATTACTAACGAAATGGTGGTAGATGCGCCGTATTTTAATGAGGTGTCGCTACGCGTAGCGGACATCATTAAAGACCGCCCTGTTGTCGCTTATAACGCTGCATTTGATAGAAATATGCTCGGCTCAGCATTGTCGAATTTTAGTGAAACAGATCCGCTTACCCATCCGCTGTTTAAGACGATGTCTAGTTATCAATTCCACTGCGCCATGTTGGTTTATGCCCAGTTTAAAGGTGACTGGAACCACGGCCATGGTGATTTTAAGTCGCATTCGTTAGTCAATGCAGCAAAGCAGCAGGGCATTACACTGGAAGGAACGGCGCACCGTGCGCTATACGACTGCCAACTTACCCGCGAGCTGATTTTAAAGATGGCGGCTGAGTAAATGGCTAAAAAGTCACATTTGTTTGCGCATTTACTCAGGCACTTTCGCTCCCGTCGGGAAGACCTGCTTACTCGGTTTAGGCAGCATCACGAGGACCCAACCGAGCTGAGTTTAATCAAACTGGCAGAGGTATTTGGCGCGCTTGATTGCCTTTACTGGCAGTCGCTTGGCTGTGGTGAAGTGTTGCTGGCTAAAAAAATCGCTAGAACGATTAAGGGGCCGTTCGAGTGCACTTTAGGTGCGGTTAGTCACGTTTCAACCGTTACTTCACATAGCAAATTCAGTAAGACAACGAGTGAGAGCTGTAACCCTCAATGAGTTTGCGCATTCATTCAAATAAACTTCCTTTCAAACGGCGTTTGCAGCATTTGCCAGCGCCGCTTGCTGATGACGTTTTGGCAGCGTTTGCTGTTGCATCTGAGCACGAGCCTGCCGCACCGGTGGACTTGTGGCAGGATGAGGTTGCTGGCGTGCGTGAGAAGGTTGATACCACTCGCTTGTATCAGCCTATTTTCGATAAGCCAGCAGAGCGTTTTACCGCGGCAAAAGGCTTTGAAATGCTTGCGCCGCTGTCATTCCATGTGCGCAATAAAGTACAAAATACCTATCAGCAACGTGTAAATGCTGGCGGCATTACTGCTGGCTCGGCGTATTTACGCGAAACCATTAAAAAGTTAACAGTGGTTTGGCATAAATATCCATTTCATAAAATCTCGGGCATGAAGTTTGTTAAGCACTCAGCGAAGGAGCTTGATGATAATGAGGATTTGACCCCTGAAAGCCGCGCATTAGTTGCGGCCTCGCCATTTAGTGCATTTAGATTGTTGCGCCATCGCAAATCCACGGAACTTAAGCAGGTAGCCTCACAAATGGCTGACGCTTGCATGATGCAGGTTAAAGCGATTGCCGCTGCCGACCACAGTGACATGGCCTATTTTAACGCCTATGACGCTGCCGCCGAACTCTGCAAAACATGGCGCATCGAGCCGCCATACTGGCAAGGGGCACACATTGACCACATTAACGAAGCGGCTGAGTGCGCAATATTGCGGATGACTTGCCCAAAATGGTGGGGCAAGAAGCTATTAAAACTGCGCGACCAGTGCTGTGAACACCTTTGTTTAGTGGCTGGCCTTGTGACCAAACAAACCCCCTTTATCAGCGATGAGTGCTTTAGTGAGTGGCAGTCACAACAAAGAACTGCAATGCAGTGGCTCGAAAGCACCATGATTGAAAATGATGACGGGGTGATCTTACCGCTTATCGAAGCCGCAATGGCGGGTAACGCCAACCCGACAAACCGTGTCACAGAGCTGATAGTGCGTAACCGCGGCTTAGAAGAAATCGCCGACGCTGCTGGCATGATTGCGCTGGCAGTGACGCTTACTTGCCCGAGTATATACCATTCAAATTCACATAAGTGGGATCTTGGCAACGCCAAGCGAGCACAGAAATACCTCGTTAATACCTTTGCCAAAATGCGTTCAGCATTGGGTTATCGCAACATTCCATTTTTAGGGTTTCGTGTCGCTGAGCCGCATAAGGACTCGACGCCACACTGGCATATGGCGTGGGTGATTAAGCCTGAGCATGAAGCTGCAGTGAGAGCAATTATTACCAAGTACGCCTATCAGGTTGATGGCGATGAACCAGGTGCAGCAGAGCACAGGCTAAAGATAGAACCAGTCAGAAAGGATGCGAACGGAAAAAGCGGCCTTGCTGGTTACTTTATCAAGTACTTGCTTAAAGGCATCCCAGGGGATCACATGCATGGCCAGCAAGAGCTTGAACTGGAATCAGGCCAAACCATTGAGACAGCATCCGCCCGCATCGCGGCATGGGCGAGTCGATATGGCATTCGGCAATACCAGTTTTATGGCGCTGAGTCGGTGCAGATATGGCGCGAATTGCGCCGGCTGAAGGTAGGCCCGCAATCGCCTGAGATTGAAGCGGTAAGGGCTGCAGCTTGTAGCTCGGATTGGAAAGGTTATGAAGAAGCGATGAAGCATGCACAGCTGTCACTCAACTATGAACTCACCCCTGAGGGCAACCAATACGGCGAAGTAACAAAGCGCGTGCAGGGCATTAACGGCATCGCTTTTGGTAAAAAGCGCTTAATCATCACCCGTGGCGAGCGTTGGAAGTTGCGTAAAGCTAATGAAGATGAACAGAACGCATATAAGGAACTTAAGAAGCGCCGCAAAGATTTATTTACCGTTAACCGCGCCATGAATGCTGAAAGCCGGCTTTCAAGAAAAGAACTCAAAGACGCTATGCCAAAGTGGAGCATGGCGCTGTTGCCGTTGCCTTTTGGCTCTCCTTGGACTTGTAGGAATAACTGTACAGACCCTGTTTTGGAGGAGGTTGATAGCCGAATTATCAGGCACCTTGCGCAGGTTGGCATAACCGACCCTGCCAACATTGAGCGGTTATTGTTCGATGGTTGCAGGGTGATGGATGCCGATGGCGGGGAATGGTGGGTTGATGATGGCCAGTTGCGGAACGAGCCGTATCGATATCACGAAATTAGGGATCTTCCGCTTGATGAACTCGTCTCAGAAATGCAGACGTGGGGAAAAACTACCATAGACAAATATAACTTTACGGTACCAGCTGTATCGAGTACAGACGCAAATGTCTATGTTGGCCATGGACGGAAATATCTATGACAGATGCTAAGCAAAGCTATTTAGGCGCTAAAAATGGGAGTGGTGTTTTTCAGGCAATTATTAACGTGATGCCACCACATGACACTTATATCGAGGCGTTTCTCGGCACTGGTGCAATCATGCGCCGTAAAGCGCCAGCAAAAAATAGTATTGGCATTGAAATTAACCCTGGTGTCATAGATAAATTTGACCATGCTGCAGAGTCGCTAAATTTATCTATTAATCTCATCAATGCCAACGCCATTACCTACCTCAAAGCGTTTTCACCAAGCGGCAAAACGGTGATTTATCTTGATCCACCCTATGTGCACTCAACCAGAACAAGCAATGCAAGATACAAAAACGAGCTCACTGATGCGGATCATGCGGAGCTGCTTACTGTTGTTAAGCATCTATCCGTACTTAAGGATGTTTTTATCATCATTTCTGGTTACCGAAATCCTTTATATGACACGGAGCTAGCTGATTGGTATAGCAAAGACTTCCAAGCTATGACACGCGGCGGAGTCAGAACGGAAACAGTATGGTGCAGCTTTCATCCTGGCGAACAGCATTACCATACGTTTGCGGGAAAGGATTTTACTGATCGCCAACGAATCAAGCGTAAAGCAGCAAGATGGGCAAAAAACTTCGAGGCCATGCCGGCTGCGGAGCGCCAAGCCGTGATGGCCGCTTTGCTCGCTATAGACAATTAGAACGATGTTTACTCAAGTGTAAAACAAGGAATTAGCCATGAAACTAACGCTTAACAACGACGATCATGAAACCGTATTAGCCTACATCACCGCCAAACATCGTGAAAATGGCTATAAAGGGCAATGCTTTATTTTCCTACCTCGGCTTGCTGAATTGCATTTAAGCAACAGTATTTATACGGCAAATCAATTAATTAAAAAAATGATGGTGAAAGCATGAAAACACTGATTCAAGGCTGTGAAAGCGCAGAACAGTTTGAGGTATTGCTGCAGTTGACTGGCATCAGTAGCGAAGATAAAAAAAATGCGCTGCGCGCTCACTTAGTTGAAGGTTTACCAGCTAAACGCGCGTATGCCCGTTTTCATGTTACTCAGCAGCATTTTAGCCAGGCATTGATGCTGCTAAACAAAAAAGCAGATTTGGCGATGCAGTACGCAGGACTAAACAAAGTAAAGACGGTTAATAACTTCGATGAGTTGCAACAGAAAATAAAGCAATTAAATCAACACTAGAAAACTAATGTGAAAAACAGATTTTTAGAGAAAAACACAAGTAGGAGACCTTGAGATGCGTGCAAAATTATTAGTCGCTTTTTAAAATGGATCTGAGGGATCGCTAAATGATCGCTAATGCGTTTTTTTGCGTTTTTTGTAACTGGGTTACATCACTGAAAGCCGCCAGCGCAGGCGCGGTTTTAAGGGATCGCGTTATTGCGTTTTTTTCATCAGATAAAGCGCGCAGGCGTGGCGGGGGTACGAGGGCGCGCCAGAGGTGCTGGATAGTCTGATGCAGGGGCGATAGTGATGCACCTGTGCAATGATAGTGGTGTGGTTGATAAGCTGCGGTGCGCTGTCATGTTATGGCCTTAAATCGCTTCCTATTGCGCCTAAACGCAGGCAATAAAAAACCGCCAGAAGGCGGTAGGTTTTTAACAGTTTACTAGTGTAGTTTTTAGTTACATCTTTTTGTTGTTTAGTTACATATCATCAGTCCAGCAACTAAGGCTGCTTGCTGCTTTCAGTTGCTAATTGGTACGGCTTAAAGCGGACTATCTCTTCGCCGGCCCAGTCGTTGATGGCCAGTAGTGATTGGCGAATACAATCCAGTTCGTTAGCATCAAATACCTGTGCCGCCTTGCCAGCATCACCAAAGCCTCCGGTATTGTTGGGCACTATCCCCATGAGTTGAGGCGGTACGCGGTGCGATGCCAGCTGGTCGTCACGGCTGACGTTCTTAATACTCAAAAACTCATCATTCGCGGCGACTTCTGCCACAGGGATTAATTTGATCCCATCCTTATTGCCACCTGGTGCATGCAAAAACAAGTTGCGGAAGTTACCCGGGCCTTTACTGTTTCTAAGTGATTCACGCAGCTTGGCGACATCTTTCTCGTTTACTGTTGAGTCAGTGAGGTACATGATAAAACCAGCGTGACTACCGTTCTCATAGTATCGACGCCTAAACAGGGTCGCACTCTCATTCAGCAGTGATGAGTTCATGCTGGCCACATAGTCGGGAATGCCGTAAACCTCTTGGTTTAAGTCTGGATCCTTTACGTGAAAGATTGTTGATTCAGGAAACTCCATCTCTTCGTGAAAGTTAGGCACCCACCAATACTGATTAGGTTTAATGCCTACACGGGTATATTTAGCCGGCGAGGTTTGATACTTCAATGCACCGCCCAAGCGATTCTTAATGACCTGAACATAGGCATTATTAAAAACCAAATAATCGAGAACAATGGCGCTGAACTCATACAAGCTAAGCTTTGGATGCGGAATAAAGCAGCTTTTAAGAATATTGCGCTTTACCTGAATCGCGCTGGCATGGTGCACCGACGCCCGATAGATTCGACTTAGGCCAGTCAGTGATAGCGGCGGCTCGTAGTACTTGCCGTTAGACATGGCCTCAAGATAGTCGAAGATCTCCCGTTGGCTTAGCACTGGCATGGGTTCACCAAAGGTAAAGGTCTCAATTCGTTGCTCTTGCGGCCCTTGCTGCTGTTGCGGTTTGGCTGCCATAGCTCGAGCCTTTCTATATTTTGCCATTAGTCGTAAATCTCCAAAGTCGAAGTACTGGTGCCGCTGGTATCCAGTGGCTCATTGTAAAGTGCATGCATTGCCGCCCACGCGATATCGGCGTGGCTAATTTCTTCGCTGCGAGCGGACTCATAAGTCACTTGTTTGCCGCTGGCGGTCAGGGTTTTGCGAATGCTCATAAAGGCTTGGGCAAGGTCAGTCCAACCTGCGTCATATTCCAAGCGGCCTTTGCTGATCACGTCATAGGCCTTGATCACCATCTGACTTTTCAGCACTGGGTTGTAGAGGAATGGCGTGACCTGCGGGAAAAACTTCTTCACCAGTTGATACACTGCCTCACCAAGTCCCGTGGTATCGATACCGATAAAGGTCACGTTGTATTTATTGCAGATATCCTGAATTGCTTTGGCCTGTGCCTCAAAGTCCATCCCGTTCCAACGGTGTTTTTCAATCACGCGGAACTTACCGCCAGGCACTGCAGGCGGGCAGATAACAATGCAACCGGCGCTATCACCTTTGCCGCCTTTGTTAGGGTCGTAACCTATCCACACTTCACGGTGGGCGAGCGGTCTTGGGGCAAAGGGTTTGTAGTCGGTCCACACTTCCCACGAATCGACCATGCAACGCTGCATCATCACCATAGGGAACACCGACATAGTGTCGTCGATGAACTCGCACATTAGCAGGTTAGAATATTCGTCAGGGCTGTACTCTAAGTGCAGCGTATCGGGGTCAAATAAGTTGCAACCTTTGCGGATAGCATCATCGACGGTGACCACTTGACGCCACTGGCCGTCTTCACACTTGCGGCCGTTCTCTAGGGCGCGATGGCTAACATCAATCTCAATGCGATCGGCTTTTGGGCGGCCACGGTTAAACAATGTGCCAGTCCAAAACGGGTAGGCGTCGTGGGTAATCGACGACGGGGTAGAAATGTAGGTTTGTCGCCACTGCGCGTGCAGTGCCATACCTGAGGCGACCTTGCGGAACTCTTGGAACTTGTGGATCCAGAAGTACTCATCAAGATAGAGATTGCCGTGGTAAGACTGTGCGGTTCTGGTATTGGTGCCCAAAAAGTACAGAATGGCACCGTTGTGCAGCACAATCGGGTCGCCCTTGAGTTCAATGCCGGTGACATCCTTCACAAACTGAATGATGTACTGCTTAAACACATGGGCCTGCGCTTTACTGGCCGACAAAAAGATTTGGTTACGGCCCGTTACTAGCGCATCAATAATGGCTTCATGGGCAAAAAAGTACGTCGCGCCAATTTGGCGAGACTTTAAGATGTTGCGTATACGCTGAGTTAAGCCTGCTGTGTACCATTCCTTTTGATAGGCAAACATCGAGTCTTGGAACGCCTCAATCAGCTTTTCCAACTCCTCTTCGCTCACGTAGTTCTTAACCGGCTGCTTTTTAGGTCCCGCATTGCGGTTATGCACATTTGGGTTTAAGTCGGCTTCATTGCCGCCATTGTGATAACGCGTAATGCGAGCGATACGCTCCAGCTGCCGCCCGAGTAAATCAATCTCTTTAAAGTCTTTGCCGTCTTTATTCTCTTTGCTGATGAGTTGCAGCAGACGCATTTCAAGTGCGCTGTCCACGCGGTCGATGGGTTTGGCATCTTCCCAAGCATCACGTTTTTTCCAACTCGACACGGTACTTTCGGGCAACTGCAAATGCTGGCTAATCTCGCGGACAGCCCAGCCTTGCCAAAAAAGATTTTTGGCATATTGGCGTTGATTCTTATCTATAGAGATTTGGGGATTCAGTTTCATGGCGCCAGTGTAAATAGCCCAATACCTAAAACCCTGCTGTTTAAGCGGTATCGGTTTCCTTATACCGCCCGAAGCCCTTGCCCATCATCGCCTTGCTCTTGACCATACAGGCAGCAGTTAACAGACCTAATTCAACCCCAAAGGGCGACCAAGATGGCTAAGAAATCGAAATTTTTCCGTGTATTTACTGAAGGACATACGACCGACGGCCGAGTCGTTGAGCGTCAGTGGATCTTGGACATTGTAGAAACCTATAACGCAGCAAAGTATGGCGCCCGCATTTGGATGGAGCATATCCGTGGCATGACGGCAGACAGTCCATTTAAAGCCTATGGCGATGTGAGCGCGGTAAAGGCTGAGGAAGTCGATGGCAAATTAACCCTGTTTGCGCAAATTGAGCCGACAGAAGAACTGATCGCCATGAATCAGAAAAAGCAAAAAATCTATACCAGTGTTGAGATCGACCCTGACTTTGCTAAAACCGGTAAATGTTATTTGACCGGCTTGGCAGTAACAGACTCTCCTGCATCCCTTGGTACTGAAATGCTAGCGTTCTCAGCAACCTGCAAAGACAGCCCACTATCTTCACGCAAGCAGCGCCCCGAAAATCTGTTTACCTCTGCAGTGGAAGTGGATTTTGAATTTGAAGATGTCAGTGACGAGCCAGGACTATTTGCCAAAGTCAAAGCGATGCTCGGTAAAAATAAGGCAGAAGCCAAAGCCGACTTTGCCGACGTGCATCAGGCTGTTGAAGAAATCGCCCAAGCCGTTGCTCATGCTGAAACGCAGTTCGGCAGCAAGGTCACCAAAGGCATGGAAGATTTGACCAAGTTGCAGACGGATTTTAATGAGCTCAGCACGCAATTCAATGCGCTCAAGACCCAGCTCGAAAAAGAAGAGCCACAAGGCCAACGACGTTCACCCGCAACCGGTGGCGACACCAACATGAAAACCGATTGCTAAGGAGCAAACATGCGCAATACCACCCGTACACTTTTTAACGGTTATCTAGGCCAAGTTGCCACGCTCAATGGCGTAGAAACAGCAACCGCCAAATTTACCGTTGAACCAACAATCCAGCAAACGCTTGAAACACGGATGCAAGAAAGCTCGCAGTTCTTGACGATGATTAACGTGGTGCCTGTCACCGAAAAGTCAGGCGAAAAGTTAGGCCTTGGCGTTAGCGGTACTATTGCCGGCACGACCGACACCACCCAAAGCGATCGCCAAGCCATTGACCCAACCGATTTAGATGCGCTGGGTTATGACTGTACTCAAACCAACTTCGATACGGCGCTTCGTTACGCCAAAATCGATATGTGGGCCAAGTTCCCTGATTTTCAGGCGCGCATCCGTGATGCCATTCTGAAACAGCAAGCGCTAGACCGTATCATGATTGGCTTTAACGGCACTAGCCGTGCGGCTACCTCTAACCGTACCGCTAATCCATTACTGCAAGATGTAAACATCGGCTGGCTGAAAAAAATTCGCCAGCATGCACCACAGCGTCATATGGCAGAAGTGGTTGAAGGTTCAGGTAAAATTGTTATTGGCACAGATTACGCCAACCTCGATGCATTGGTGTTCGACATGGTTAACAACATGATTGACCCATGGCACCAAGACGATACTGAGTTGGTTGTGATTTGTGGTCGTAAGCTGCTAGCTGATAAGTACTTCCCGATTATCAACAAAGATAACGCCCCAACGGAGACTATGGCAGCTGACATGATCATCAGCCAAAAACGTATTGGTGGTTTAGGTGCGGTGCGTGTGCCGCATTTCCCCGCTAACGCCGTGCTAGTGACGCGCTTGGATAACTTAAGCCTCTACTGGCAAGAAGGTGGTCGTCGCCGCAGCGTGATTGATAACCCTAAACGCGACCAAATTGAAAACTACGAATCATCAAACGATGCCTATGTGGTTGAAGATTATGGCTGCACAGCGTTTGCCGAAAACATTGAGATGGGAGCATAGCTATGACATCTCCCGCCCATAAACGCTTTCATGGTGTTTTGGCGGCAGCGCGGGGAACGGATTCCCCCTTAAGCGCTCGCTCCGAAAATACCTACGAGCTCATGCTCATGCAACTTACCGAACATCGCCGCATCTTAAAAACCGTGCAGGCGCTCGCGCGTAAGCTACAGGCCAAATCGCAGTTCTTACCCGAATATGATGCCTATATCGATGGCACCATTAAGGGCAACAGTGGCGTGCAGGATGAAGTCTTCGTCACTGTGCTGCTGTGGCATATCGATGTCGGCAATATCGACCGCGCGATAGAGCTGGCCGCATACGCGCTTAAGCATGATTTGGTGATGCCCGATCGCTTTGAGCGCAATCTGGCGTGCACCATTGCCGAAGAAATTGCCGAAACCGCCGCACGCGTGATTGAAACCGAAACACCGGTCGCCAGTTCGCAGCTAAAGGCTGTGCTTGAGCTTACGGCCGAGTGCGACATGTACGACGAAGCGCGCGCTAAGCTGCTGCGTCAAATGGGGCAAGCATTTGAAGCTGAAGGCGAGTTAACCGCTGCGCTCGACGCCTATCAACAAGCATTAGCCCTAAACGATAAAGTGGGTGTGAAGAAGTTTATTGAGAAAGTCACTCGTGATCTTAAGAACGCCGACAAACAAACAACCGAAAGCACTGAGCCCTCAGAAACACAAGGCAGTGCAGGTTAACCGAGCGACCCTCGCAACCCGTGCGGCGCTGGCCAAGTAGCGTTATCCAATTTCACTACTTAAGCCAGCCCACCGCACAACCTAGCCGCAAGCAGGTAAACATGAGTTTTATCGCCCCAGCCACTAGCGCAGCACCAAGCACGATTACCAACAGCCCGTTTTGGCCAGACATTGAACCTAGCGCTCTGCGCGAAGCCATGCGCCTTGATGGCACAGTGACAAACGCACGACTTGAGCACGCAGTCATCAATGCAGCGCTGCAGACAAACAGTGATCTCAAGGATTGGCGTATCGGGCAGCAAATCTTGGGCTTTGACGGTTTAGAACAAGTGCCAGCCGAGCAAATCAACGGCCAGAGCATCTATTTGCAATTGTATTTACGCGCGGTTTACTGCCTCACCAAAGCCAATCTTATTGAGCGTTATAGCGATTTTGATAGCACGGCTAAGGGGCTAAAGGCGGGTGAAGTGCTTGGTGATAGTGTTGACGATCTGCGCCGTGATGCACGCTTTGCTATTCGCGACATCTTAAGCGAAAGCCATGTCACGGTGGAACTGATCTGATGGACTTAGCTTAATGAGTAGCTTGCAGGCAGTGCGCAGTATCGAGGGCGATACCGTCGATAAGATTTGTTATCGATACCTTGGGGCAACGGCTGAGTTAACTGAGCAAGTGTTAGATGCTAACCCGCAGCTGGCCGCCATCGGTCCTATATTGCCAAACGGTACGCTGATACTTCTTCCTGTGCAGGTGGCCGCGCCGACACAGCCAAACTTTATTCAACTATGGGATTAATGATGAGCGAGCCAATTTCAGCGACATCAGCCACATCTGCCGTCGTCACCGCCAGCGTGCTGACATTAGTGCCAGGGGCTGAACCTGCAGTCATGATCGGCGCGTTTACTGGTGCAGTGTTGTTCATTATTTCGAATGACGCTGCGGGGAATTACCAGCGTATCGGACTGTTTATCGTGTCATTTTTGGGCGGCGTACTGTGTGCCAATTGGGCCGCCAATGCCTTGAGTGCATTACTGCCAGATGCCTTGCAGGTCAATGTGGGCATGGCGGCACTCATTTCATCCGCCTGTGTTGTGCGCATGCTGCAGTATTTTATGAAACTCACCAATAACCCAGAAAGTTGGCTCAATGCCCTGCGTGGGCTTAGGGGGAAATGATGCTGATCATCAATGCCATTATTTGCAGTTTGATTGTGTTGCGCCTGGCTTTGTTTGTACGAACAGGGCGGCATCGAATCTTCATCAGCATTTGCGCCTATCTCATCACTGTTGCCGCAGGCATTGAAGTCATTCTCACTGTGTATGGCGTCGCCACAGTGCCGAGTTATGCGGAGGTCTTTCTAAAGGCCACGCTCTGCATCGCCATTTTCCAAGCGCGGGGCAATGTTGCGCATCTTCTGCAACCAAACTCGAAAAAAGTTGGTAGCAGGCTAGTGCGCATTCCCCGTGCACAAACATTCAAAACCAAACATAGGTAATTGAGATGACGCTAAGAAAAGGCAGTAATGGCACGGCAGTGCGTGATTTACAACAACGGCTCAATGCCGCTGGCGCGTCATTAACGGTAGATGGTTGGTTTGGTGATGCAACCCAAAAGGCCATCGAGCAATTCCAAGACAAGCAAGACTTACCGCGCACCGGCTACGCAGGGGTAAGAACGCTGGCATTACTCGCCGGCGAAAGCCGCAGCAAGTTTATTCAGCACTCACAATTAGCTGACGCTGCAATGGTGCTGGGCGTCTCGTTTGCCGGCATGGCCAGCGTGGCAGAAGTGGAATCCAACGGCTTTGGCTTTTTCGCCTGTGGTAGGCCCACGATTTTATTTGAGCGGCACGTATTTTATCGCGAGCTATTAGAACAAGGCGCCGCAGCGGCAGAGCTTGCTGCTAAGTACCCGAATATTTGCAACCCAGCCCGTGGCGGTTATACCGGCGGCAGTGGTGAATATCAGCGGTTTGCTGTCGCGTACCAGCTCAATCCAGAGGCCGCAATTTGCGCCTGCAGCTGGGGCATGTTTCAGATCATGGGCTTTCATTGGCAAGCCTTGGGCTATCCGTCCCCGCAGGCCTTCAAGCAAGCTATGGATATTTCAGAGGGGGAACAGCTCAAGGCCTTAGTTAAATTTATCGAGGCAGACCCTATTTTGCATAAGGCACTCAAAGTACGTAAGTGGGCAGAGTTTGCCAAGCGCTACAACGGCCCCGCCTATAAAGAAAATGACTACGATATTAAATTAGCGCGCACGTATCAGCAGTTTACTGCCGCGAGTCAGCAGCAGGGCGCCGATAATGTTGTCGCTGCTTAGCCGGTTTATTCAACCATTTGCAGGCTATTTAATTGTCGCCGCCCTCGGGATTGCGCTCACCATGGCGGGTATTATTTATCAGCAGCAAGAGCGACTGAATAAATTGCAGCAGACGCAGGGCGCAATGCTGCAATCGCTGACACAAACATCACAGTCCTATTTTGACTTAAAGCAGCTATCAGCAGAAAACCAGCAAGCGCAGGCAGAGCTGCGAACGCAGCTAGCCAGTGTGAAAAGTACGAGCCAATACCGAAAAAACAAAATCGAGGAGCTAAAACGTGAACTTAGTGATGTTAAAGTCTGGGCTGAGACTTTGTTGCCTGATGCTATTCACCGGCTGCACCAGCGCCCCGCCATTAATGGCAGTGCAGAGTACCGTCGCTGGTTGTCCACTCGTGATCCCTTGTCTGTTACCAGCGAGCAATCCCATCAGCAATCAAGGGATAAGCAGTGAGCTCGATAGCTGCGAAACGGCTTGGCATGACTGTGCCGCGCAAATCGATATGATTATCGAGTGCCAAACTAAACTGCAAGCTAAAGACTTAAGTCAGAAAGAAGGGAAAGGCCATGAATAAGCCGGCGCAGCTGCGTGAGTTGCTATCCAGTCACGTTCCCCACTTACAACAAAATCCTGATTGCCTGCACGTATTCATTGAGAACGGCAGCATCATCGCCACTGGTGCGGGGCAAAACCTGAGTTTTGAGTATCAATTTAACTGCGTCTTAGTGGTGACCGACTATGCCGCCCATGCCGATACGCTGATTGTGCCCATTTTAGGCTGGCTTGCATCGCAGCAACCCGAGCTGTTATTTAATCCGGATAAGCGCGAGTCAGGGTTTAAATTCAAAGCAGAAATCATTAATCACACCACTGCTGACATCGAAATTGTGCTGGCATTAACTGAGCGAGTAAAAGTTGTTGCGGGTGACAATATGCAGCTTGAAGTGACGCACTTACCTGAGCCCGTTTTCAATGACGAAGCGATTGATTGGACGCTTTACACCAATGGGATTGAAGTGCCATGGCCACCGACGATTTAAACCGACTGAGTGAGTTATTTGACGGGCTAATACAGCAATTATCCCCTGCAGCGCGCAAGCAACTTAGCCGCGATATTTCAAGACGCTTACGAGCAAGTCAGGCGCAGCGGATTAAGCAAAATACTGCGCCAGATGGCAGCGCATTTGAGGCGCGAAAACCTCAACCAACATGGGCTAAACGTATCGGGGCCATTAAAAGAAAACTGATGTTTCAGAAGATCATCAGGCAAAAATACCTAAAGCCTGAGTATTCAGCATCAGCAGCCAGTGTTGGGTTTACGGGGTTTATTTCCCGCGTAGCGACCGAGCATCAATACGGCCTTAGAGGGCGGATAAACGAGCGGATATCGGCACAATATCCGCAGCGTGAGTTGTTGGGATTCACTGTTGATGAACAGGAAATGATAGAAGAAGCTATCATTAGGCATTTAGCATTTACATAGCTTTAAAGGTACTGAAGAATACATCTATAAGTATTTTATTTTAAAGAGTTTGTATGCCATTTTTACTAACAATGCCTAGCTCTGTTTCAATCAGCTCTTTTAGTTTCGGTGCGAGTTTTTTAGGTGGTATTTTACAAAGCTCATTTCTTGTAATTTGAGCATATTGATGAATTGCCCATATAACATAGTGTTTTCTATAACAGCCATGTTTGTTACGGGCATAAGTTGTAGCGACTTTCCAAAGTTCCTCATATGTCAGACCATCTTGACGAGAGTTGGGTTCGTGCCAATGATACCTAGCGCGGTAATTATCAAAAAAACTCAGAAACTTGTTTTCCAAGTTGGCATCGTTGTAAGCGAGAAGCAAACTAAACTGATTCTCTTTGGATATTGTTAAGTTAGCTGCTTCAATCCTTTTTGCTAATTCTGCGTTTGTCCTACCGATTTTCATATAGCGTTTATCTTTGCTTATGAGAAAGTAAACCCAACCATTACGCGCCCGATAGAAGTCAGCCAAACCATAGATAACTTTTGGTTTCATTGAATCACCATTACCAACTACATTTTTTATCGGAATGAAATTTAATTATTATTTTTATATTGTTAACAATATAGATGAAACAATCTACATGTCTTAGTTTGCCACAACGTAAACCGTTCTTTTGGTTTTGATGTAACAATGAACCGGGCAAACATTAGTTTTAAAATATCTTATTCTATGCCTCTTGCGTTATAACTTCCCACATACCACTCAAAGCCTTTGCGGCTAGCCATACAACTGGCAACCATAGCCGCATGAACACTGCCGCAGCTATCGCTGAACTCACTCGCCGTATCGATAACCTTTTACGTATTGGCACCGTTGCCGAAGTAAAGGGTGATTTGTGCCGCGTTAAAACCGGTGAGTTACTCACTCAGTTCCGGCCCTTTTTTACTCGCCGCGCCGGCACGGCCAAAACTAGCTGGCGGCCAACGGTGGGCGAGCAGGTGATGTTGCTATCGCTCAGCGGCGACCTTACCAACGCTTACATTCTTCCCGCGCTTTATAGCGATGAAAACCCAGAGCCAGACGATAACGCCAACCGCGATCGGACTGTGTACCCAGATGGTGCTGTGATTGAGTACGACTCAGATACCAGCGCGCTCACAGTCAAAGGCATTAAAACCGCCACCGTACAGGCGAGCGAGCTGGTCACCATCGATTGCCCCAATTCGGTCTTTACGGGCAACTTACAGGTTAAGAAAAAGCTTACCGTAGAACAAGGCGCCAAGGTCACGGGCGCGATCGAACACAACGGGAAAATGACGAACTCAGGCGGCGTAAGCATCGATGGCATTAACTTCGGTACCCATAAACATGGTGGTGTCGATACTGGTCCAGGCACATCCGGAGGCCCGCAATGACCTCAAATAAAAACTGGCAAGGCATGAACCGCTTTGATGGACGCGGTTTAAGCGAGTCGCAGCATATTAGCCAAAGTATCCAGGATATTTTAACCACGCCATTGGGTTCGCGGGTGATGCGTCGTGACTACGGCAGCGCTATTTTTGAACTCATCGACCAACCCCAAAGTGCAGCGGTAAAGCTGCAGATGATGGCGGCTGCGGTTATCGCGCTAACCCGTTGGGAGCCGCGTATTCGCATCACTGAGATAGAAGTTGTCGCCGGCGATCTTAACGGAAAAATGCAATTTAACTTGCTGACAGACCGTATCGATATCCAGCGGCAACAATCGTTTGAGGCAACCTATGGCTGAGCTCATTGACCTTTCTAAAGTCCCCGTTCCTGACATTATCCAACCGTTGAGTTTTGAGCAGCGCTTTGCTGCACTTAAGCAGATATTGGTCGGCATTGATCAAGGTTATCAAGCTGTGCTGGCACTGGAATCTGACCCTATTACCAAATTACTGCAGGTGTTCGCTTACCGTGAAATGCACTTGGTTGCGCAAATTAATGATGCGACTCGCGGTAATATTTTGGCCTCATCAACGGGTAATAACCTGATTGCGTTAGGCTCGCGTTATGACCTCGCGCCATTAGTGATCCAAGCGGGAGATGCAACTGCAGTGCCGCCTATCCCAGAAATTATTGAGGATGAGCAATCCTTTAAGCGCCGCGTACAAATGGCGTTTGATGGACTGAACACAGCCGGCAGCATTGATGGTTATGTTTTCTTTGCGTTGGGCGCCGATGGCCGCGTGGCCGATGCTAACGCTGTTAGCCCTGAACCCTGCGACATGTTGGTGACTGTTTTATCTATTGAGGGCGATGGTGTAGCCAGTGCCGATTTACTCACAAAGGTGCGCGCTACATTTGGCTTGAGTGCGGATGGGTTATCCCAATCAAATACGCCATCTAAGGTTAGGCCGCAGGGTGACAGAGTCACCATTCAATCCGCTGAGATCATTCGCTATAACGTTGAGGCTCAATTACAGATATTGCCAGGGCCAGATGCACAGGTCGTGTTAGCCGCTGCGAATCAAGCATTGGCTATATATCAAAAAGAGCAGCGGCGTTTAGGTGCGGCTCACACTCGTTCGGGCATTTACCGCGCCTTGCATCAGCCTGGTGTGAGTAACGTAAAACTGATTAGCCCATTAGAAGATATTGCTGTACTCACTCATCAAGCGGCATTTTGCAGCGCTAGCGATGTCACGATTGGGGAGGGCGAATGAGTTCTTCATTGTTACCCCCCAACGCATCCAAGCTTGAGCGCGATATCGAACAAGTGATCGCCAGCTCGCTGGATTTGCCCTTGTCGATTGCTGATCTGTGGGACCCGTTTCGTTGTCCGTTGTCATTACTGCCTTGGCTCGCATGGGCCTATTCAGTCGATCAGTGGGAAGACAGTTGGCCCGAAAGCGTGAAGCGCCAAGTCGTTAATGATGCGTTCGACATTCATCGTTATAAAGCCACGCCCTATGCGGTGCAACGGGCACTCAATAGTCTTGGGATTGAAACCAACATCATCGAGTGGTGGGAGCCTAATGGCAGCAATGTGCGCGGCACGATGCAAGTTAACGCATTGGTTAAAGACAAGGGCATTGAGCTCACTGATTTAATTCAAATATCAAAGGCGTTGACGTCCTCGAAGCGTGGAGTCATACACGCTGTTATTCGCCCTGTGTTTCAGTCATCAGCAGCGATGACTCATGCGGCAACAACACTCTCGGCACAGATTACCGAAATTGGTTATTACACCTTATCCGAGCTGCATTCAGAGGGTGAGTTTTCGGTTATGGCGGGCAGCTTTTCAGCACTATCAGTCACAGTGGAGGCCATCAGTATATGAGCCAGTTTTTTACAATTTTAACCCGCAGTGGGGCGGCGGCATTAGCCAATGGCATGGCCTTGGGGCAAGCGGTTCACATCACCAGTTTTCAGGTGGGCGATGGCGGTGGCGCGGCTTACGACCCCACGCTGGAACAACTCAAAGCCAGTACCGCTTTGGTTAATCCCGTTTATACCGGCGCGATTAACGAGTTAAAACAAGATCCAGAAAATCCCGCTCGATATTACATAGAAGGCGTGGTGCCAGTAAATAAAGGCGGTTGGACCGTGCGCGAGGTCGGTTGGTTTTTAGAGAACGGCGAGATGTTTGCCGTGACAAAATTCCCACCGAGTTACAAATCAATCCCCGCCGATGGCGCCGCGACTGAGCTGCCTATCCGAACCTATTTAGCCATCGGTTCTGACGCCAATGTCACCCTTAAAATTGACCCGACAGTGGTGCTGGCCACACGAGAGTTTGTTGAAGTACGAAATCGGCTATTTCGTTCATCAATATTATTGTCTGACGACAATAGGGTTGAAGTCGGAAGACGTCATCGATTTATGAAGCACAGCTCGCAACTTTTACCCGTAGTATCAAATGGGGAAACTGTCGTGTTTCATGTTGATTTTAGTGTGGAACTTGATAGTGGTGATTGTCGTTTAGTCGCACCTGCGGGCGAAAAAATAGTGATGTTTGATGGTGAACATGACGAGCTATTAATAAAAGCCAAGGGAGTCGATTTTATACTGGAAAGGATCAATGGGAGATGGAGAGTATGAGTATCGGGATTTTAGGTGTGATGGCTAATTCAAGCTTCTTTCCTCGAAGTTTTTCCGGCCAGATGTCGGTCGGTATCGTTCCTCCTGGTGATTTTATTATTCTAGAAGCGCAAGAAGGTAAACGAGTTCGGCTTGAGTCGTTGAATAGTGATGCAAGCGTTCCTCATATTACGGTTATTGTTGATGATGAAATCTTAATTAATGATAAAACCTTAGGCGCTAATGGTCAGTTTCTCGTTTCGCAAAGCGCGTTGCTTGAATATGTGAACACGCCGATTACCAGCTCTGATAGCAAAATGTCCCGCCTCAATAACCGCGTAATATCCGATGTTGTTGGCAAAAAAATTATCATTAGCAATGTGGCGGTTGGTAAAACGACTGGAAGCATTACTTATACATATAGCTACGGAGTCTAAGTATGTATTTAGTACAAAATACAAACGGCGAATGGGTGAAAGGTTCACCTAAAGCCGGTGAGATATTTAAACTAATAGAAAGTGGTGGTGAATTAGTTTCATACTGGCCAGGTGCTGCTGCTTCTCAATATGCAGGAAGTATGTCCGTTAGCGTAGAACGTATAGTCGGCACCGTTAATCAGCCCATACTATTTCGCGTCGAATGTTCGCTACCGCTGAATGATACGTTTGCTGTTCCATTAGAAGGGCTATTTGGCGCTCAAGGTAAAACTGTTTCGCTCACATTTGAAAATGGCATAGCTGAACGTGATGTTTTATTTGATGTCTCTGGTGAGTGGCGTATTACAGAAACGCAAATCAATGCTCATTTGCCGTTTGGGAGTCAATTTCGTTTTGCAGGTTTATCTATCAGCATTACGGAGTAGGGATTATCTAGCCACTCTTACCACCTAAACCGCTCGCACCGCTCCGGTGTGCTCTGCAAGCTTAGCCCTGCTTAGTTTTGCAAAACCCACAGCACCGGAGCACATTATGGATTATCACCACGGGGTCCGCGTCATTGAAGTCAATGATGGCACCCGAACCATTCGCACAGTATCAACCTCAGTCATCGGCATTGTCTGCACCGCCAGCGATGCCGATGCAACGCTATTCCCGCTAAACACCCCTGTATTGCTCACCAATGTCATGCAAGCCATTGGCAAAGCGGGCACCTTAGGCACATTAAAGCCCACGCTTGAAGGCATTGCTGACCAAGTCAATACGCTCACCGTTGTGGTGCGTGTTGAGCAGGGGGCGGATGAAACCGCCACAACGGCGAACATTATTGGCACTGTAACGCCACTGGGCCAATACACTGGCCTTAAAGCATTACTGGCGGCCCAGTCTTTGTTGGGCGTTAAGCCGCGCATTCTTGGCGTGCCAGGATTAGATACTTTACCCGTTGCCGCAGCGCTTGCAGCAACCGCTAAAAAACTGCGCGCCTTTGTCTATATCAGCGCCTACGGCTGCGCCACCAAAGAAGAAGCCGTGGCTTACCGTGAAAACTTTGGCGATCGTGAAGTGATGATCATTTGGCCTGAGTTTGTTGCCTTTGATACCGTCGCTGCCGCCAGTGTTAACGCTACTGCGACCGCTCGCGCATTAGGTTTACGCGCGCGTATCGATAAAGAAGTCGGTTGGCACAAAACGCTATCAAACGTCACGGTTAGCGGCGTTACCGGTTTAAGTCAGCCGGTGTTCTGGGACTTACAAGATCCGTCTACCGATGCAGGCTACCTAAACAGTAATGACATCACCACGCTGATTAATCAGTCAGGCTTTCGCTTTTGGGGCTCACGCACCTGCTCAGAAGATCCCTTATTCCAATTTGAAAACTACACCCGCACCGCGCAAGTGTTGGCTGACACTATTGCCGACGCGCACATGTGGGCCGTTGATAAACCGATAACCCCCACATTGGTTAAAGACATTATCGAAGGCATTAACGCCAAGTTCCGTGAGTTAAAAGGCCTAGGCTATATCGTTGACGGCCAAGCCTGGTACAGCGAAGACGTTAACGACGTCAGCACGATTAAGGCCGGCAAGATGTATATCGATTACGACTACACCCCAGTGCCTCCGCTGGAAGATTTAACCTTCCGTCAAAAAATCACCGACCGCTATTTAGTCGACTTCGCGTCCGCAGTTGCAGCGGCCTAAGGATAACCCATGGCATTACCAAGAAAACTCAAGCAATTAAATTTGTTTGGAGATGGTGGAAATTGGATTGGTTTGGCGGAGGAATTTACCCCTGCCAAACTCACTCGCAAATTTGAGAAATATCGCGGTGGCGGCATGCCAGGAGCCGTAGATATTGATATGGGGCTAGATGATGACGCCTTAGGTGTCGAATTCACCTTAGGCGGTTATGAATCAGATCTGGTCAAGAAGATGTCGGCTAGCAAGATTGACGGCCTAATGCTGCGCTTTGCGGGTTCCATTCAGCGCGATGATACAGGCGAAATTCAGTCGGTCGAAATCGTTTGCCGTGGTCGTTACAAAGAGCTCGACCGTGGCACTTTCAAAATCGGGGATAACACCCAAACCAAAGTCAGCATGACTTGTACTTATTACAAAGAAGTCGCGAACGGTGAGGTGCTGTGCGAAATCGACATCATCAACATGATTGAAATCGGGGCTGATGGTGTCGACCGTATGGCCGAACATCGCAAAGCCATTGGTTTATAACGCTAACCACCAACCTTAGCCCGCATCGGAGAGCCGTTTACGGGCATTTTTAATTAGGCGGCACTGGGCGTCCTGCCCTCTAGCCGCATACCGGCCATAACAGAGGATCTAATCATGTCAGAAACAACTCATAAAACCGTCACTTTAGATAACCCTATCACTCGTGGCAAAGAAGAAATCACCACCATTCAACTGCGTAAACCTAAAACAGGCGAACTGCGCGGCCTAAATGTTGCCGACATCCTCAACATGGATGTAAACGCCATGTCTACTTTGTTGCCGCGTATCAGCTCACCCGTACTCACCAAGGAAGAAGTGCAAGAGCTCGCGATTGAGGATTTTGTACAGCTTGCGGGGGAAGTCACCAGTTTTTTGATCCCAAAGAAAATGCGCTAGCCCTCCCAAGCTGCGTAGACGACACCATGGCGGATATCGCCATGGTGTTCCACTGGCAACCTAGCGAAATGTACGCCATGGAGATTAACGAGCTCATGCGCTGGCACGAGAAAGCCATATCCCGCTGGAACCTGCAACACCCCCCATCAAAGTGAGGCCATGAATGTCAAAAAAACTTGAGTTAAAATTGCTGCTGGACATGGTCGATAAAGTCACTGGGCCACTGAAAAAAATCCGCCAAGCTAGCGGCTTAGTCTCAGGGGAACTAAAAGAAACCCGCGATAAACTCAAAGAGCTGAATAAGCAATCTGCCAAAATGGACGGCTATAAAAAAGTAAGCCGTAGCCTAAGCATTACCTCGCAAGAACTCGTCACGGCGCAAAAGAAAATGCAGGGCCTCGATGAGCAAATGAAACAAAGCCAGAACCCCAGTAAAGCACTGAGGAAAGAACACGAAAAATCCATCGAAACCTTAAGAAACCTTAAAATAGCGCGTGGCAAGTTAAGCACCAGCCACAAGCAAATGCGCGAAGAGCTGCGAGCATCTGGTGTCGATACCAGAAAACTCGGTGACGCCCAAAAAGAGCTCAAAGAAAAAATAGAGCGCACAACCGATGTAATGGAACTGCAACGAAAAAAGCTAGAAGCAGTGTCAAGGCAGCAAAAGCGTCTCAATGATGCCAGCGCTAGTTATCAAAAAGCCAAAGCATTACAGGGCGACCTTGCGGGCAAAGGTGCTGGCATGGTGGCAACGGGTGCGGCCATTGGTGCCGCTTCGGCAATCCCTATTATTGAGTTTTCAAAAGCCGAAACCGCTGCAACAGACCTTAGGGTCGCGATGATGGGAGCGGGCGGAGTTGTGCGTAAAGAGTTTGCCGAAATCAATGCACTAGCCAATCAGCTCGGTAACAAACTCCCTGGCACCACTGCCGACTTTCAAAACATGATGACCACCCTTATCCAGCAGGGGATGTCACCCAAAGCGATTTTGGGCGGTTTAGGTGAAGCGTCTGCATTTTTAGCGGTGCAAGTAAAAATGCCATTTAACGAGGCGGCAGAATTTGCGGCTAAATTGCAAGACTCCACTGGCACAGCCGAAAAGGACATGATGCGGCTGATGGACACTATCCAGCGCATGTCCGGAACCGGGATGGAGTCTGGAAATATAATGCAAAGCTTTACCAAGATGGGATCAGCACTACCTATCTTAAGGAAAACTGGGCTAGAGGCGGCAGAGCTGCTGAGCCCGCTAAGCGTTATGGCTGACCAAGCTGGTTTGGCGGGTGAGGTTGCGGGTAACGCCTACGCTAAGATATTTAGACTTTCAATGGGCAAGTCAAAAGTCGCCAAGGCAAACGAAATGTTAGAGGATAGAGGTATTAAGCTCGATTTTACTGACGGTAAAGGCGAGTTCGCAGGGCTAGACAACCTATTCAAGCAGTTAGAAAAAATTAAAGGAATTAGCACCGAGGACCGCCTACCCATTCTTAGTCAAATATTCGGTGACGATGGCGATACCTTGACAGTGCTTAATCTAATGACTGAAAAGGGCATTGCCGGCTACCGCGAAGCCGCTGCAAAGATGCAGGCGCAGGCATCACTGCAACTCAGGGTGAATGAGCAATTAAGCACCCTTACCAACTTGTGGGATGCCGCCACAGGCACTTTTACCAACGCGCTTGTTAACGTTGGCGAAGCGGTTGCACCAGAGCTGAAGCAGTTGGTTAACTGGCTGGGCGAAATGGCCGAAAAGCTCGGCACATGGATAAAAGCCAACCCCGAACTCACTGGCACCCTATTTAAAGTTGCTATGGGCGTGGGGGCGCTAGCCGTTGCAGGCGGTACGCTGACGTTAATGCTCGCGGGCATCTTAGGGCCAATCGCCTTGCTCAAGTACAGTACATCTGTGTTGGGCATTAATTTGATGGGGTTATTATCCCCAACAGAAAAACAAGGTAGCGCCTTTGGCAGACTATCGAAAAGCGTGACGGGCGTGATAGGTAAAGCCACTAATTTTAAAGGCGCATGGGCAGGTATCGGTGCGCTATGGAAACAAAGCGATCCTAAAAATACCTTGCCAGCATTTAAACAAGTTGCTGCAACACTCGACCGGTGGAATGGCTCATTAAAGCGTATTGGGCCTCGCTTTTTGCAGGCTAGAGCTGCAACGGTGGCATTCGCTAAAGCGCAGTGGCTAGCCGTCGTCTCGGGCTCAAAACTGGCAGCGGTCAATGCAGGGATGGCAATCAAATCGACTGTGAGTGGTATACAGAGCTCCACTGCGGCAATGCGGGCTTATGTCCAAACTCATGGGAGAGCGGGCACTTTGTTGAATGGCCTTAAAGCCAGCGCGCGAGGAATTGGCCGAGTACTACTCACCAGTGTCACGTCACCGCTTCGCCTCGTTGGGCAAACGCTGCTATTTGTTGGCCGCGCCGCCTTACTTAACCCTATCGGCTTACTGGTAACGGCTATCGGTTTGGGGGCGTTGGCTGTTTATAAATATTGGCAACCCATCAAAGCCTTTTTTGTCGGATTTTGGCAGGGGCTGCAAGAAGGGCTTGCGCCCGTAGCGGAAGCGCTTGGCCCTGCGTTCGTCGCATTTGGTAGCGCATTAGCCCCACTCAAACCCATTTGGGACGGCATCGCCAGCGTGCTCGGCACTGTTTGGAAATGGGTAACAGAGTTACTTACCCCGATTAACGCCACCGCTGCCGAGCTTGATAATGCCACCGGCGCAGGTAAGCGCTTTGGTTTATGGCTGGCTGACATCATTAATTTCTTCCCGCAAGTCATCGGCAATTTTATGAGCTTTGGCGCCAACATTATGGACGGTGTAATAAACGGCGTCGTGAGTAAAGTTGGCGCACTGAAAGAGGCTATATTCGGTGCCGCCAATGGCGCTATTGATAGTTTTAAAGACATGCTCGGCATTGCTTCACCCAGCAAAGTATTTGCGGTAATGGGCGACCAAACCATGCAGGGCTTAACTGTAGGCATTAGCCGAACCCAGCAGGAGCCGTTAGCCGAGGTGAATAAACTCAGTAAGCAAATGGCAGGCACTGCATTTGTGCTGGGTATCTCAGCACTTCCTGCCGCCGCAATGCCAGATGCTACGCGGTTGATTAAAGGCGGTGAGTTACCAGCAAGAACTATTCAACGCCATGTTGATGATGGGCTAGCACCTAATGCTGCGTCAGCCGTCGATAGGCTTAGCGCCGGCAGTGCCTTTGCGCAGCGCCAAGCGCCGCAACCTCAAACCGTTCACATCGATGCGGGTATTCATGCGCCCATTACTATCCACGCTACCGCCAATATGGATGCGCAGGATGTCGCGCGCCTAGTCGCCATCGAACTCGAAAAGCGGGATCGCGCTCAGCAGGCGCGCCTTCGCAGCAGCCTTAAGGACCTTAGCTAACATGAGTAACATGAGGCAAACATTATGATGATGACACTCGGTTTTTTTGTATTTAGCCGGTTAACTGTGCCATACCAAACATCGCAGCATGAAATGGTATGGCGACACCCAACCAATAGCCGCGTCGGTGCGCGGCCATCGGCGCAGTTCTTGGGCGTGGGCGATGAAACGCTAACGCTATCTGGTGTGCTAATGCCTGAAATCACCGGCGGAGAACTTAGCCTTGAGGCGCTGCGTAAAATGGCCGACACAGGCAAAGCCTACCCGCTGATAGAAGGGCGCGGCACTGTGACAGGCTTTTTTGTGTTCGAGAAAATTAGCAAAGGCCGCAGTGAGTTTTTTAGTGACGGCGCCGCGAGGAAGATTGAATTTACGATTGAGCTAAAACGGGTGGATGAAAAAAACACTAGCCTCATCGCGAACGAGAACCTAGTCGGCATGGGCATCAGCAAACTGGTAAGGGGGATTTTGTGAACCTACTTGAGCAGTTTAACCCGTTGGCATCGAGCGACCAGCCCACGCCAGACTATCAAATATTGGTCAATGGCAACGACATCAGCCCCAAAGTGAAAACGCGGCTCATGTCGCTGCGCCTCACAGATAACCGCGGCTTTGAAGCCGATAGCATTGAGGTGCAACTTGATGATGCAGACGGTGAGCTGGCTATGCCCCCCAAGGGCGCAACCATGCAAGTGCGTATTGGTTGGAAGGGGAGTGCACTGGTTGATAAAGGCACATACACCATTGACGAACTCGAGCACAGTGGGCCGCCAGATTGCTTAACCATTCGCGGTAAAGCCGCTGATATGCGCGGCACCTTGCAGCAAAGCCGCGAGCAAAGTTTTCATCAACAAAGTGTGAGCAGCATTATCGATGTCATCGCGGCTCGGCATCAGCTTAAGGCTAAAATTAGCGATAACTTGAAAATGGAGTTTATCGATCACATAGACCAAGCCAACGAATCCGATGCCAATTTTCTAAGCCGCCTCGCCGAACAGTTTGATGCCATAGCCACGGTAAAAAATGGCAACCTGTTATTTTTACAGGCGGGTTTAGCCCATAACGCCAGTGGCATCGCGCTCGATCGTGTAGACATTACCCGCCAGTCAGGCGACAGCCATCACTTTGGCGTCGCCGATCGCGATGCTTACTCAGGTGTCGTGGCCTATTGGCAAAACGATAAAGCCGCCAAGCGACAGACAGTTAAAGCCAAAAAGCCTTGGCAAAAAAGTAAACCGAAAGCTGAACCTGAGCAGCCTCTAGACCAAAATGGTGCGCCAATAGCTGTGGGCGAAAAGGAGATCATGGTTGGCAGTAACGACAACGTCAAAACCCTGCGGCATATCTACGCCAACAAGCAGAACGCCGAGCGCGCAGCGCGTGCCATGTGGGACAAACTGCAACGCGGCGTGGCCACCTTCACCATCACCTTAGCCATGGGGCGACCGGAGCTATTCCCTGAGCTGCCAGTTAACGTCAGTGGTTTTAAACCGCAAATCGATAACAGTGACTGGCTACTCACCCGCGTTGAGCACAACATCACCGACACGGGTTACACCACAGGGATAGAGCTAGAAGTAAAAAATAGTGAAGTGGCTGAGGTGACCGCTGGCGAAGATGGGGAAGATTAACCGCCAAATGTATCGAGCACAGACGTCAATAACTATGTTGGCCACAGCGGAAGGTAAAAATTTTGCAGCTACACACAATATGTTGTGTATATAACCCTATAGCCACCCTTTAGAATGGTTGTACGCAGTGACAATAAGGAGTTAACCATGACCTCGCATAAACCATATAAAACCAACATCCATAAAGAGGCTGTGTAATGGGTTGCGGTGCAGGCATGACCTGCCCACATTGCGACAGCCGCGCACTACAGCGCCGAACTCGCGCTATCACGCCACTCACCCGTGAGAAAACCTACCGCTGCAATAACGACGAATGTGGTCACATATTCGTTAGTATTGAAGAAATCCAGCGCACCGTAGTACCACCACGCATTCGCCGTGAAGGGATAAACCTGCAAATGAGCAGAATATCCAAGCCACAAGTAGAGCTGAGCCGCACAGAAGCTAGCCCAGCTCAGCGATAACCAGCAGTAAAACCAAAACAAAAAGCCCACATCAAAGTGGGCTTTTGGCTGCCAAAAACAACACCGCGGACAATATGTGGCAATGTTTCTTTAAAAAACTATAAAAAACAAAATCTTAAAACATCAAAAAAGGAGGTCTTAGCCTCCTTTCTCTCATAATTCATCTTTCACAACAATTAAGAATGCAGTCGGCCTTCGGGCTGTTCGAAGATCAAATCTTCCATTTGCTCATAAGCGGACTCATGGCCAGGAGCATTAAACAGCACCATTAAGATAACCCATTTGAGATCTTCTAAAATCAGGGTTGGTTCATCCAACTCCATCACTCTATCGATCACCATTTCACGGGTTTCGACATTCAGCACTTTAACTTGCTCTAAAAACAACAAGAAACCGCGGGATTCTACATCCAGCTTGTCCATTTCGTCCTTCGTATAGATACGAAACGAATGCTGATCGTGATTACAAAGATAAGGTTTATCCCCTTCTTGTAATTCAGCTAAGCGCTCTAACCAAGTTAACGCTTTTAAAATCTCGGATTGATGAAATCCGGCACGAGTGAGTTCCTTGGTTAACTCGTCTTCATCAACTAGTAGTTCAACTTCACTGTGAACATAGTTTTCAAATAGATACATGAGGATATCAAACATGGCTAGCTCCTCTTTACTCTGACGTAACCACCGGGTACTGCTATTACCCAACCTTGCAACTCAAGTTCAAGCATTTGTTCTAACACCAGATCTATCGTTTTTCCACTATGTTCAACGACTGCATCAATTGATGTAGTTTCATAACCTACACTAGCTAACAGAGACGAAAATGGCAAATTACAAATCTCGCCTTGCTGTATATGGTGGCATAACTTCAATTCTTCAAGGTGGAAAGCGGTTAAACTTGCCAACTCTTCCACTATATCGGCAGCGGTTTCCACAAGCTTTGCTCCATCACGTAATAAATCATGACAGCCTTGATGGTAACCACCTAAGATTGAGCCCGGAACGGCAAACACCTCACGCCCTTGTTCCATCGCCAACCTAGCAGTGATTAAAGAGCCGCTTTTGCGACAGGCTTCAACCACAAGAGTACCTAAAGATAGACCGCTAATAATGCGATTTCGTTTCGGAAAATTACCCGCAAAGGGACCAGCATCAGGCCAAAACTCGCTAAGTATACAGCCTTGCCGCTGAATATCATGATAAAGCTGTCGATGTTTTCGTGGATAAATGATCTCTATGCCCGTTCCTAGTACGGCAATTGTGCGCCCTTGATGGTCAACACAGGCTTTATGGGCCGCCCCATCAATCCCCATCGCCATGCCACTACAGATACCAAATCCCATTGAGGACATCTCAGCAGCCAGTTGATAAGCGACCTGCAATCCGCCTGGAGAAGCATTACGACTGCCAACAATCGCAAGATAAGGAAGGGCTAACGCCTCTAAGCAACCTTTAACGAACAGGACGGCGGGCGGATCTGAGAGTTGTTTTAATAATGGTGGATAAAGCGGATCAGAGAAACAAAGCAGATGATGATCGGCGGCTTGCTGTTGCCATTCGAGGGCGACATCCACTTTTTGATAATCAATAACAAGGCTATGGAGCAGATGATCAGATAAAGGTAGCGCTTGTCTCTCATGCTCTAATCTTTGTCTGAGGTCGTCCACTTCCATGTGCGTTAATAATTGTTGGATCCGAGCGGGTCCTAGCCCAGATACAGCACAAACAACTAACCAATCGACCAAATTTTCAGAGATTATAGACCTCTTAAGGCTAAAGATTCTGGGGCGATTAACTTATCGTCGACACGAACAGGCCGCTCGGTGGAGACAATCAAACCTAAGCTCGCCTTATCAAACACTTTAAACACTAACAACTTACCATGATAAACATCCGGCATCTTAACTGCACGATCCGAAGAGACTGACGCCATTAGGTTATCATAGGCAGTACGTTCAATTGCAGGAACCGGCATACCATCATTGTTGATAACAATAACCTCACCATCACGGTAAATAGAAAATACCACCCCAGGCTCGACGCCATCCTGAGTGCCTTTATCTAAGTACACGACATTCAACTTACCCGCTTCACGCAAATTTGATTCTGTTGCTAACACTAAAGCTGGTATCTTTAATTCCGCAGGTTTAGGAGTAAAGTAAGCTGACATCAAGGAATCACTTTCCATCGGCAATACTCTGAAGCCTGCTTTAGTTTCGCGAAAGCTCGTTAGCAACTTAATTTTTGAAACCTTACCAGACTCAATCACTTGCCCAGTAGACGACAAAATGGCTTCTTGTCCTAACGCTTCGCCTGACTCTTTATTGAAAAACTCGCGACCACGTTCGTAAATACCATATTTTTGGTTTATTGGCAGTTCAGCATCAATATAAATCACATCACCCACAATATGGTGACGCGATGGACTTTCACCTGCCAGCACCATAGGTTGCTCAGTAAGCCAGTGAGTCTCGACGACCCGATTCTGCACTAAATATTGTTCAATCAAGGCTAAATCAACGGCTGGAATAGCATTACTCTTAGCAATGACACGTCCCTCTGGACTCTTTTTTACATGGGGTTTAGCACTATCGACAGTAGCACCATTACGCACAAGGCGGGGCTGACCATCAATAAATACCAGAGTGAGTTGATCGCCAGGGTAAATAAGGTGGGGGTTAGCAATCTGTGGGTTTACATCCCAAAGACTCGGCCATTTCCATGGGTCATTCAGAAACGCGGCGGAGATATCCCAAAGAGTATCGCCCTTTTTCACTACATATGACTCAGGATGCCCCGCCTTAAGCGTCAGGGTATCTGCGGCAACAAACGTGCAATTGAATGTCATTAACGCGAGTAAAATTAACCGTTTCATGGGTATTTCCATGTTGTTTAACTCTTAGTTTGAGCTTTTACTGTTATTGGTAGGCACTAAAGATTAAAATTAACTCATTAGCATCAGTCAGTATAACTAACTGGCAGAGATTTGACAGACTTGTTAAGAGTTTATGTATGACACTATTAAAAGTATTACAATTCCCTGACGAAAGATTACGAACACAAGCCACACCCATCAAAGAGTTTAATGCCGAGCTGCAGACTCAAATTGATGATATGTTCGAAACCATGTATCAAGAAAAAGGTATCGGTCTGGCCGCGACCCAAGTTGATTACCATAAACAACTTATTGTCATGGACTTACAAGATGAAGTCGAACGACCCAAAGTGTTTATCAACCCCGAAATTATCGCCAGCAGCGGTGACTTCTGCAATGAAGAAGGTTGCCTGTCGGTTCCGGGGATTTACGCCAAAGTCGATCGCGCCGAATTTGTCACGGTAAAAGCCTTAGACAGACACGGTAACGAATTTATAGTTGAGGCCGATGAGTTATTTGCCATTTGTATTCAACACGAAATGGATCACCTCAAAGGCAAATTGTTTGTCGATTATTTGTCGCCGCTAAAACGTCAGCGGATCAAACAAAAACTTGAAAAAGCGGCCCGATTGGACGCCAAAGAAGCATAGGATCAGATTTGAAACCACTCAACATCATCTTTGCCGGAACACCGGATTTTGCCGCTCGCCACTTACAAGCACTGTTGAACTCACACCACAATGTGATTGGCGTTTACACTCAGCCCGATAGACCCGCTGGCCGCGGCAAGAAACTGACCGCCAGCCCAGTAAAAGAACTCGCTATCGCCAATAGTATTCCAGTGTTTCAACCCGGCTCATTACGTAAAGAACCCGCGCAACAAGAACTTGCCGCACTCAACGCCGATATCATGGTGGTCGTCGCCTACGGCCTGATCTTGCCAAAAGTCGTGTTAGATACACCGCGTTTAGGTTGTATTAACGTTCATGGTTCTATTTTGCCACGCTGGCGTGGTGCCGCACCGATCCAACGCGCACTTTGGGCCGGCGACAAAGAAACTGGCGTAACCGTTATGCAGATGGATGTGGGTTTAGATACTGGTGACATGCTGCTTAAAACCACTCTGCCGATCGAAGATAACGACACGTCAGCCAGCCTTTACGAGAAACTGGCAGAACAAGGTCCCGTTGCCCTATTGCAAGCCCTCGAAGGTTTGGCAAATGGCACCTTAGCCGCTGAAAAACAAGATGAAGCCTTAGCGAACTACGCAGAAAAACTCAGCAAAGAAGAAGCCAGACTCGACTGGAATAAATCCGCTAAACAGTTATGGCAAGAAGTCCGCGCCTTTAATCCTTGGCCTGTGAGTTACTTTGAGCACCAAGGTAACACTATAAAAGTGTGGCAAACTCAAGTCAGCGAAACCACCAGCACAGCCGCTCCAGGTACTATTATCAGCGCCAGCAAAAAAGGCATAGACGTTGCCACCGCTGATGGTGTGTTAACCCTGCTGAGTATGCAGCTTCCGGGGAAAAAGCCACTCAATGTTGCCGATATTCTCAATGCTCGAGGTGAATGGTTTAGCCCGAATACTCGCCTCGCAAACGAGGCACAATAATCATGAACTTGCGCGCGCTAGCTGCGAAAGCCATCTTCGAAGTATTAGAAAAAGGCGTGTCACTGTCAGTGGCATTGCCTGATCAACAAAAACATCTTGCCAGCGGCAAAGATAAAGCCCTACTTGCCGAGATCTGCTATGGCGTGATGCGCACTCTGCCGCAAATAGAAAAACGCATCAGTGAATGCCTAGCGAAACCACTCAAAGGTAAGCAAAGGATTATCCACCAGCTCCTGATCGTAGGTTGCTATCAACTGTACTTCACTCGTATTCCAAGCCACGCCGCAATTTCAGAAACCGCCGAAGCCTGTCGCCAATTAAAATTTGAAGGCATGGTCAAAGTGGTTAATGGTGTACTGCGCAATATTCAGCGCCAGCTATCGCCGCTAAGTACTGGATCAGATACCTTAAGCTATAACACACCCGCTTGGTTAATTAAGCGCTTAAAAGAAGCCTATCCCGAGCAGTGGCAAGACATCATTCAACAAAACCATGAACGCCCGCCCATGTGGCTGCGTAACAATCGCTTATCCCAGAGCCGTGCCGAATACCTTGCTGCCTTAGCCGAACTCGACATTGAAGCGAGCGAAGGCAGCAGTGCCGATGCCATTCTCCTAGCGCATCCAAAGGATGTCGCCACACTGCCACACTTTCATGAAGGTGCAGCATCAGTGCAAGATGGCGCGGCACAATGGGCGGCTACCTTACTAGCCCCGCAAGCGAATGAATTAATACTCGATGCCTGCGCGGCACCCGGTGGCAAAAGTTGTCACTTACTCGAACTTGAGCCGAGTATCAAATTAGTCGCTGTTGATTTTGATGCCAAACGCCTTGAGCGTGTGCAACAGAACCTTGACCGCTTATCATTAAAAGCGGAGCTTATCCATGGTGATGCGGCCAACATAGACTCATGGTGGCAAGGCGGACAATTTGATCGTATCTTACTGGACGCGCCTTGCTCAGCCACAGGAGTGATCCGCCGCCATCCCGATATTAAATGGTTGCGAAAAAACCATGACATCGAAGAGTTGGCTGAACTACAACAGCAAATTCTCGATCATTGCTGGAAGTGGCTAAAACCCGGTGGAACGCTTCTTTATGCCACTTGTTCGATTTTACCGCAGGAAAACCGCGACCAGATCAGTGCGTTTTTAGATAGAACGGTAGATGCTAAGCTAGACACACTTGCCCAGCAAAATTCGCCACAGGATATAGGTTGGCAAATCACGCCAGGACAAGACAATATGGATGGGTTTTATTATGCCCGTTTATTGAAAGCGACTGATTAGGAAGTAAGCAAGGCCATGAAAATTATCATATTAGGTGCGGGTCAAGTTGGGGGAACCTTGGCCGAAAATTTGGTGGGTGAGAACAATGACATCACCATTGTCGATTATGACAAATCCAGATTACGCGCCCTGCAAGATAAATATGACCTTCGCGTCGTAGCGGGCCATGCCGCTCACCCTGATGTGCTCAGAGAAGCGGGCGCAGAAGATGCCGACATGCTTATCGCCGTAACCAATAGTGATGAATGCAATATGGCTGCCTGCCAGATTGCCTATACCCTTTTTGGTACGCCGACTAAAATTGCCCGTATCCGCTCAGAACCGTATTTGGCGATGCGCGATAAACTCTTTATCGACAGTGAAACCAAAAATAGCGATGGTCGTCCCCGTGGCGGCTTCGTGATCGATGAATTAATCGCCCCTGAACAGTTAGTGACCGCTTACATCCAGCGACTCGTAGAATATCCAGGCGCATTGCAAGTGCTTGAATTTGCTGAAGGCCGCTTGAGCCTAGTGGCTGTTCGAGCCTATTACGGCGGCCCACTGGTGGGGAATGCATTAGCGGCACTTCGCGAACACATGCCCAATATTGATACCCGGGTCGCGGCGATTTTCCGCCAAGGCCGCGCTATTATGCCTCGCGGAACGACCATTATCGAAGCCGATGATGAAGTCTTCTTCGTTGCAGACAGTCGCCACATTCGTGCTGTCATGAGCGAAATGCAAAAGCTCGATAACTCCTACCGCAACATTATGATCGCCGGTGGCGGTAACATAGGCCTAGGTTTAGCAAAACGCCTTGAGCGCACCCACTCGGTCAAACTGATTGAGCATAAATTAGAACGTGCAGAAGCCTTATCGGAGCAGCTGGAAAATACCACAGTGTTCTGCGGTGATGCCTCAGATCAAGAATTACTGCTCGAAGAACACATAGACCAAACCGACGTATTTATTGCGGTCACCAATGACGACGAAGCCAATATTATGTCCGCCCTGCTAGCAAAACGTATGGGCGCGAAAAAGGTCATGGTGCTTATTCAACGCGAAGCCTATGTGGATATAGTGCAAGAAGCCAACATCGATATTGCTATCTCACCACAACAAGCGACGATTTCGGCACTATTAACTCATATTCGTCAGGGTGATATCTGTAACGTTTACTCTCTACGTCGTGGGGCGGCCGAAGCAATTGAAGCCATTGCCCACGGAGATGCCAGCACTTCTAAAGTCGTTGGCAAAGCCATTGGTGATATTAAGTTGCCACCGGGGACAACGATTGGTGCCATTGTCCGCAATGATGAAGTGCTGATGGCCCACGACAAAACCGTGATAGAGCAAGGAGATCACGTGATCTTGTTCTTAGTGAATAAAAAGTTTGTCGGCGAAGTCGAGAAGCTTTTCCAACCAAGTGCTTTCTTCTTCTAAGAACCTTAGTAAGCCAACTTATGCTGAACTTTAGACCGCTATTGTTTATTTTAGGGCTGTTTTTGTCCATGCTGACAGCTTTCATGCTGATCCCTCTGCTCCTCGCCGCATACAAAGGTGAGGAAACCGTGGGCTCTTTTATGGTGTCAGCATTAGTCACAGGCATTAGCTCAAGCCTGTGTTTACACAATGGCCAGAGCAAAAGCATTAACCTCAATATCCGCGATATGTTCCTGCTAACCAGCCTAACGTGGTTGATCGTAAGCCTATTCGCGGCCATGCCATTTACCCTTTATCACGGTATTGGTTATACCGACGCCTTCTTTGAAACCATGTCCGGCATCACGACCACAGGTTCTACTGTACTCTCAGGGTTGGATACTATGGATCACAGTATCTTAATCTGGCGCTCTTTATTGCAATGGCTAGGTGGGATTGGTTTTATCGTAATGGCGGTGGCGATTCTGCCCTTCTTAAACGTCGGCGGGATGCGGCTATTCCGCACTGAATCATCCGATTGGAGCGATAAAGCAGTGCCTCGCACCCAAAGCATGGCTAAGTATTTATTCTTTATATATATTTTACTAACGAGTATCTGCTGTGTTGCCTATCATCTGGCGGGAATGACTTGGTTTCAGGCCATCAATCATGCAATGACCACCCTCTCGACTGGTGGCTACTCGACCTCAGATAGCTCAATGGCGGCGTTCTCCAACTCTGCACACTGGGTTGGGATTTTCTTTATGGCAGCAGGTGGCTTGCCACTGCTCATGTTTGTACAAACCATACAGCAAAGGGATCTACGGATTTGGAACGATGCTCAGGTCAAAGGCTTCTTATTTTTCCTCACATTTGTATCTTGTTCTATTGGCTTCTGGCTGTGGCAAACCCGCGACATTGAGCTTCTAGATGCACTGCGTTTATCCAGCTTTAACGTGGTATCGGTAGTCACCACTACAGGTTATGGCTTAACGGACTACGGTGCTTGGGGCGCCTTTGCCAATATCGCCTTCCTGTTTTTAATGTTTGTCGGTAGTTGCTCTGGTTCAACTTCGGGCGGGATTAAGATCTTCCGTTTTCAAATTGCTGGGGCCATTATGCGCGAGCAATTGAAACAGCAATGTCATCCAAACGGTATCTTTAGGGAACGTTACAACAACCGCATCATCAGTGATGATATCGTGCGCTCTCTGATCACTTTCGTACTGCTGTTTGTGATGGTGATTGTAGGCTTGTCAGTGATTTTAGTGCTCACGGGTCTCGATCCTATGACCAGTTTCACGGGCGCGATTACGGCAGTCACTAACGTGGGCCCTGGTTTAGGCCCGATTATTGGACCTGTAGGTAACTTCTCAACGCTACCCGATGTCGCTAAATGGGCGTTGTCACTCGGCATGCTCCTCGGTCGTTTAGAAATCTTAACCGTGGCGGTGTTGTTCCACCCGAGTTTCTGGAAGTACTAATTCAGTAGAGCTTAAATACTAAAAAGGCGCTTAACTTGTTAAGCGCCTTTTTATTAAGCCTGACCCGTCCTAAATAGCGGTAACGTCGACTAATTCCAATAGATGATCAGCATAAACTTTCACATCTGCCCAGTCGGTATAATCGATAACTGACTTAGGATCAGTTGGACCCTTAGTCATCTTCATAATCAACTGAATCGCCAATCTGTCATACCAAGGCCATGAAGGATAATCCACTTTGCCCGCAATAATTTTAAGATCAGCAGGCGTCCATGGCGATAACGCAATGAACTTTTGCAGATATTTATTATTTGCAGGGATACGTTTTTCAGGATTTCTCGCCACAACATTGACGCAGAAAAAACTGTTTGGCAATGCGCCCAGAGCCTGTGCATGCTGCTCAATAAATTGAAAAACGCTCTTATCATAGGTGCCATAGAGCACGCAGGCACCTAAGGCAACGACATCATAATCAGGCCAATTAATACAAGTTGCGGCAGCACTGTTGATATCGATGAGGTCAACCTTAGCGTCACGAAATCTTAATTGCTCGGCAATTGCACTGGCAATCTTGGCCGTATGGCCACCACGGGTAAAATAAAGTACGAGGACGCGTGTCATAGGCAATTCCCGATCCACTGAGTAATACCACCATTGTGGCAAGGTTACGTTAAATAAACCTCTGATAGGATCACAAATCAGTCGTATCTCATATTCTGAGATGCAAAAATTGAGATCTGCATTGCCGAGCAGTATGATTGCGTAAACACATGTGTTCAATTAGAATTATCTAATAAAAAGCGATAAAGTGAGTGACCTTATGCAAAATGATATAGATGTAGATGCAATGGTAACTAATGCGGAAAGTGCGGCTAAATGGCTCAAGGCCATAGCGAACCCTTATCGCCTAATGATTTTATGTCTATTACTAGACAAAGAGTTGAGCGTAACCGAGCTCAACGCCACAGTGCCATTAAGCCAGTCGGCCCTATCCCAGCATTTAGCCGTATTACGCGCAGAAGATCTCGTGGATACCCGTAAGAGCTCGCAGATTGTTTACTATAAACTCAAGAACGAGCAAGTCACCCAAGTGATTTCGATTCTGCATAGCCGCTACTGCGCGGCCTAACACTGCAAAATTAGCCTAAATTTAAGCCCTAACCTCTTGCAAGTGATTAGGGCTTAATGGTTTTTAATGTCGGCTAAAACGGTTACCGAAGGCATCGACTTTTGCCCAATCGGTAAACTCAAAAGTACCTGTAATATCCGTTGGCCCTTTAGTCAACCACATGATAAAACGTATCATGGTCCGGTCGAAGAAACCGTATTTAGGGTAATCAATCTTGCCTGCAAACACTTCTAACAGCTGGGGTTGCCACAGTGAAAGCTTGAGAAACTTTTGCATATAAGGATTGGTTTCAGGCGTATTTTTTAAGGGTTTGCGCGCCACTACGTTAACGGTAAAAAAACCATTAATCTTAGTATCTAGCACTGCATGGTGGCGATTCACATACTGATAAAGCTCTGGTCTATGCTTACCATAACGAATACTGGCACCAATCAGCACTTTATCAAAATCCACTAGGCTCAACGCTTCCGCCTGCTCTAATGTGGCGAGCGAAACCTGCTCTCCCGCCTGTTCAGCAATCGTCTTCATTTTTTGGCAAATTGCCAATGTTTGGCCATCAATCGTCGAATAGATTATTAACGTCTGCATGATTAATTCTTCCAAAAAGTTGGCGTAAACAAAATCAGTAAGGTAAATACTTCGAGGCGACCAAACAGCATAGCCACGACCAATACCCACTTTGCTCCATCACCAATACTGGCATAATTGCTCGCTACCTCACCTAAACCTGGGCCTAAGTTGTTTAAGCATGCCGCCGTGGCACTAAAAGCCGTAATATCATCTAATCCCATCGCCATGAGTGCAAGCATACAAATCACAAACACCAGCGCATAGGCAGAAAAGAATCCCCAAACAGCATCAACCACACGGTCGGGTAAGGCTTTAGAGCCAATCCTAATCGAAAACATTGCCTTAGGGTGAACAAGTCGTTTCAATTCACGTGAACCCTGTAGCAGCAGTAAAATTACTCGAATGACCTTAATCCCACCCGCAGTTGAGCCACCACAACCACCGATAAAACTCGAAAACATTAATAGTATGGGTAAAAATAATGGCCACAGATGGAAGCTATCAGTGCCAAATCCAGCCGTAGTGGCAACTGAGACAGCCTGAAATAAAGCATGATCTAAGGTTTCTTCTGGCGAATCATAAATACCAGAACGATAAAGCGTGAAGAAACAAATCGCGGTGAGAATAAGTTGAATCGCCACCAGCATCTTAAATTCAGCATCTTTAAAATAGACTCTAACGTTAATCCCACGTCGTGAAAATGCCGCAAAATGCACGCTAAAGTTAACCGCAGAAACAATTAAAAAGAACACACAAATAAGATTAATAGTAGGACTATCGAAATAGCCCATACTGGCATCGTGGGTCGAAAAACCTCCGATGGCAATGGTCGAAAATGAATGACAAATGGCGTCAAAAATACTCATGCCCGCCCACCAATAAGCCGTCGCGCAGGAAATCGTTAGCAGTAAATAGATATACCACAGTGCTTTCGCGGTTTCGGCTATCCGCGGGGTCATCTTACTGTCTTTCACTGGCCCCGGAATTTCTGCGCGATAAAGCTGCATTCCTCCCACACCGAGCACAGGTAAAATAGCCACTGCGAGCACAATAATCCCCATGCCGCCAAGCCATTGCAGCATATGGCGGTAAAACAAAATGGCCTTAGGTAGGAAATCGAGCCCGACAATGACAGTGGCTCCGGTGGTGGTTAACGCAGAAAAAGATTCAAAGAAGCTGTCTGTCCAGCTTAAGTCTGGCTGACTCGAAAAGATAAACGGCAAGGCACCAATAGAACCCAGTACAGTCCAGAACAGCACGACAATCAGGAAGCCCTCTCGCGTACGCAATTCCTCTTTGCAGTGGCGGTTCGGATACCAGAGCCAAAAACCAATAAATAGGCTAACAAAAAATGCCTGCATAAACGCCGTGCCGCCGCCATCGTTATACCAAACAGCGATCAGTGCTGGTGGCAGCATAGTGATTGAAAATAAACCAATCAGCAGGCCTATGATTCTAATTATGGTTTTATATTGCATTACGCGAGTTCAATTATTCCATTGGCTGTAAAGGTATTTTCAGCATTTGGGCTATTTTGGCATAATTTACGCAGGCATCACAGCTCAAACTCGGGCCTCAAACTTCCTTGACTCAGTGTCGCCAGCGACTCACAAAGCCATGCCTGTTGCTCTCGCCCTATCTCAAACACAATATCGACCGCTGTGGCAAATTGCTTATCAATGATCACGGCATCCACTTGCTGTAATAGATGCTCGACATCGCGCAGCTGCGCATAATCACAATGCAACTTGGCGGGATACCGTAACTGTTTGAGTTGCGTCGGTAATTGAATCAAGCCTTGCCTTAAGCCCGACGTATAAGCCCGAACGAGTCCACCTACGCCTAGCTTAGTACCGCCATAGTAACGCACGACAACAGCGCCAACTTCGCCAATATGTGCCCCTTGCAACACAGCTAACATAGGGCGGCCTGCACTGCCAGCGGGCTCACCGTCATCACTCGAACCAATCAAGACGCTATCATCCGGTGCGCCAGCAACAAAAGCTGAGCAATAGTGGCTTGCGCCGGGATAGTCACGCTTTATGTCAGTAAGTACTAACTTTAATTTATCGACACTATCGCAATGAAAGAGAAAAGAGATAAAGCGACTATGCTTTATCTCTTCTTCAATGACGATTTCATCACAGGGAACGTTATAACTTTCGAGCACGAATTCGCCCTAATCTATTTTCAAACATCAATCGGCTAAGCCGAGCTCACGGGTCATGTTCTCGTTTCTATCTTGATGCACTATGACGTTATCTTCGATACGAATACCGCCAAAAGGCCTTAACTCATCAACCGTTTGCCAATTGATCTGTTGGCCACGACTATCTTGTTTAAGCTCATTGAGCAAAGTATCTATGATGTATAACCCAGGTTCCATAGTCAGCACTTGGTTTGGCGCTAAAATGCGGGTGCAACGTAGGAATGGATGGGCCTCGGGCGCCGCGATATGGGTACCGCGCTCATCGTGGGAGAAGCCACCCACGTCATGTACTTGTAAACCTAACATATGGCCTAAACCATGGGGGAAGAAAGCACTGGTAATGCCTTGATCAACCAAACCTTGGGCATCCCCCGTGGCTAAATCAAAATCCAATAGCATTTGCGCGACTTTAGCGTGAGTCGCTAAGTGCAAATCAGGATAACGCACGCCGGGGCGCATCATGTCGATAAGCTCCAGCTGCGCCTTATTCATCGCAGCGATCAACTCATCGAAACGATTCTTCTCGAATGCATAGGTTCTAGTGATATCAGACGCATAACCAAAGTAGCTCGCGCCCGCATCGATAAGAAAAGACAAACGTTTCGCAGGGCTTTGATGCTCGAGCGCGGTGTAATGCAAAATCGCCGCATTTTGATTAAGAGCGATAATATTGCCGTAGGGCACTTCATTTTCGCTCTGGCCCACGGCAGATAAATAATGCTGTTGGATCTCGAACTCATTCGCACCGTTATAAAACGCATTTTTAGCCGCCAAATGTCCCTGCACCGCAATTTGGTTGGCGCGGCGCATACATTCCAGCTCATATTCAGTTTTAGTGGTTCTGTGGTAATGCAAATAGCTCATCACAGCATCGGGATTGCGACTGGTAAAACCCAGCACTTCGGCTACATCTAAATGCTCACCCAAATAAGCCCAATTAACTGTGTCTTTAGGTAACAGCTCAGCGACCTTATCGGCCTTAGTTAACAGCTTAATATCAAAATGCTCGGTCCAGAACATATCCGGCACATCGGATACTTTGTGCCAAAAATCCACAGGACGATAAAAAATCAGCTGCGGCTTATCGCGACCATTGACGACTAACCAACAATTCGGATTATCTAACACTGGCAACCATGCCTTGAAGTGCGGGTTTGCTTTAAAGGGATAATTGATATCATCCAAAAACATCCGATGCGGCTGACCCGAATGGATCACTAAACCAGACAAGGCTTCTCGAGACAAAATCTCTGCGACTCGGCGGTTTAACTCGGCAATATGGGCACGATAGTGATGAGCCAACTGATCCATTTGTCATCTCCTGCAATGAATAAAAGTTAATATTATGAGCCAAATTTGCCCACATAATCTTAATCTGATCATGAACAACAGATTCAATCAAAACGTTAAACTGTCACTCAATCTAAAATAAATGGCTGCTGAATAAAGAACATTAAAGCGATAACATCATGATTATTTTTAATAATTCTATTCAACCCTAGCATGGCTACAGCGTTTAAACGTCTAAGGAAAACAGCCGCAAAGACCTATTTATCCGCAAAGTGATTTAACGCACTCTAGGTGTTCTACACTCTGTGCAGTGTATCACAAAGGTGAAAAATCACTCTAGCCGACAAGAAATTAAACAGTCGTTTAAATTGGGTGTTGTAATTTATCGAATTTCGAAGCACACTGGCACACAACTGGTCAAATGATGGCCGAAGCTGCTGTGAGATAGAGAGTCGTACTAGCACCAACACATAATGGTGGGTATCACTTTTAAGCCAAAAGGAAGCAAGCAATGATCTACCAAAGTCCTACAATTCAAGTTGAGTTACTCGAGGATAATATTGCCAAGCTGTGCTTTAACGCACCCGGTTCGGTGAACAAATTCGACAGAGAAACCCTCGCTTCGCTCGATGCCGCATTAGACAGCATCAAGCAAAATTCCAATATCAAAGCGTTAGTGCTGACCTCAAGTAAAGATACCTTTATTGTGGGTGCCGACATTACCGAATTTTTAGGCCTATTCGCACAAGATGACGCCGTACTGCTCTCTTGGGTTGAACAAGCCAACGCTGTCTTCAACAAACTCGAAGACTTACCTTTCCCAACAGCATCTGCAATCAAAGGCTTTGCCTTAGGTGGCGGCTGTGAAACCATTCTGGCAACGGATTTTCGTATCGCAGATACCACAGCCAAAATCGGTTTACCTGAAACTAAACTCGGCATCATCCCAGGCTTTGGCGGCACAGTTCGTCTGCCACGTGTGATTGGTGCAGATAACGCACTTGAATGGATCACCACAGGTAACGACCAACGCGCTGAAGATGCACTGAAAGTCGGTGCTGTGGATGCTGTGGTTGCGCCAGAAGCATTAGAAGCGGCTGCGATTCAAATGCTCAAAGATGCTGTTGCTGAAAAGTTAGATTGGCAAGCGCGTCGTAACCGCAAGCTGTCTGCCCTAACGCTGCCAAAACTCGAAGCTATGATGTCATTCACCACTGCTAAAGGCATGGTGTTTGCTGTTGCGGGTAAACACTACCCAGCACCAATGGCCGCAGTAAGCGTGATTGAGCAAGCATCGACTAAAGACCGCACCGAAGCACTGCAAATCGAGCATCAAGCCTTTATCAAACTGGCTAAAACTGACGTTGCTAAAGCGCTTATCGGTATCTTCCTTAATGATCAATTCGTTAAAGGCAAAGCGAAAAAAGCGGGTAAATTAGCCAAAGAAGTGAAAAATGCTGCCGTATTAGGTGCTGGCATTATGGGCGGCGGTATCGCCTACCAAAGCGCCAGCAAAGGCACACCGATTGTCATGAAAGACATTGCCCAGCCAGCATTAGATTTAGGCCTCAATGAAGCCGCCAAACTGCTGTCTGCCCAAGTTGCTCGTGGTCGTTCAACGCCAGAAAAAATGGCCAAAGTGCTGAACAACATCACGCCTTCATTAGATTATGCTGCGCTCAAACACAGTGATGTCGTCGTTGAAGCCGTTGTTGAACATCCAAAAATTAAAGCACAGGTTTTAGCCGAAGTTGAAGGCTATGTGAGTGAAGATGCAATTATCGCGTCAAACACCTCAACGATTTCAATCAACTTGCTCGCTAATAGCATGAAGAAACCTGAGCGTTTCTGCGGTATGCATTTCTTCAACCCAGTGCACAAAATGCCGTTGGTCGAAGTTATCCGTGGTGAGCACAGCTCTGAAGAAACCATCGCCTCTGTTGTGGCTTACGCCAGCAAAATGGGCAAAACGCCAATCGTGGTAAACGATTGCCCAGGCTTCTTCGTTAACCGCGTACTCTTCCCTTACTTTGCAGGCTTTAACGGCTTACTTGCCGAAGGTGGCGACTTTGCTGCAATCGATAAAGTGATGGAAAAACAATTCGGCTGGCCAATGGGCCCAGCTTACCTACTCGACGTAGTGGGTTTAGACACAGGTCATCACGCCCAAGCCGTTATGGCTGAAGGTTTCCCTGATCGAATGGGTAAATCAGGCACTGATGCGATTGATGTGATGTTTGAGAACAAACGTCTTGGCCAGAAAAATGGTAAAGGTTTCTATGTCTATTCAGTCGATAGCCGTGGTAAACCGAAGAAAGATGTCGATCCTACGAGCTACGGCCTATTGAAAGCTGCCTTTGGCGAATTAAAAGTCTTTGAAGCCGACGAGATTATCGCTCGCACTATGATCCCTATGATCATCGAAACCGTGCGCTGTTTAGAAGAAGGTATTGTCGCATCGCCCGCCGAAGCAGATATGGGCCTGGTTTATGGCTTAGGTTTCCCACCATTCAGAGGCGGCGTGTTCCGTTACTTGGATACTATGGGCGTCGCAAACTTTGTGGCCTTAGCAGACAAATACGCTCACCTGGGCGGTCTGTATCAAGTGACAGATGCCATGCGTACATTAGCAGCCAACAACGGTAGCTACTACCAAGCCTAATTAGCGGGAAAGGAATTTAATCATGAAACAAGCTGTTATCGTAGACTGTATTCGTACTCCTATGGGCCGCTCTAAGGCTGGCGTATTTCGTAATGTGCGTGCAGAAACTCTGTCTGCCGAATTGATGAAAGGTCTATTACTGCGCAACCCGCAGCTCGACCCAAACACCATTGAAGATGTGATTTGGGGTTGTGTGCAACAAACCCTAGAACAAGGCTTCAATATTGCCCGTAATGCATCGCTATTAGCCGGCATTCCAAAGACCGCTGGCGCTGTGACGGTTAACCGCCTATGTGGTTCATCAATGGATGCTATCCATCAAGCGGCGCGTGCGATTATGACAGGCATGGGCGACACCTTTATTATTGGTGGCGTAGAACACATGGGCCATGTGCCTATGAGCCATGGTGTCGACTTCCACCCAGGTCTTGCTAATAACGTGGCAAAAGCCTCTGGCATGATGGGGTTAACGGCTGAAATGCTGGGTAAACTGCACGGTATTACCCGTGAACAGCAAGATGCTTTTGCAGTACGTTCTCATCAACGTGCTTATGCTGCGACGATTGAAGGCCGTTTTGCCAAGGAAATCTATGGCATTGAAGGTCACGATGCTAACGGTGCCTTAATTAAAGTACTGCAAGACGAAGTGATCCGCCCAGAAACGACTATGGAATCTCTAGCAGCACTGCGTCCGGTATTTGATCCAGTCAACGGTACTGTCACTGCGGGTACTTCTTCTGCACTGTCTGATGGCGCTTCAGCCATGTTAATCATGGAAGAATCTAAAGCGCGCGCACTTGGCTTGCCGATTCGTGCACGAATTCGCTCTATGGCGGTTGCAGGTTGTGACGCGGCTATCATGGGTTACGGCCCAGTGCCAGCCACGCAAAAAGCACTGGCTCGTGCCGGTATCACAGTGGCCGATTTAGATGTGATTGAACTTAACGAAGCGTTTGCTGCTCAGTCTTTACCTTGTGTGAAAGATTTAGGCTTAGCAGATGTGGTTGATGACAAAATCAACCTCAACGGCGGCGCAATTGCACTAGGTCACCCACTGGGTTGTTCAGGCGCTCGTATCTCTACGACGCTGATCAACTTAATGGAAGACAAAGACGCGACCTTAGGGTTAGCGACCATGTGTATTGGTTTAGGCCAAGGTATCGCCACTGTATTCGAACGCGTTTAAATCGTTACTCGAATAATTTCAAAGCCGGAACTTGTTCCGGCTTTTTTATGCCAAATTTTCTGCCAGCGTAAATATTAATATTTCTCATTTCTTCTGCTGTTCATTTGAAAATCAGTCCGTTATCAACTTAACTACAAGGGCATCACTGGCTATTGTGGACGACAACAGGCAAGCAATCATCAGCCAAATCTAGGCAGTGTAGTGCAAGGATGCAATTCGTTGTTTTACAAGAGGAATGCCTGATGCTACAAACGGAACAGACCCTTTTCGAACAAATGCGGATCACTGAGCTGGAGATCGAGTCTCGTAAGGCGCTCTTCTCTTTTACTGGGGCGGACGTAAAGGCCCTGCAATCCTTTAAGCCCATCATTGAAGAAAACATAGATAAAATCGTCGATGACTTTTATGGCTTACAAACCAGCGTGTCAGAAATTGCGCTGCTGATCGGAGACTCAGACACCCTTGCCCGCTTACGTACCGCACAGAGAAGATATGTGCTCGATTTATTTAATGGTGTTTATGATCTTGAGTACGTAAACAATCGCCTGCGGATTGGGTTGGTCCATAAACGCATTGGTGTTGAGCCTAAGCTTTACCTGTCTGCGGTACACACACTAAAAGAGCTTATCTACGCCGTGATCAACTGTTCAGTGCAAGATACACATCAAGGCGAATGTATCCGTGTCGCGATTGATAAACTGGTGCTGTTTGATGTCACGTTAGTATTCGATACTTATATTCGCAGCTTAGTATCCGAAATTGAGAACGCTAAGGATAAAGCCGAAAAATATGCCCAAAGCATGGAAAGCAAAGTCAAAGAGCGCACCCAGCAGCTTGAAGAACTGTCGCAAACCGATCCCTTAACAGGCCTGCTCAACGTTAGGCATTTACAAGAAACGGCAACGCGCATACTCAGGGCCGCTCAAAGGCGTGCCGAACCCGTCAGCGTGATCTACTTAGACGTAGATGATTTTAAGTCATTCAACGACACCCAAGGCCATAGATCTGGGGATGAAGTACTGCGCGCTGTAGCAAAAGCGATTAAAGAAATCACTCGGGCCGAGGATCATTGCTTTCGATATGGTGGAGATGAGTTCTGTATCATTATGCCTAACTGCCGTGAAGAACAAGCTCGGGATAATTTCATCACTCGATTCAATCAAAAAATAAAACTCAGTTTAAACAATATTTCCTTAAGCTTTGGCATTATTGATACTGGACCCTATGAGTACGAAGAAGCCAATAGCTTAATTCATAAAGCCGATCAGCGAATGTATAGCTACAAACGTGCATCCAAACAGCAACAACAAACTATGGCGGCAGCAAATGATTTAGCACCTGAGAATAGTACCGCAGATGTCCATTCAATCTCTCAATCTCAAAGCGTTGATAAAGCCGTCGAGTAATTTTTAAACCCATTCGTCATCATGTTCCACGTGGAACATTAAATATCTAACATTCGTATTGATAGAACATATCAATAAAACCAGATCACAAATTGAAACCGCCAACTTGGTTTATCATGGGGGCTGGAGTAACATTAGCTAATTCTGCTTAACCGTTCAGTAGAGGTAATATGAACGACGCTTTCTCAACCGCACAGCATAGACTCGATGCACTTGGTTTACGCTGCCCAGAGCCTGTAATGATGGTGCGTAAAACAGTAAGACAAATGGCTGCCGGCGAGACACTGCTGATCATAGCCGATGACCCTGCGACGACGCGCGATATTCCAAGCTTTTGTGAGTTTATGGATCACACCTTAATTGCCAGTGAAACCACGCAAACGCCATATCAATATTTGATCAAAAAAGGACTTTAAGTCGTATCGTTAACGACTTAATCATAAAACAACGGATGTGAGAAACTATGCCAAAACTGCTGGCGATTGCCTATAAAACTGTAAAACGCGGCCCAATGAATGAAGTTCTCTGTGCCAATGTCACCCAACTCAGTGGCGTAGAGAAAGATGTGTTTGGTCGCCCAGGCAAACGCCAAGTCACTGTGCTTTCCAAACTTCAGTGGCAACAGGCCTGCCATAGTATCGAGGCAGATTTACCTTGGACGACTCGCAGAGCAAATCTGCTCGTTGATGATCTCGTATTTAGCAGTGCCGATGTTGGTAAACATTTACAGATCGGTGAGTTGCGACTTGAAATAACGGGTGAGACCGACCCCTGTAAAAAAATGGAAATAGCACATGCCGGTTTAGAAGCCGCGCTCACGCCAGATTGGCGAGGCGGTGTAACCTGCCGAGTATTGAATGATGCCATGATCCACTTAGGCGATGAGATCACTCTGGTTAATCCAAACTAATTTTATTCCCAGCTACTCGGCTCTCTTAATTAATTCTCCATACTCCTCTGTAAATAGAACCAAGTAACTTGGTTCTATTTCTGCTATGCCAACTCTCTTATCCATATCGCCATGACTTATCCTTCGCTCGGTCATCAATTGAAACAGTATTTACGTTTTCCTTCTTCCCTATTTATGCGATAACTAGACTAAGTATTAACAAAATTTCATCTTAAAATTAATACCACTAAAGCAGTCCATAAGAACGATAACAGGAAGTGACATGTTGAAATCTAAACTTACCCCGCTTTATATCGCCCTCGCTCTAGGTATGAATACCCTCGCCGTTAACGCAGCAGAAACGAAGGAGGCCGAATGGAATGTTAACGCTCCAGCAAATGCTCCCTTAGAGCAAGTCAAAATTGATGTTAATGAAGGCACTTGGATGAACCTTAGTGTCAGTCCAGATGGCAAGCATATTGTCTTCGACTTGCTCGGCGACATTTACCAAATCCCAGTAACCGGCGGTGAAGCTAAGCCATTAGCCCAAGGCATTGCTTGGCAGATGCAGCCCGTCTATAGCCCAGATGGCAAACACATCGCATTTACCTCGGATGGCGATGGTGGTGATAACATTTGGATCATGGATGCCGATGGTAGCAATCCACGAACTGTCACCCAAGAAACATTCAGGTTGCTAAACAGTCCAGCTTGGAGCCCTGACTCTCAGTATCTTGTTGCACGTAAGCATTTTACCGCCAGCCGCAGTTTAGGTGCGGGTGAAGTGTGGCTATACCACGTAGCGGGCGGCGAAGGCGTCAAACTAACTGAACGCCCAAATGATCAGAAAGATTTAGGCGAACCCGCGTATTCACCCGATGGTCGCTATATCTACTTTAGTCAGGATGACACGCCGGGTAAAACATTCCATTACTCAAAGGATTCGGTCAACGGTATCTACAAAATAAAACGCTACGATACTCAAACTGGTGAGATTGAAGTATTAATCGAAGGCACGGGTGGAGCGATTCGGCCAACGCCGAGCCCAGACGGCACTAAGCTCGCCTATATTAAGCGCGATGATTTCCAGTCATCACTCTACCTACTCGACCTTAAGTCGGGAGAAACAACTAAGCTGTTTGGCGAACTTGACCGTGATATGCAGGAGACTTGGGCCATTCATGGCGTCTATCCAACAATGGCATGGACACAAGATAACAAGGATATTTTCTTCTGGGCTAAGGGAAAAATTAATCGTCTGAATGTTGCCAATAAAACACTCACAGACATTCTTTTTAGTGTAAAAACTGAGTTAGCCGTACAGCCCTCGGTGCGCTTTAAGCAAGATATAGATAAAGACGTTTTCGATGTAAAAATGCTACGTATGGCGCAGGTCTCACCGGATGGTAGCAAAGTCGCCTTCGAAGCACTGGGGAAAATTTGGTTAAAATCCTTACCCGATGGCAGAATGTCACGCTTGACTGAGCTAGACAAAAATATTGCAGAACTTTATCCACAATGGTCCCGCGATGGTAAAAATATTGTTTTCACCACGTGGAATGACCAAGACCAAGGCACAGTGCAAGTGATCAGCGCCAAAGGTGGCAAACCTAAGCAGCTAACATCTGAGCCAGGAAAGTATGTCGAACCCACCTTTTCACCCAATGGTGAACTCGTAGTGTATCGTAAAACTCAAGGCGGTAACCTCACACCAAGAACTTGGTCGCAGGAGCCCGGGCTATATAAAGTCGATATTAAAGGTAAACAAAATAGCAAGATCAGTGCCGATGGCTATCAAGCTCAATTCGGTGCTAATGCCGATCGCGTCTTTTTTATGAATAGCAGCGAAGATGAAACGCCGCAGTTATCATCCATCAACTTAGACGGCTTCGATAAACGGGTTCATTACAGCAGCAAACATGCAACTGAATTTAGGGTTTCACCCGATGGTGAGCAACTCGCCTTTGCTGAACGATTCAAGGTTTGGGTAACACCTTTTGCTAAACACGGCGAGACAGTTGAGATTGGCCCCAATGCCAGCAATCTGCCCGTAAGCCAATTGAGTGCCCGTGCGGGCGAAAGTATCAGTTGGAACAGTAAAAGCGACCAACTATATTGGACTCTTGGCCCCGAGTTGTACCAAGCCAAGGTTGACACTCAATATCGCGACAAAGATGAAAAGGCACAACCAAGCATTATCGATTTAGGCTTTACCCAAAAGGCCGATGTTCCACGTGGAACAATCGCCTTCGTCGGTGGAAAAGTGATTACCATGGAAAATGACCAAGTGATTGAGAACGGCGTGGTCATAGTTAAAGACAATCATATTGTCGCCGTAGGTGATGCCAATGTTGCGATTCCTAAGGATGCGCAGATCATTGACATCAAGGGCAAATCCATTATGCCCGGTCTATTCGATGCCCACGCCCATGGACCGCAAGCAGATGATGAAATTGTGCCACAACAGAACTGGGCGCTGTATTCCGGTTTATCCTTGGGTGTCACCACGATTCACGATCCATCGAATGACACCACAGAAATCTTTGCCGCATCTGAGCAACAAAAAGCAGGCAATATTGTTGGCCCACGAATATTCTCCACTGGCACCATACTCTATGGCGCGAATGCGCCTGGCTACACATCGCACATAGACTCACTAGATGATGCCAAGTTCCACCTAGAACGCCTGAAAAAAGTCGGTGCCTTTAGCGTAAAAAGTTATAACCAACCGCGCCGCAATCAGAGGCAACAGGTCATAGCCGCAGCGCGTGAACTTGAAATGATGGTTGTCCCAGAAGGTGGCAGTTTGCTGCAACATAATTTAAGCATGGTCGCCGATGGCCATACTACGATTGAGCACTCGCTCCCCGTTGGTTCAATCTATAACGATATCAAACAGTTTTGGAGCCAGACTCAAGTTGGTTACACCCCAACCTTAGTAGTCGCCTATGGTGGTATTTCTGGTGAAAACTACTGGTATGATAAAACCGATGTGTGGACCCATCCACGCCTATCCATGTATGTGCCAGCCGATATTTTGCAAGCAAGATCAATGCGACGCCCCCATGCTCCAGAGAGCCACTACAATCATTTCAATGTTGCTAAGGTTGCTAACGAGCTCAATAAGTTAGGGGTTCACCCAAATATTGGCGCCCACGGTCAGCGTGAAGGTTTAGCGGCACATTGGGAAATGTGGATGTTTGCCCAAGGCGGCATGAGCAATATGGAAGTGTTGAAAACGGCCACCATTAATCCAGCGATGACCTTTGGCATGGAACAGCAACTTGGTTCTATCAAAGAAGGTAAGCTCGCAGACTTGATCGTTATTGATGGTGATCCATTAGCCGACATTCGAGTCACCGACAAAGTCACTCATACTATGGTCAATGGTAAGTTATTTGATGCAGAGACTATGAATGAACTGAATGGGGATAAACAACAGCGTAAGCCGTTTTTCTTTGAGAAAATATAAACGCTAATTCAGGGTTAGAATGGTTTTTCTTAAAGTATCTAAGCTTTAATTAGCATAGTACCTCCAAAATACAAAAAGCATGTTCCACGTGGAACATGCTTTTTTCTCTGGCTTCAAATATCACGCAAGTCCAACAAGCCCTACTTCAGCATCAGTAAGTTCAGCGATTAATGTTACTTGTGGTTATGCGCATGACCGGAATCAACACAGGCCTGATAGGCAATACACTCGACCAGATGATCATTCACCATGCCCACTGCCTGCATAAAGGCATAACAAATTGTTGGGCCGACGAAATTAAATCCGAGTTTCTTTAAGGCCTTTGACATAGCTTCTGATTCTGGCGTTTGTGCAGGTACTTGTGACATTGACATAATCTGATTGACCATAGGTTTGCCCCCCACAAAACTCCATAAAAATGCAGAGAAATCCTTCCCATCGGCAGTATAGGCTAAATAACCTTTAGCATTTTTGATGATAGAGTTCACCTTCAAGCGATTGCGCACTATACCGGGATTCAGCATGAGCTCCTCCACTTTCGCCTCATCGAAAGTCGCAATAATCTCAGGTTCAAAATTAGCAAAGGCCTGTTCATAGTTTTGTTGCTTCTTCAGGATAGTTATCCAAGATAATCCGGCCTGTTGACCATCTAAACACAACTTAGCAAACAGCTCTTTTGGATCATAAACAGGTCGCCCCCACACTTTGTCGTGATACTCACGATACAAGGGATCATCACTTACCCAGCCACAGCGGATCTCTTCCATGGTATATAACCTTATTGTTTTAATTAAGAAGGTAAAAAATAACCTACATAAGCAGATATCTACAAGGTATAATCGAACCCATTTTCTATTCAGGCTGACGGCAGTAGACAAGTAGACATGACGACAAAACACGACGTAAAAACATTTCAGGGTTTCATTCTCACCCTGCAGGAATATTGGGCACAGCAAGGCTGTGCAATTGTTCAACCTCTAGATATGGAAGTCGGCGCTGGTACATTCCACCCACAAACTTTCCTACGTTCTTTAGGACCTGAACCTATGAGCAGTGCCTATGTGCAGCCATCGCGCCGCCCTACGGATGGTCGTTACGGTGAAAACCCTAACCGCCTGCAGCACTACTACCAGTTCCAAGTCGTGTTAAAACCTTCGCCTGACAATATTCAGGAGCTGTATTTAGGCTCACTGCAAGCACTGGGTATTGATACTCAAATCCACGATATCCGCTTTGTGGAAGATAACTGGGAATCACCAACACTAGGTGCTTGGGGCTTAGGCTGGGAAGTCTGGCTTAATGGCATGGAAGTGACTCAGTTTACTTACTTCCAACAGGTCGGCGGCATCGAATGCAGCCCAGTCACAGGTGAAATCACCTATGGCCTAGAGCGTCTGGCCATGTATATCCAAGGCGTTAATAGCGTTTATGATCTCGTATGGACCGATGGTCCACTAGGCCTAATCACCTATGGCGATGTGTTCCATCAAAACGAAGTCGAGCAATCGACCTATAACTTCGAACACGCCGATGTGGATTTTATGTTCACCCTGTTCGATCAATGCGAAAAAATGTGTCAGCATTTATTGTCGCTAGAAAAACCTTTACCTCTGCCCGCCTACGAGCAAGTGATGAAAGCCTCACACGCCTTCAACCTGCTCGATGCCCGCCATGCCATTTCAGTTACCGAGCGCCAACGCTACATCTTACGCGTTCGTACTATGGCGAAAGCGGTCGCTGAATCTTATTATCAGGCACGCGAAGCGCTTGGCTTCCCAATGTGTAAGTAGAGGTAAAAACATGAATTTTGAAAACTTACTCATAGAGTTAGGCACGGAAGAATTACCACCTAAGTCACTGCGTAAACTGGCTGAATCCTTTTTAGCTAACTTTACTGAAGAACTCACCAAAGCCGATTTAGCGTTCAGCTCAGCCGTTTGGTACGCAGCGCCACGTCGTCTGGCAATTAACGTCACTGAACTTGCCCTTGCACAAGCTGACAAAGTGGTTGAAAAACGCGGCCCAGCAGTGAGTTCAGCATTCGATGCTGAAGGCAAACCGACTAAAGCCGCCGAAGGTTGGGCACGTGGTAATGGTATTACTGTTGAACAAGCCGTACGTTTAGTTACAGATAAAGGCGAATGGTTAGTCCATAACGCCAAAGTTGAAGGCGTCGAAACCAAAAGTTTGATCGCTGCTATGGCTCAACGTGCACTCGATAAATTGCCCATTCCTAAGCCAATGCGTTGGGGCAATAATAAAACCCAATTTATTCGCCCTGTGCACACAGCCACTATGTTGTTAGGCAGTGAGTTGATTGAAGGTGAATTGCTGGGTATCAAATCGGCACGCACTGTTCGCGGTCACCGCTTTATGGGACTCAAGCAGTTTGAATTAGCCCATGCTGATCACTACCTTGCCGACCTGAAAGAAAAAGGCAAAGTCATCGCTGATTACGAAAGCCGTAAAGCATTGATCAAAGCCGATGCCGAAAAAGCCGCCGCTAAGATTGGTGGTACAGCCGATATCGAAGATAGCCTACTTGAAGAAGTCGCCTCTTTGGTCGAATGGCCAGTGGTATTGACCGCCAGCTTCGAAGAAAAATTCCTAGCCGTACCGTCTGAAGCTTTGGTCTACACCATGAAGGGCGATCAAAAATACTTCCCAGTCTTTGATGACGCGGGCAAGTTACTGCCAAACTTTATCTTTGTGACCAACATAGAATCTAAAGATCCTGCGCAAATTATCTCTGGTAACGAGAAAGTTGTGCGTCCACGTCTTGCCGACGCCGAATTCTTCTTTAATACTGATAAAAAACATACGCTGGAATCACGTTTACCTAGCTTAGAAACAGTATTGTTCCAACAGCAGCTGGGTACATTAAAAGACAAAGTAAATCGTATCTCTGCCCTAGCCGCCTTTATTGCCGAGCAAACTGGCGCGAATGCGGTTGATGCAGCCCGTGCAGGTTTGTTATCTAAAACCGATTTGATGACCAATATGGTGATGGAATTTACCGATACTCAAGGCACTATGGGCATGCATTACGCCCGCCTCGATGGTGAAACCGAAGCCGTTGCAGTTGCGATGGAAGAGCAATACAAGCCTAAGTTTTCTGGTGACACTGTGCCAAGTGCAGGTGTATCTTGCGCAGTTGCATTAGCAGATAAACTCGATACTTTAGTCGGCATCTTTGGTATTGGCCAAGCTCCTAAAGGTGCAGCCGATCCCTTTGCCCTACGCCGCGCAGCAATTGGCGTGCTACGTATCATAGTAGAAAACAAGCTACCACTTGATTTAGTTGATCTTATCGCTAAAGCACAAGCACTGCATGGCACTAACTTAAGCAACGTCAATGCAAGCGATGAAGTGTTAGAGTTCTTAATGGCACGCTTCCGCGCTTGGTATCAAGATAAAGGCATTGGTGTTGATGTGATCTTAGCAGTGCTAGCACGTCGCCCAACACGCCCAGCTGATTTTGATAGCCGTATCAATGCGGTATCACACTTTAGAAGCCTAGAAGCTTCTAGTGCACTTGCGGCAGCGAACAAACGTGTATCCAACATTCTGGCTAAGGTTGAAGGTGCTTTACCGACAACGATCAATGCGAGTCTGTTAACTGAAGCCGCAGAGCAAGCATTAGCGGCCAAGTTGAACGAGCTGCAACCACTGCTGGCACCTTTGTTTGCCAATGCCGATTACCAACAAGCCTTAACCTTGTTAGCTGGCCTACGTGAAAGCGTGGATCAGTTCTTCGAAGATGTGATGGTAATGGCCGATGATGAAGCTTTGAAAAACAATCGTTTAGCATTGTTGAATAATCTACGTGAGCAGTTCCTGCACGTCGCGGATATATCACTACTGCAATAATGATACTAAAATTATCGATTTATAAAAAACGCGCTAAATAGCGCGTTTTTTATTGCCCTGATTTCATAAGCTGCCCAATCAGAACTGCGTCAGTTTTTGATGTAAGCCATCAAATTGAGTTTGATCTAAGTTAACTTGCTGCAGTAAATTCGCCAGTATTTCAGGAGATAATTGCCCTGCTTGATGCAGCATAGAAATCTCGCTGATCACATTCGCCCGCCATACCACAGCGGCGAGCCCAGCTTGCGGGCGCGAGTTCACACTGGCGAGCTTGTCTAATTCTGTTTCAAAGGTATTGGGTAGCTGCCAATGCTTAGCGAGCAATGAACTTAAGGTTAACGATTTCGTCGTCATCACTTGTCTAAATAACCCAGAATTAGGCTGCTCTCCCGGCTCCGCCTGCACAAACGCATCGAGTAGCATTTTGAAAATGGCTAGCTTGCCGACATCATGCAGTAAACCCAATAAAAAAGCCGTATCTTGATCTTCGTCGCTTAACTCACTGGCGAGAAAGGCGACCTGCATCGAGTGGCGCCAAATTTCAGCCCCAAAACGACGAAAATAAATTGGCTTGATATCCAACATTTCACGCACTAGGCAAGTGGTGACAAACTTTCTCAACTGTTCACGACCAAGCTGTACCAAAGCCTGCTGCAAACTGGTGATATCCCTATCGCTACGTTTAAACGCAGGGGAATTACATAGCTTAAGTACCTCAATACTCAGTAAAGGATCTCGCTCAATAAGCGCTAATAGATCCTTAATATCAAACTGAGGATCGGCCAGCTTACGATCTAGCTCCAATACCTTTGACGGCAGCTTTAGCACTTTTTCGGCGATCACTTGTGGCGATGCTAAGGCCTGCTCTATCTCCGCCATGACTCGACGTTCAAGATTATTAGCTACACCGCCAGTGTCCTTAACCCGTGTCGGAAACAACAAACTATAAAAGAGTGCGGCTAAATCCACTGATACCACACTAATGTCTTCGAGAGATTTAGCTGGCTTTCGCGCAGGTTCCAGCGACTTACCTAAGTCAGTGGTTGAAAAACTTTTGGGTCTCTCAACCGTCGCTGTATCGCGAATATTAAAGAGCTTATTAAAAAGTGATTTAATCAAGAAGCATCAACCTGTCATTATAAATAATTGTTAAAAAGTCAGTTAAATATTGCCCATAATAAATCCATTTTGATCCGCTAAAGCTATATATAAACACGTTGCAGACATGCTAATGGCTTGCTTAAGTGTAACATATTCAATTCATTTCTGACGTCTACAATCCCGCTATTGCTGCCTTTATAAAGACAATCTTGGTTACAACTTGAAACCTCAAAAAACTTACATTCTGGCATCATTTAGCTGACAATATGTCCACCCTTCATAAAGTGATACGTATTTCGTCTCCCTTTAAGTCATTCACGACATACTCGCCAGCTAACGACGGAATATTTGATGATCGAGGTAATAAAAGCGGGTGCACTAACCACAGTTCAAGATCTCGGACGCATGGGATACCGACATTTAGGTGTAACCCAAGCTGGCGCCTTAGATAGACCTGCCCTGTGTTTAGCAAACCGCCTATTATCAAACCCAGATAACACACCCGTATTAGAATTGACCTTCGGCCAATCGATTTTTTTGTTTAAACGCGACGCTTGGATTGCCTTAACCGGTGCCGATTTCGATGCTCGTATAGACAATAAGCCTATAGTTTGCGGCTGGCGTTACTCCATTAAGGCAGGGCAAAAACTCAGTCTTAGAGGGGGAAATAAAGGCATGCGTGCTTATATTGCCGTTGATGGCGGCGTTAAAGTTCCGCTAGTGATGAATTCAGCCGCTACCGATTTAACCTCAGGTATCGGTGGATTTCATGGCCGCGCATTAGAAGCGGGCGATCGCCTGACCTTAGGTTCAGCTCATCCACTAAGAAGGCAAGTCGGTGCAATTCAAAAAAGTTGGGATGGGCATATTCGCGCACTCCCGACCAAGCACACTCAAGCCTTCTCGTTGAAATCTCAGCAAACATTCTGGCAAACACAGTGGCAACTTTCAGCTGAAAGTGATCGTGCGAGTGCAATACTCAAAGGTGATACGTTAACATTGGCGAAGCCATTCCCTGTGCAATCACACACAGTCACGCCCGGAGTGGTTCAAGTCTCCGCTTCAGGGCAACCACTCGTGTTACTTGCCGATGCGCAGACCACCAGCAGTCATCCTCAAATAGCCGTGATTATTGAAGCCGATCTTTGGAAGCTTGCCCAAACTCGCCCAGGGCAAACAGTTAAATTCGAATTAGTCGACGATGAACAAGCCGCAACGGCGCAAGCAGAATGGCATGACTACTTCTATCGCTTACAACGCAGTCTCAACTAGGTATATAGAAATCAAGAAGCTAGATTTAATTCATTAGTCATAGGTGAAATGAGCCCATATAGTAGCTTTGCAGAAACACTCGGCATTTCACTCAAGGACAAAAAATGGATCTATATATTGGCAATAAAAACTACTCTAGCTGGTCACTGCGGGCTTGGTTAATGGCCGCGAAATCTGGCGTGCAGTTCAACGAAGTATTGCTGCAACTCGATACCGACAGCTTTTATCAGCAACTCAAAGCCATTTCGCCGACGTTAAAAGTACCGACATTAGTCGATGGCGATATAACGGTATGGGATTCACTCTCGATTTGCGAATACCTCAACGACACCTATCTTGCCGGTAGTGCATGGCCGCAAGATCCTAAACAAAAAGCCAAGGCTAGATCGATTGCCAGTGAAATGCATTCTGGCTTTAATGCCGTGCGTAACGCTCTACCAATGAACATATGCGCGAGCCGTTATGTTGAGCTCACTGATGCGGTCCGCAAAGACATTGAGCGCATCGATGCGATTTGGTCAGCACAAATGGCCGAGTTCGCCCCATCTCATGCGGAAGGTACTTGGTTATTTGGCCAATGGTCGATTGCCGACATGATGTTTGCCCCTGTGGTTATGCGTTTTCTTACCTACGATATTGAAGTCTCGCAGGCAAGCCGTGCCTATATGCAGCATGTGATCAGCTGTCCGGAAATGCAGGCGTGGATTAATGCGGCTAAAGCAGAGACTGAAATTGTTGCAGCGGATGAAGCGGGTATTGATCGATAAAGAGATAAATCATAGAGATAAAAAAGGGAAAGCCTTGGCTTTCCCTTAATCATTCACGTACTAACGCGAGTCACTTAACACGCATTACACGTCTAATATTATACATCGAGCATTAAACGTCTAAGTTAGCCACGTTCAATGCGTTCGCTTCGATGAACTCACGACGAGGTTCAACTTGATCACCCATCAAACAAGTGAACAACTGATCGGCACCCACGGCATCATCAATCGTGACTTGCAACATACGGCGTGATTCAGGATCCATTGTAGTTTCCCACAATTGCTCAGGGTTCATCTCACCCAATCCTTTATAACGTTGAATGTATAAGCCGCGTTTGGCTTCAGAAATCGTCCAATCTAGCGCTTCAAGGAAGCTGCCGACTTCTTTAACACGATCGCCGCGTTGTACATAGCCGCCTTCTTCAATCATGCCATCTAACGCCGCACCTAACTTGCCGATACGTTGATAATCGCTTGATTGGAAGAAGTCATAAGTAAACAGATAGTTAGTATCGATACCGTGTTTACGAATGGTGATCTTAGGCAGATACACTTTACGCTCAGGATCGAGAATCGGCTCAGCAGAATACAGTACGCCGCTGTTTTCCATTTCCACCAGCTCATTGATAAAGGCATCGATCCACTCTTTCATCTTGCCTTCATCGGCCAACATCTCATTGGTGATCATTGGATGGTAAAGCATACGGTTAGTAATGTGCGTTGGATAGCGCTGCTCTAAACGAGCAACAATGGCTTCCACTTCACGATACTGAGTCACTAAACGCTCTAACGGCTCACCTGACATACCAATCGCACCTTGCGTTGGATACACAACAGTGCCATCCAATGCTTGAGTCGTGAGGTATTGAGTCAATGCTGGCTCATCTTTCAAATACTGTTCTTGCTTGCCCTTTTTCACTTTAAATAAAGGCGGTTGAGCAATATACACATAACCACGTTCAATCAATTCAGGCATTTGACGGAAGAAGAAGGTCAACAGCAAAGTACGAATGTGCGAGCCGTCGACGTCAGCATCCGTCATGATGATGATGTTGTGATAACGGGTTTTATCTGGGTTATATTCGTCGCGACCAATACCACAGCCAAGTGCCGTGATCAGTGTGGCCACTTCTTGAGAAGACAACATCTTATCGAAGCGGGCCTTCTCAACGTTTAGAATTTTACCTTTCAGTGGCAAAATCGCTTGGTTCTTACGGTTACGTCCCTGCTTAGCACTACCGCCAGCAGAGTCACCTTCCACTATGTAAATTTCTGAAAGACCAGGATCTTTTTCTTGGCAATCGGCCAGCTTACCTGGCAAACCACCTAAATCGAGTGCGCCTTTACGACGGGTCATTTCACGAGCTTTACGCGCCGCTTCACGGGCACGGGCAGCATCGACAATCTTACCGACGATCAACTTCGCATCAGCTGGGTTTTCCAGCAGATAATCGTTCAGCTTCTCACCCATGGTTTGTTCAACCGCGGTTTTCACTTCACTAGAAACCAGTTTGTCTTTGGTTTGCGAGCTGAACTTTGGATCTGGCACTTTAACAGAGATAACGGCAGTCAAGCCTTCGCGGGCATCGTCGCCAGTCGCGCTGGTTTTGCCTTTCTTGTTATAGCCTTCGTTTTCCATGTAGCTGTTGAGGTTACGTGTCAACGCACTACGGAAACCGACTAAGTGAGTACCACCATCACGCTGTGGGATGTTGTTGGTAAAACAGAAAATATTTTCCTGATAACCGTCATTCCACTGCATAGCCACTTCAACGGTAATGCCATCTTCACGCTCTTGCATAAAGTGGAATACATCTTTGTTGACTGGGGTTTTGTTACGGTTCAGGTAATCGACGAATGCGCTAATACCGCCTTCGTATTTGAAGAATTCATTCTTGTTGTCACGTTCATCAACCAGACGAATACCCACGCCTGAGTTAAGGAAAGACAGTTCACGCACGCGCTTTGCCAGAATTTCAAAGTGAAACTCAACATCGCTGAAGGTATCTTCACTTGGCCAAAAACGGATTTCAGTACCGGTTTTGGTTGCATCACCAATCTCTTTGATCGGCGCATCAGGCACACCGTGAGTATAAAACTGCTCGTATACTTTGCCAGCACGACGAATGGTCATTTGCAGCTTTTTAGATAAAGCGTTTACAACCGATACACCCACGCCGTGGAGACCGCCAGACACTTTATAGGAGTTATCGTCGAACTTACCGCCGGCATGCAATACCGTCATAATAACTTCTGCCGCCGATACGCCTTCTTCCTCATGGATAGATACCGGAATACCACGGCCGTCATCCTTAACAGAAACCGAACCATCTACATGGATAGTAATCGTAATATCGCTACAGTGGCCGGCTAAGGCTTCATCGATAGAGTTATCGACTACTTCGAACACCATATGATGTAGACCCGTACCGTCGTCGGTGTCACCAATATACATCCCAGGTCTCTTACGTACTGCATCAAGGCCCTTAAGGACCTTAATACTCGAAGAATCGTAACTATTCTCTGACATATTATTCTCTCAATGGTTATTCAATTACCGTTACACGTCCCTGTTCCACATGAAACATCCTACTGGGAGGCGTGTGTAACGAATCGACTATTGCAGCAGGATCAATGGCGGTCACAAAAACTTGTGCTCCGGTATCCGTTAACTGCTTAAGCAATAGCTGCCTATGCTGTGCATCCAACTCGGACGGAAGATCGTCCACAAGATAAATACTGTTTTTATCTATTTGTTGTTTGAGCAACTTTCCCTGTGCAATACGCAGTGCACAGACTAATAATTTCAATTGACCACGGGACAGGGCATCCTGCGCCGGCAAAGTGCCTACACGAAGTCTAAGGTCAGCTTTATGGGGACCGCTGACGGTATGACCTGTGGCCAAATCTCTGGAATATTGGTTTTCGAGTAGTTCTGCAAAATCCGTTTTACTATCCCAGCCGCGCGTAAATGAAACCTTCACATCTACACTCGGTAAAAACTCCCCGATTATACCCTTAAGTAGCTCATTTAACGAGTCTACATAATGGTTTCGTATTTCGGTGACCTGCTCGGCATAGCGCACAAACTCTTGGTCCCAAAATTGAATATGACTGTAAGCTGAACCGTTCCTAAGCAATTGATTTCTTTGTTTAAGAACGCGACGAACATTCGTCCAAGCGCCATAAAACTGTGGGTCAGCATGAAATGCGCCCCAATCGATAAATTGTCGACGGGATTTTGGGCCTTCAAACAGTAAAGAAAAGCTTTCAGGTGTGATCACTTGAATAGGTAAAGCTTCGGCTAAGGTCGACAGACGTTTGACTTTTTCGCCGTCGATTTTCACTTCCGTCTCACCATTGCGAAATCGGCGTAAACCAATTTTACTGTCACCGCGCGCTAAATTTAAAGTCGCAAATAGCGTTAATTTATCGTCATCGTGATTAATCACTCGTTGGGATAAATGACTGCGAAACGAGCGCCCCATACCGAGGAAATAAATGGCTTCTAAAATACTGGTTTTTCCGCTGCCATTTTGACCATAAATCAAGTTAATCCCAGGTGCTGGGATTAACTGTGCGGACTGAATGTTGCGAAACGCTTCGATATTGAGACGGGTCAGGCTCATGCATTACTCATTAAGCCGCGTAAACGGCGTAGGCAAGGATTCATAGCACTTAACGAGCAACTCAATCGCTGCCACAGGCTAAGACTATCGGTAAATGAGTGAAGGAATGGCCAATGCTGTGCATTAAACACTGTGCCGCCGTTAAGCGGCATAGACATCAAAGACAGAGGTACAGACACGGGTAACGTAAAAATCGATGGTTTATAAGCGCATCGGCATAACCACATACATGGAATCTTCTTCCAAATGGTTTTCGATTAGGGCGCTGGAGTTACCATCAATGAGTGTGATACGCACATCATCGGACTTAAGGTTGTTGAGCACGTCCAGTAAGTAACTGACGTTAAAACCAATTTCTAGGGCCTGATTATTGTATTCCACATCAATGATTTCTTCCGCTTCTTCCTGTTCAGGATTATTAGCGGTGATCTTGAGCAGACCATTTTCGAGTTGAATACGCACACCACGGAATTTTTCATTGGATAAAATAGAAGCCCGCGTCAGCGCTTGCTTCAAGTGATTACGACTCGCAATCACAATTTTATCACCGCCCTTTGGCAATACACGGCGATAATCAGGGAAGCGACCATCGACTAATTTACTGGTAAATACTGTGTTAGCCGTGGTGGCACGAATAGCATTATCACCAATAGCAATAGTGATATCGAGATCGTCAGACTCCAATAAGCGCGCCATTTCAATTACGCCTTTACGGGGCACAATGACTTGTTTTTCCGGTAATTGTGCTTCAATCGTACGATGACTTAAGGCTAAACGATGACCGTCGGTCGCTATCGCACGCAACACATTACCTTCAGTTTCAAACAATAATCCGTTGAGGTAATAGCGTACATCTTGGTTAGCCATCGAAAACTGCGTCGAGTCGATAATCGACTTCAACACGCCCTGCTTCAAGCTAAATTCAATCTCAGCTTGGAAGGCTTCAACGTTAGGGTATTCTTCTGCGGGCAAAGTCGCTAAGGAAAAACGGCTACGGCCTGAACGCAGCAACCATTTATTATCTTGTTGTTCGACTTTCAGTTCGCTTTGTTCTGGCAAAGACTTAACAATATCGAGCAGTTTCTTCGCCGGAACCGTAGTACGACCTTCTTCGATATCACCGTGAACCACAGCTTGGCCCACGAGTTCGACTTCTAAATCTGTACCAGTCAGCTTAAGTGAGTGACCACTTACTTCTACAAGGAGGTTAGACAAAATGGGCAAGTTATGGCGTCTTTCTACCGCACCACACACCAATTGCAACGGCTTTAATAGGGCATCCCTATCAATTGAGAATTTCATCGTGTCCAAATTCCTTGTTTTAAGAAGATAAGGTTCTAATCAAATTAGCATAATCTTCTTTAATGTCGTGGCTCTCTTCCCGTAGCTGAGCAATCTTACGACAGGCATGCAACACTGTGGTGTGATCTCGACCACCAAAAGCATCACCAATTTCCGGCAAGCTTTGGTTAGTTAATTCTTTGGATAACGCCATTGCCACTTGCCTTGGGCGCGCAACACTGCGTGAACGACGCTTAGACAACATATCAGCCATCTTGATCTTGTAGTATTCAGCTACGGTTTTCTGAATATTGTCTATAGTGACTAATTTTTCTTGAAGTGCCAAGAGGTCACGTAAGGCTTCACGAACAAAATCAATAGTAATTGGCCGACCCGTGAAGTTAGCGTTGGCGATAACGCGGTTTAATGCCCCTTCTAGCTCGCGTACGTTTGAACGTAAACGCTTAGCAATAAAGAAAGCCACTTCATCGGGCAAGTTAATGCCGCTCTCTTGAGCTTTACGCATCAAGATCGCTACGCGGGTCTCTAACTCTGGTGGCTCAATGGCCACAGTTAAACCCCAACCGAAACGCGATTTCAATCTGTCTTCAACACCGTCGATCTCTTTTGGATAACGATCTGAAGTCAAAATAATTTGGTGATTTCCTTCAAGCAACGCATTGAAGGTATGGAAGAATTCTTCTTGGGATCTGTCTTTATTGGCAAAAAATTGAATATCATCGATAAATAAGGCATCGACGCTACGGTAATAACGTTTAAATTCTTCGATCGCGTTGTTTTGCAGCGCTTTAACCATGTCCTGAACAAAACGCTCGGAATGCATGTAAACCACTTTGGCATTCGGATTATTTTTAATGATCCCGTTACCGACAGCGTGCAACAAGTGAGTCTTACCTAGACCTGTTCCGCCATATAAAAATAGTGGGTTATAAGCACCACCCGGATTTTCAGCCACTTGTAACGCCGCAGCCTTACCTAATTGGTTCGACTTACCTTCTACGAAGTTATCAAACTGGTAGCTCGGATTGATGTTACTGCGGTGATTAGCGTTCGCCATAGGCTCAGCTTGGACATTAAACGTCGTGCCTACCGTCGCTTTCGTTTGGGTATTGGGTGCTCGAGTTGGCGCAATCGGTGCCGGTACACTTGGCTTTTTCGCCGAAGGACGACTACCGATATCGAAACGCAATTTAGGCGCGTCGCTACCCATTTGCTCAGTAAAGAACTGATTAATGATATTGATGTACTTATCTCTGACCCAATCAAGCACGAAGCGGTTGGGCGCATAAAGCACCAGAGTATCTCCATCCATTTCGGCTTGTAACGGTCTGATCCACATACTGAACTGCTGAGCAGAAAGCTCATCTTGCAGTCGTCCGATACATTGTTGCCAAAGTGAAACAGCCACTTAGTTATCCCCAAAAGATCATCAAAAAAGAGGTGTATTCTATAGCGAGATCTCAAGGATCGCTATCCTTAAAAAATATTTATCCCCAGCGAGATCATTCTATGTGGATATCCTCGATCATCAAAGATCCAAAACGATCCTTTTATTCAGCACTAACCGCAAATCCTGCTTTATTAAGCGATCCACATTGATCTATAATGGCGCCCCTTCGATCGGCTCGAAGATCCCCTTCACTACTACATGTAGTGTCCGTACACAGAGTTATCCACATCTTATGGTGTATTCTGGGGATTGATCTAAGGGTACGCTGGCAGAAATAAAGCACTTACTTACTTTCGTTGTTGACGTGACTAAGTATTGTGATTACAATTCGGCCTCTTTTTTGCCCTTACCTCTATCCTAGAGATAAGGATATGTTCACTAATAACAAAGACGGATTGCCATCATGAGTAAACGTACTTTTCAACCTAGCAACCTGAAGCGCAAGCGTTCTCACGGCTTCCGCGCTCGTATGGCTACTGTAGGCGGCCGTAAGGTGCTTGCACGTCGTCGTGCGAAAGGTCGCGCTCGTTTATCTGCTTAATAAGTGGGTAACTAGTTGACTAGCTATACCTTTTCGCGGGAGTTACGTTTGTTAACTCCCGCGCAATTTAAATCTGTATTTTCCAATCCCATCAAAGCATCTTCTGCTGAAATTACCTTGCTCGCTATTCCTAACACGGAACAACATCCGCGTATGGGCCTTACTGTTGCTAAACGCTATGTAAAACGCGCCAATCAACGTAACCGTATTAAGCGCGTGATCAGAGATAGTTTTCGCTTAAATCAACACGACATTCCTCATCTTGATATTGTTGTGCTTGTCAGAAATGGCGTGATGGAAATGGAAAACGCTGAAATCAACAAATTGATAGAAAAGCTATGGCGCAAACTCAGTCGCCGCTACAATGGCTAGCGACCACGTTAATTCGTGGCTATCAAGTATTCATAAGCCCTATACTGGGCCCTCGATGCCGTTTCAATCCCACCTGCTCTCACTACGCTATTGAAGCAATAAAAGTGCATGGAACCGCGAAAGGTTGTTGGTTTGCATTGAAACGCATATTAAAATGTCACCCTTTACATCCCGGCGGTAGTGATCCCGTCCCCCCTAAAAATGATAGGTGTAATAAATAGGCTATGGAATCTCAACGCAATATATTGCTCATAGGACTACTGTTTGTCAGCTTTTTGCTGTGGCAACAGTGGCAAGCAGACAAAGCTCCTAAACCCGTTGCAACCGAATCGTCCTTAGTGGCGAACGCGGCAAGCTCGCACAGTGCCGATGTTCCAGAAGCTGATACAGGTGTTCCTGCTGCAGTTACTGCAAACAGCAAACTGATTACGGTAAAAACAGATCAGTTAGACATTCAGATCAATCCAGTGGGTGGTGACATCGTTTTTGCTGCGTTAGTTTCGCACAAAAAAGAACTAGAGAAAGATCAACCATTCGTATTGCTTGAGCAAACGAATGATTTCACTTATATCGCTCAAAGCGGCCTAATTGGTCGCGATGGTATCGATAGCAGCGCAAAAGGCCGTGCCGCATTTAGCACAACGGCAACTGAATATACCTTAGCCGAAGGCCAAGATACCTTAGAAGTACCGTTAACTTATATCGCTGACAATGGTGTGACTTACACTAAAGTGTTCGTATTCCATCGTGGTAAGTTCAACATAGATGTTGACTATAAAATCAACAACACTTCAGCAGCACCGCTGCAAGTTCAGATGTACGGTCAGATTAAACAAACGATCAAGCCATCTGAAAGCAGCATGATGATGCCTACCTATCGTGGTGGTGCGTTCTCAACGAATGATGTGCGCTATGAAAAATACAACTTTGACGACATGGCCAAAAGTAACCTGAACCAAGCCACTTTAGGCGGTTGGGCAGCCATGTTACAACACTATTTCGTTTCAGCTTGGGTACCACCCGCAACTGACAGCAACACCATTTTTTCTAGTGTCAGTGCTGGCGGTCTAGCTAATATTGGTTTCCGCGGCGCGGTATACGATATTGCACCTGGTGCCAGCCAAGAAATTAGCTCACAGTTCTATGTTGGTCCTAAGGATCAAGCGGCACTGTCAGCGATTTCTGAAACCTTAAATCTCGTGGTCGATTACGGTTTCTTATGGTGGTTAGCGGTTCCTATTCACTGGCTATTGATGTTCTATCAATCATTCGTCGGTAACTGGGGTGTGGCAATTATTCTGATCACGTTAACCGTTCGTGGTTTACTGTTCCCGCTGACAAAAGCACAGTACACCTCAATGGCGAAGATGCGTAATCTGCAACCTAAGCTGACAGATTTGAAAGAACGCTTTGGTGATGACCGTCAAAAGATGGGTCAAGCCATGATGGAACTGTATAAGAAAGAAAAAGTTAACCCTATGGGTGGCTGTTTACCTATTATTTTACAGATGCCAATCTTCATTGCCTTATACTGGGTATTGCTAGAAAGCTTCGAATTACGTCATGCACCATTTATGCTGTGGATCCACGATTTATCGGTACAAGATCCTTACTACATACTGCCGCTGCTGATGGGCGTCTCTATGTTTGTAATGCAGAAGATGCAACCAATTGCGCCGACAATGGATCCAATGCAAGTGAAAATGATGCAATGGATGCCAGTAATCTTTACCGTATTCTTCCTGTGGTTCCCATCAGGCCTAGTACTGTACTGGTTAGTAGGTAACATAGTTGCCATCACGCAGCAGAAGATTATTTATGCAGGTCTTGAGAAAAAAGGCTTAAAATAAGCCCTACCTTTAGCAAAGCATAAAGTGAAAATAATACTAAAGGCGGCTTAATTAGCCGCCTTTTCCTTTACATTATTTGGTAGATATTAGTTTGGTGGGTATTTCCGTGACAACTGACACTATCGTGGCTCAAGCCACCGCGCCCGGACGTGGCGGCGTTGGCATCATCCGAATTTCAGGCAACAAGGCCTGTGATGTGGCTATGGCCGTATTGGGTCATCTTCCTAAAACGAGATATGCCGATTATTGCGACTTTAAAAGTGCAACAGGCCAAGTAATCGACCAAGGCATAGCGCTGTTTTTTAAAGGCCCCAATTCCTTTACTGGCGAAGATATATTGGAACTTCAAGGCCACGGCGGCCAAATCGTTCTAGACATGCTGATCAAACGTGTAATTGAAGTCGGTGGTATTCGAATAGCCAAACCCGGTGAGTTCAGCGAACAAGCCTTTATGAACGACAAGCTAGACTTAACCCAAGCCGAAGCGATTGCCGATCTTATCGATGCCACCAGTGAGCAAGCGGCTAAAAGTGCGCTGCAATCACTCCAGGGTGAATTTTCTAAGGAAGTCCATGAGCTGGTGGATCAAGTCACTAACCTACGTTTATATGTAGAAGCTGCGATTGATTTCCCCGATGAAGAAGTCGACTTTTTAAGTGATGGCAAAATTGCCAATGCACTCTATAAAATCATCGACAAACTCGACCTAGTGCAAGCCAGTGCTAAACAAGGTTCTATCATCCGCGAAGGCATGAAAGTCGTGATTGCGGGTCGTCCTAACGCCGGAAAATCCAGCTTATTAAACGCCTTAGCCGGTAAAGAATCGGCTATTGTTACCGAAATTGCTGGTACAACACGAGATGTATTACGCGAGCACATCCACTTAGATGGCATGCCACTGCACATTATCGATACCGCAGGCCTACGTGATACGACAGATACCGTTGAACAAATTGGTATAGAACGCGCTTGGAATGAAATAAACAGTGCCGATCGGGTGTTATTTATGGTTGATGGCACCACCACAGCCGCCGTTAATCCCCATGATATTTGGCCTGACTTTGTCGATCGCCTGCCCTCAAATTTAGGTGTGACAGTGATCCGCAATAAAGCCGATCTCACTGGCGAAGACTTAATGATGACAGAGGAACAAGGTTATAGTGTTTACCGGATCTCGGCGAAAACAGGCTTAGGTGTTGAACAGTTAAAGCTGCATTTAAAATCACTCATGGGCTACCAGAGTAACCTCGAAGGTGGCTTTATCGCTCGGCGTCGTCACTTAGAAGCCCTTGAACTCGCCGCAAGCCATCTGCAATTAGGTAAAGAACAATTAGAAGTGTATCTAGCAGGAGAACTGCTGGCAGAAGAGTTACGCATGTGCCAATTAGCATTATCAGAAATCACTGGCCGCTTCACTTCTGACGATTTACTAGGCAAAATTTTTAGCTCTTTCTGTATTGGGAAGTAAAATAGTAAAACGTATCAAACCAAATCAAAACAACATTATGATTTTAAAATAATTTTGTTTTACTTGGTGGGAAGTGATTTGAAGGGTTTTGTCGATTCTTGCTCCGTATGTGCTCCGAAGATAAATTCTGGAGCACATGCGGAGCACAAGATGAGAAAAACCTATGAAAATCAATATACAAAAGCGAGAACCAGATAAGAATGGCCTGCGCCCCATCAGGCTTGTGTACTATTACGGCTCAAAGACCTCGGAAGACGGTTCAAGGGCTCAAAAGCGCTCTTACGAGCCGCTGAATCTATTCCTCTACAACAAGCCAAAAAACGCAGTTGAGCGCGAGCACAATAAAACTACATTGCAAAAAGCTGAGGCCATTCGAGCCAAGCGTCTACTGGAAATGGAATCTGCCAAACATGGATTGGATGACCGCACCAAACTCAATGCCAGCTTCTTTGATTACTTCGATCAAGTAACAGCAAGTAAAGCATCCGGTAGTAAATCCAATTACTCAATTTGGATTTCAGCGGGCATCCATCTCCACCGTTATCACCGCCACGCAGAACTCACTTTTGAACAAGTAGATAAATACTTCTTGGAAGGGTTCCGCCATTACCTACAGCATGAGGCAATGACAAAATCAGATACCGGCCTCTCCAGAAATACCGCCTGTAGCTACTTCAATAAAATCCGGGCTGCGCTCAACCAAGCGCAACGAGACAGAATAATCAGAGATAACCCTGTTGAACAAGTCAAATCCATCAAAGCAGAAAGGACTCAGCGCACTTATCTCACTCTGGATGAGGTAAAGGCCCTTACCAAGGCAGAATGCCGTTACGATGTACTACGAAGAGCATTTCTGTTCTCCTGCACGACAGGACTACGCTGGTCAGACATTCATAAACTGGTGTGGGGTGAAATTGAACTATTTGCTCAAGGGCACTACCGAATCATATTTTCCCAGATAAAGCTCAAAAACTCGGGCAATGGCCTGCAATATCTCGATTTACCGGATTCTGCGGTGCGTCTACTCAACTTGGAGAACAAGGGGAAACCAACTGAACGGGTTTTTAAGGGTTTACGTTACGACAGCTATAGCAACGTCGCGCTAGTGCAGTGGGCTATACGCGCCGGGATAACCAAACACGTAACCTTTCATGCAGGCCGCCATACCTTTGCAGTAAACCAACTTGCCCGTGGCCTGGACATCTATTCCCTGTCCAGATTGCTTGGCCACAGCGAACTCAGAACAACAGAAATCTACGCAGATATTCTGGAAACCCGCCGCACAGAGGCCATGCGGACCTTTCCTGATATCTTCGATGAGTCATCAGACTAAGAGCATTATTGCGACCAAACGACTAAATCTTTACAAAGAAAAGGGCACCTCGACAGTGCCCTCCTTCAACCACATAAGATCGTTAGTTTTTACATCCGTTCTTATCACATGTGATTTTCTCGTGGGAATTAACCCAAGCCTGAGCTGTCAATTCGACGAGTAACCGTTACATGTCACAGTTAAAGAACGTGACATGTAACAAATCCAACCATTCCTATTTATTTTCAAATGGTTAAGCATCAACCTAATATCTCCGGCCATACAATTTTCGGTTAGCCACTAGATGATCAGCAGCGGCTTTATCAATCTCATCAGAAGAAGCCACTCGATTACTCTGCAACCAAGCCAATATATCGGCTCGCCTGAAGAACACACGGTTACCATTAGGTTTGAAAAATGGGATCTTGCGTTCATGGGTCAACCTGTACAAAGTGCTTTTCTTTAGCCCCGTCAGCTCAGCACATTCCTCAACTGTGAGGATTTCCTTTGTTGTGTCAGGACGTTGCTCGTTTTTGATATGATCGGTAATCAGTTTTTTAAGCAATGACATATCCATCAGCATGCGCTGAAGCATCTCTTTTTCAGTCATGTTGATACTCTCCTACACTGCCAAGTTAAAGTGGGATAAACGGGAAACTGGGAACACTAAGCTAGTCGTCATGTTCAACCCTCTCTAAGTCTTCAAGGTGGCGCCTAACTTGGTCAGGTTTGAGCGCAAAAAAACGTTGAAACTCACCATTAATCCGCGTCTTATAGGTTCCCCTAGAGCGCTCGTTCGTTACCAAGCAACCGCGTTGCAGCAAGATTTCCACTTCTCGCATATAGTGGGTGGGAAGCTCAAGTTTTTGTAGGAAATGAGTTTTGTTGATAAGCCACAATTCGCATCCATCCAGTGAACGGCGGTAACCATGCATTCCCTTGCCTGAATCCTGATCAATTTCACCAATATTGTGTTCCCAGTTGCGCATCGCTTTTTCCAGAGATCTGAGCAGCCTAAACTCTTCCGAATTCCTAGAATGCCCACGATTAGCGAGCCACGCACGAAGGACTTTATGTACCGCTTCAAGTGACTCTTCTTCGGACCATGGCAGGATGAAGTTTCTATTAGCAAGACATAGTGCGGTGCCAATAAGTGCAAATCGTCTAACGACTCGCTGTACTTGAGAGGCCATTGAGTCGCTTGTCCAAGCGTTGCTAAGACGAGCAATTTCATAGCTGAGGTAGCGGCTAAGCTCATCATGTAGCCCTGTAAGTAGCGATAACCACTCTCGGATTACTGTGCCATGAAAGCACTGGCAGGACGTTTTAAGCTCATCAACGAACTGTTGAGCACTCTTACGGCCATGTAATTCATCGAATGCACCATGTATACCAAAAATTGGGATCTCCACCAGTCGTATCTGCTGACCAGCCCTAAGTGGCTTTCCTATCTGCTGAAGTAATTCGGCAATCCAAACTTCCCCGCTACTGAGCACCAGCGTTCGCCATTGTGACGTCGCGGCCAACTCTCCTGACACGTTAGCGCGCAGTTTTCCTGAACCATTCATGATCTGATAAATGGCGGTATCAACATCTTCTGGGCGAGCCATTCCTATCTCATCCAACGTCAGCAGCATGTCGTTATGCTCCGACGAGACAGCAGCTAATCCATTGCTTGTCGAGATCCAGCTACGTCTATAGCTATCGCTGCCATATAAGCTTGCCGCAATCTGCAATAAAGTTGTTTTACCGGCAGAAGAAGCACCAACAAAATGAAAGGCTCCATTTTCCATACCAGAAGGAGCTAGTAATGGTGCTGCCAACCCAGTTCCTATGCAGAAAATAGCTAGCGGATTCCCACGGCATAGCTTCCCAACATGGTTTTGCCAATCACTCAAACTCCCAGCTTCCTCTAACAGCTTGGAACTGGACAACTGACCCACAAAATAATGGGGTTCGTCAGCAGAACCCACAATCCAACTGCTTGTGGCAAATATGGGCCCATGCCAGCCAGTGCGATTCACCACAGTTGCCGGAGCAGCAAGAGCCATCTGTTCTACTAGATAATGTTGAAGCCGACTCCAACTTGATTGGCCAGGGGTTAATGGATACCCAGTATCGACCAGCATATCCCTGATCTGGCGGGCATTATCGCTGTTAAGATCACGGGCATAGACAACTTCTCGTAACCTAACCCCATCAAAATTTTGCCATTCCAGCAGCGCTCCATGCCCATGTCGTTTGTCAGTTAAACGAGTGCGAGCCAATACCTGCATCCAACCACCTATTCGCTGCCAGCGGTCAGCTGACAAGCAATAGATTCCATCATCCTGCAACTTCTTTTGCATCCCTTCCCCCTTTTATAAATCACTCAACCATGCAGCAATATCGCTGTACCTAAACCGCACAGAGCGGCCATTGGGATTGGGTTTTATTGGAGGAGGAAAGCGTCCATCTCGCACGTAGCGACGAAGTGTCGCTTGTGACGTTTGCAAAACGTCACACACTTCTGCATATGTCAGTAACCGTTCGTTTTGTTTAGGTTTGGTATTACCCGTCATGATAACTCCTGTTTAGTATCTAACTTGCAGGAGCAATCATCTCGAAAAAGGCTAACTAAACAGACCGCTGGAGCTGCCCTTTTGGGGAACTTCAATAATAAATTTCAAGACACTGATATTTAATGACATTTATTCAACATATAGATTAAAAACAGCCTCTGAAGAGCAAAAAGCTAAGCCATTGATGAGTTGACAGACATTACCGTATCAATTTGTGCGCCTGTGAACGCCCCAAGAATAAACTTTCACATGTGAAAGCTTGGAGACCTGACGATTTACACCACTTAAAGCCATGTCCCCCATTAAAAGTGGAATCATTTGGATTAGGTCTTTTGAGGATGATGACGCTTGTATGGAATAAAACTGTCTAGGTCCCCCATCAGATAATTATCTGGAAAGGAATTGGCTGGGTCTTTTGGCTAAGGCGCGACAACAAAAGACCTAGGTGCCCAAAAAAGGCATGACGACGGCGGATGAAAGTGGGTATGTAGCAATAGACTAACTCTGAATTCACAACACAGAGGATTATGTAATGACCACAAATCATTCATTTTTAGAACAACAGATAGCTACATTTGGTGCCGCACTAAATGGGGGAAATCAACCACAATCTGAGTACATAAAAGCCTTCTCAAAATCATTTAAAGGACTAGAAACACAAATTAATATTTGGGAAACCTTTATTGCCAATAGCACAAACGTTAATCAAGATGACGCTATGCTTTTTTCCCTAACCATATCAGAGCAATATCTACACTACACCCATAAATCAACCGAAATAGAACAGCTCCGCTACTTCTACATAGCACAAAAAATTGCAGACTTGTTCTGGCAGCACAACCGAGACCATAGAGGTAAAAACTCTGAAGGCTACCCAGGTCATTTTGGTTGTCGTGTAAGGCTAAGAAACAAGAAACTCGAAATTTTTTGGGTTTATAACCAGTTTAAGCCTAAAAAGAATTCTGACGGATTCCAAGTAATCAGCCATTATCTTCCGCGAGATGGGCATTTCCGATACCCCAAAACTACGTTTACCCGAGCACAAGACTGGGAAAAACCTGTGATTGAGGTAGTTGAGGACGCTTTTGCCATCATCCGTAGAACTAACGCTAATCTGATGAGGATTAGACAACTGTGCCGTTGGAATGATACCAATCTATTCAAAATGGCAGGCGATATCGACGATTTTAAGATGGATAATCCCTTATAGTTATCCTCTTACAACACAGCCCTCAACTCATTAGAGATCAGGGCTGCACTATATCGGCTATTTATCTTTTTTGAGTATGGCCTTGAGTGCTGCAATATTGGCCCGTGCGCCTTCGGCTTCTTTTAAACGACGGCGCTGCTGGGCAAAGCGGTCAAACTCCAATTTCGCTTTGTCATCAGCGTCTTTCTTGGATATTTTTCCTGCTCCGCTTAGTACGTCACGTTCATTAAAACTTAAAAACTGGTCAAGCTTATCGGCCCAGTCCTGCAAGAACACCTGCTTACGGCGTAACGCTTGGTCTTCGGCAAAATCGAGCCACATATTGACGATACGATTGAGCTCTTTGATTTCGTCTTCACGCATATAGTTCTTGGCAATGGTGACGTCTGTCTTGCGTACTTCATCACCTTTATAGCTGGTTAGGCCCATATCCGGTTTACTGGCGTCGACTCGGTTGGCGATAAGCTCAGCGGCAGTCATTTGCGTACAGGCATAATGCAACTTGTTCTGGATGGTTTGAAAGAAGCGGTTGGTCTCTTGGTTGGATGGCTCGTAATCAGCAGCCATGGTAAAGATTTCTTTCACCCGCAGATAAACGCGACGCTCACTGGCGCGGATATCACGAATGCGTTCCAGCATTTCATCAAAGTAATCTGGCACAGCAGAATAGCCAACGGGCGGATTTTTCAGGCGCTCGTCATCCATGACGAAGCCTTTGATCAGGTACTCTTGCAACATTCTGGTTGCCCATTGCCGGAACTGGGTGCCACGTGTTGAGCGAACTCGGTATCCTACCGCAAGAATAACCGGAAGACTGTAGTGACGAATACTTCGCTTTACTTCTCTGCCGCCTTCCAGTTGAACTTGTAAGTAATCCTTACAAGTTGAAATTTGCTCAAGCTCTTCTTCAGAATAGACAGCTTTTACGTGTTGGGTGATCGCTTGAGAGCTAACTTGATACAGCTCAGCCATTGCAGCCTGAGAAAGCCACAAGGTGTCTGATTCAAAACGACACTCGACGCGAGTTTGACCGTCAACACTGGTGAATAAAACAAACTCGCCTTGAGGGGCTTGGGGAATGTTATCAGTCATACAATTAGCCTTCTTACATCATAGTGTTGCGATAATCACTAAAATACCGCATCAATAATGCTCTTCTATGTACCCGTAAGCCTTTTGGAACAACTCTTTGTCTTTACCCAAGCCAAACTGAGCCAACGTTAACAACAGCGCTTTTTGAATCTCTCTAGGACCACTGTTAGAGTTTTGCCAGCCTTCAAAACGGGTGGCGTTGACGATTTTGTCGATTTGCTCAACCACATCACCGATTAACTTGGGCGTGGTTTCGGGGCGAGTTTCTAAGAAGAGCTTGGTTAAAGCCTGCTTATTGTCCTCTTCGGTAACCACATGCTCGCCAGTTTCGCGCTCAGCTTGCACCGTGTCTTTGGCGGCATCTAATAGGCCTTTTAACCAGTCGATGGCTTTAATTACACCCGCTTCGTAGTCCTGACGGAGCTTTTCAAGCCGTTCTCCAAGCTTAACGAAGGTTGGATCACCACTACCGCGCAAGCGTCCCATCAAATCGATTTCAAGACGCTTAGCGCGCTTCTCTTGCTCTTTTTCTGTGAGAGTAAAGATTGAGTGCTCATCCATAATCAGCTCGTCGATATCATCACGGATGCGGTTGATGTCGGTATGCTCATGGATCATCTTGATAGTTTCAGGACCAAGCGCAGCCCACACTAACGCTCCTGTTTGGCCGACAGGACGCACTGACTCGTAAATCTGTGCCAACCACTTATAGTCTTTGCGGTACGGAGTTAAGAAGATGTCAGGGTTAATGGCCGACCAAAGTTTGGCTAATACGCCAAAGCTCGCGGCAAACTCATCACGTGTTGCATTGGTTGGTAAGCATTCTTGCGCTGCCATGATGCCTTCGAAGCCTTCTAGGGTGCGGTCAACGCCAGGGAAGAAGGATAAACACTTCTCTAGCTGGGCCGGTAACAACTCTTTAAAGGCCTCAATGCCTTCGACCACGCCGTCAATTTCTTCAGGGTTGTAGGCTAACGCAGTGCGTAGATTTTCAAACACGCCGAGGTAATCGATGATCAAGCCCATATCTTTACGAACTTCGTCCGTTTCGTACAGACGGTTAGTGCGGCACATAGCCTGTAACAGGGTGTGATCGCGCAGCGGTTTATCTAAGTACATACAGTAGCAAATTGGCGCATCAAAACCTGTAAGCAACTTCGCCGTGACAATAATCAGTTGTAACGGGTGTTTTGGATCTTTAAAACTTTCTATCAAATCTTTCTGGGTTTGCTCTTCGTCGTCAATCTGTTGCCAACGTTCAAAGTCCAACTGCTGAATTGGCAATTCCAACTCGTCATGCCATTTGCGCCAATCTTTGTTGAGCTTGTCTTTTTTACCACCTTCTTCGACTTTTACCGGTGCTTGGTCAACGTTCATCACCACTTCAACGGCATCAAAGCCGAGCTTTTCACCCAGCAAGTAGTACATTTGCACGCAGGCATCGCGGTCGTACACCACCACCATACCTTTCATCTTTTTAGGCTTCACGTGGTCGGTAAAGTGCTTGGCTATATCGGAGCTTACTGCGGCCATGCGTTTAGGTGCTTTCAGCATCACCGCTAATTTGCCAGCGCGTTTTGATAGTGCGGCCTTTTCTTCTTCGTCCAGGTTATTTTCCTGGGCGAGCTGCTCAAACTCCTGGTTGATGGCATCACGGTCTACCCGCAGTTCTGCCAGGCGTGGCTCGAACTTCACCGGGTTTGTTGCCCCATCGCGAATTGACTGCTTGTAGCTGTAACGATTCATGTAGCGACCTGGATCTTCTTCGGCGCCGAATAGCTTAAAGGTATTACGGTCAATGCCCGAAATCGGTGTACCGGTTAAACCATAGAAGTGCGCCTGCGGCAGGGCCCAGCGCATTTTTTCACCCAAGCCGCCTTCTTGGGTGCGGTGGGCTTCGTCCACTAACACGATGATGTTATCGCGGTTATTGAGGCCGTTGGGGTTGCTATCGTCTATCTCGACATCTTTAAACTTAAAGATGGTGGTAATTAAAATGCCACGGCTGTCTTGTTCGATATGTTCGCCGAGCTTTTTGCAACTTTGTACCTTAATAAGATTCTTAACATCCGCACCACCAAAGGTCTCATTGATCTGGCTGTCCAGGTCACGCCTGTCTACCACAACCAATACGGTGGGGTTTTTCAAGGTATTGTCACTGCGCAGCATTTTGGCGGCGTAGAGCATGAGTAACGATTTGCCCGAACCTTGGAAATGCCAGATCAGGCCTTTTTTCGGGTAGCCTTTGCGCACACGCTCTACTATCTGCTTGGCTGCTTCAAACTGGGGGTAACGCGGTAGAATTTTAATGCGCTTGGGTGGCGTGTTTTTACCGGTTTTAACGGTTGAAAACAGCGCAAACGATTCCAGTAACTGCAATAAGGTTTGCGGGTTTAACAAGCCCTCACAGCTATTAAGCACCGATGCCAAGCCGGGCAAAATGTCTTCACGCAGGTCGGTATTGTGCCAAGGGCCCCAGTCTTTTACCCGGGCGTTGATAGCGCCGTAAGCAAAGGTTTTTCCTTCACTGGCAAAACACAGCAGGTTGGGCACAAAGTAGGGTTCAACGTTCTTCCAGTAGTGTTTTTTACCACCCATAAAATCGGCGGCGCCGTCTTGCCAGGTCACACTCGGGCGGGTCGCGGTTTTCACTTCGCCCACCACCAGTGGAATACCGTTCACATAGAGCACAATATCAAAATATACTTCGGTAGCCGCGATATAGTGCACCTGTTGCGACACCACAAAGTGGTTGTTGTCGATATTGTCGAAATCGATCAGGTTGATGGTGATGTGGTCGCCATTCTCACCAAAGGGTAAGGTCTTTTCGGCCATTAACCATTCATGAAAGTTCTCATTGGCTTTTACCAGGCCGGTGTGGCGTGCTTCCAGCACCACGCCACGCAGTTTGTAAATCACCTCATCTGCATAATCTGGCTGCTTGGCGATATCAGAGTTTAACGAACACAACGCATCTTTTAACCACTCATCGACGAAGATATCCTGCGCTTGTTTTGGCAGGTTTTCACCGTGGCAGTATGTCCACTTTACTCCGCTTAAACCTTTTAAACGGTCGATAATTCCATTTTCTGTGACGGTTTGTTCATTAAACATAAAAACCCTATTAAGAAAAAATACTATTTACATACCCTGAAATCACTAATTCTTGCCGTTCAACAGAGCTACTTATTCTTTCAGTGACTTCCAATAATTTTTCTATAGCGTCAGCTATTGAAAATTGTTCGCTCAGTGGTGGCGTAGGAAATTTTATTTTCCTTAAATCCCTAGATGTAACCAACAACCTACCACCAGAATTAGTAAAGCGTTTTATTTGATGCAAAACTATCGGAGAATATTTAATTGAGTAAAAGTAAAATCTTGGATCGGCTTTTGTTTCGTCCAGCGAAATTTTCATTAAATTTGAAGATATGATGGCTGAACACACGTCATCACCAATTAATATTGACCGTCCTATGTCCGCGACTCTAGAAAATACAATATCTCCTTTTTTTACTGAGTATTGTTGAAGTCGAAGTGCATAATCTTCTTCTATATACAATTCTTCAGAGTGATCGTACCCATATTCCCCTAAACAGCCAATTGTAATCACTGGCCTACCTTCCTGACACCAATGATCAGCTTTTAAAGCTGAACCGAATGGCCCAGTCCTGATTGCTGGCTCATGTTTTTTTGATAAGCTGTCTAGCTGCTTCCATTCCCAATGAGATGGAATTGCACCTAATTTATCGAAACTTGCTAAGCTCGTATCTTCATACCCATATCTCAATAAGCACCTAATGCTTGAATTGGCCGCATACTTTCCGGAAGAAGATAAAAATCTGGATTTAGATATCACTTGTTTTGCTTGCTGAATAAAATCTCCACAAGAAACTAGTTGACTATTATCTGGAAGATTAAATTCTATCTGCTTCAATGAGTTGAACTTGGTTCTTGGTGAAAGAGAACCCGAAGAAGACCTTATTGCCTCGTTCCAAACAACATCAGAACTAACTAAATAATAAAAGACGTCTTTCGGAATGGAGTTTTTTTTAACATCCAAGACGAGGATATCGCCGGAGCAGATTCCGTCGAATTCAGCAATTGCAGCCTTTCTTAGGTAAGGGCGGCGCTTACCAAAAAGAATATGACCTTTCTTAAAGACACGGGTAAAGCTTGGGTTATCTTCGGCAATCATTCCCCAGCGTTTAATCTTGAGCGAACCAGAATCCAAGTGCTCTAAACCAATGTAACGCTCATAGCCATCGGCAATTGGGTCTTTGGTGGTGAGCTTTACTTCGCGGCAAATATCACCAAATTTAACGGTTTGTTTATCACTCATTGCTGCACTTCTCCACCGTTAACTTCAAAACCAAGCTCTTTTAGGCTTTTGAATAACTTATTGGTCTGTTTTTTCAATTGCACACGGCTAACTTTCCATGCCTCGATGGCATGTTCAATATTGTGCACTTCGCCATCATTTTGTGCCTGCACATAGAGAGGTATCGATAGGTTGTAGAGGTTCTCTTTAAGGGTATCAATATCGACCAAGGCGGTAATATCGCTTTGCTTATTGGGTTCAAAGTACGCCTCGCACAGTACGGCCAAATCCTCATCAGACAAGCGACTGTGGGCACGCTCGCGGGTAACGTGTTCCACGCCATTGATAAACAACACCTTGTTTTTGCGCTCGACGGGTTTATTGCAATTAAGCACCACCACGCAGGATTCCATCGGCGAGTTGTAAAACAGGTTTGGCCCAAGGCCAATCACCGCTTCGATAATGTCCGACTCAATCACTTGTTTACGAATGCTTTGCTCGGAATCACGGAACAACACGCCGTGCGGCCAGAGCATAGCAGCGCGGCCCGTGTCGGGTTTTAGGCTTTTGATGATGTGGGTGTAAAACGCATAGTCGGCGCAACCTTGAGGTGGTACACCGTAAAGGTTACGGCCGTAAGGGTCAGCGGCGAACTTGTCGCGGTTCCACTTTTTAATCGAATATGGCGGGTTAGCGAATATCACGTCAAACTGCTTGAGTTGATCGTTTTCAATAAACTTGGGCTCAGCCAGGGTATCGCCGCGCAGCACATCGAATTCTTCAATGTCGTGCAGGAACATGTTCATACGGGCTATAGCTGAGGTGAGCAGGTTCAATTCTTGCCCATACAAATGAACGGAACGCCATTCTTTGCCCTGAGAACGTAAATCCATTACCGCATTCAACAACATACCGCCGGTGCCGCAGGTTGGGTCGTAAGCCGATTCACCGGGTTTTAAACCCATAATCCGTGTCATTAAATGCACCACGGTACGGTTGGTATAAAACTCGGCGGCGGTGTGGCCAGAATCGTCGGCGAATTTTTTGATTAGGTATTCGTAGGCTTCACCTAGGTCATCCTGAGCGACCGATTTAATCCCAAGCGGAATTTTACTGAAGTGCTCAATTAGATCAGAAAGCAAGTGATCCGGTAGACGCTCTTTATTGGTCCACTGGGCATCGCCAAACACGCCGTGCAAACGGGGGTTGTTGGCTTCAATTAGACGCAGCGCGTTTTGAATGGCTTCACCGATGTTTTTGCTGGTGTGGCGCACCTTTTCCCAACTGGCTTCTTTAGGAATATCAAAACGGTGGAACATCGGCATGGCGGCGTATTCGGCATCGCCTTCATGGATCTCCAATGCTTCGGTGTATTCTTCCAAATACACATCCGACAGGCGCTTATAAAATAGCAGCGGGAAGATGTACTGCTTGTAGTCTGAGGCGTCGATTTGGCCGCGTAATAGCTCGGCCGCGCCCCAGAGTAAATCCTCTAATTTTTTCTTATTTAATGCGCTCATGATGTCTTCTTATCGCTTAGTTGCTGTTGTACTTGTTGCTTTACTTGCAACCCAAGCGCGGTTAAACGGTATTTTTGGTTACGGCTGGTTGGCTTGTCTGGAATGGTCATTTCTACCAAGACAGGGGTTATCTCCAGTGCCGGCTTTAAGTAGTTTTTACGGAAGTGTTCGGCATCTTTTAGGGTCAAGGAATCCTGTAATTCCATTCGTGACTGCTCACCTTTAATTGCCAGTAGGAGCTTCGCAACTTCCGGGGTAACTTCCGGGGTAACTTCCGGGGTAACTTCCGGGGTAACTTCCGGGGTAACTTCCGGGGCGAACAGCGTCAAGGTCACGCCGGATGTGCTGTCTGAGTGCCATTTCGGTTCGGGGAGGCCCGCCTCTTTACAGGCCTCTTGGATCACCACACTGCCGCGGCCAAGCTTTTCCATATAGCCCTGTAGGTATAAACCGTGGGCGATGTCGGGGTTACGCAGTACCGAGATATGGCCTTGCCGAATTTTGTTCTCGTCTATGCCTTGCGGAAAAGCACCCGCATTCCAAATTTTCAGGTGCACAGGGCTAACTTCGACCTTAATACCACCGGCAAAGTTGCTGTAATCGCGGTGGGCAAAGGCATTTACAATGGCTTCGCGTACCGCTTGTTCCGGGTACATGGGGATATCTTCGCGCTGATTATTGGCGCTGCTAAAACGTGCGCGCGATGGCGTATTGCGCATAACAAAGGTAATGAGCTGCTCGATCACGTCGGCCATTGGGCCATCGAGGTGCTGTAAATCCTGATATTCGTCGTCGGCCTTATGGCGATAACATACAGCGCGCACGCGAGCTTGCGGATGGCGTTTACCCGGCGCACTGGCCAGTAACACATCGGCGGCATTGGTTAAACGGCCGTATTTGGCCAACGATAATAGTTGCAACTGGTGCAGTAAGCCTTGTTCTGCTTGCGCTACTTCTTTGGGAATGCGTTTGGCGGATAACAGCTTGTTACAAGCGCTGGTTGATAAACCTTGTTCGTCGAGTTCAGACGAGAACAAACGCTCCCAGCGGGTAGGTTCTACTTGCTTGCGCATGACCATGTCGCGGATGGTATCGACATCGGCTTTTTTGGTTTGCTCGCCTGCACGTATGTAGATGTCACTGTTAAAGGCGTAAGGGATGTCTTTTCCGGCCGGCACTTCAACAATTAATAGCTGTTTGTTTTCGACTTCCTGTACTTCTACCGAAAACAGTACTGGCGGTTGAATCGCCGATTTAAGCTGGCTTTCTAGCTGTTCAGCCACTTGCGCAGCATGTTCTACGCCCTTGATTTGGCCTTTATCATCGACACCGCATAGCAGGTATCCACCTTGGGTATTTAAAAAAGCGCAAACTTGTGGGCCGCAGTGTTTTAACTCGTAGCTTGTGAGGTATTCAAGGGTTTGGTTTTCGCCCAGCGACAGTAGTTGTTGCAGTTGTGCGGCCGTTTTACTCATGGCGTACTCCTACTGAGGCGCTAACTTGACTGACATTTTGAAAATGTTCGGTCAGGCGCTGCTCTACATCTTGATAGCGAGAGAACTGCGCAACCACAAAAAGGTTGGCGTCGTCGTCGCGATCGAACTTTTGCACCCAGTTGCCTTGGCGATCATCCTGTGGCAGTTGTTCCATGGTGGCGTCTTCGTATAAGTCAATCACCTTGATATTGGAAATGGACGATGCGCCTTTGCGCAATGTCAATTCTGAGCGCTGTTCTTGGGTTTTGTAACCTAAATCTATTAATAAGCGGCGCGCAAACACAACTTGATCATGCGCTAGAAACCAGCGAGGTTTATTGAGCTCGATGGCTTTTTTCATCTCTTTATGGGTAATAGATAGGCCAGTTGCATCAACGCCACTGCCATATTGTGGGGTAATGATGCCTAAAAACAGATCACATTTTTCTACTGCTTTTAAGCAGCTTTCAAAGGCGGTTTCATTGGACGATACCGGCACTGTGCCTTTATGCGACATCCAAACTTCATAACCAAAGGCGGTTAGTAGTGAATATACGCGGTCGAGCAACTCTTCTACGCCATAAACTGTGGATGACACCATCACAGTGAGCTTTTTGCTCATAGTTCAAACCCTTCCTTGATCAGCAGTGCTTCCAGTTCATTTTCAGCTTGCTCTAAGGCGGCCAGCTTTTGTTGGAAGTCTTTTAGGGCCTCTTCCACTGTAATGGTTTCTTCTTCAAGCGGTTTTTGTACATAACGTGCAATATTTAAATTGAAGTCGTTTTCTTCAATTTCACTATGGGGAACCCAACGCGCAACGCCTTCGATGTCATCAGCTTCAGGGCCTTTGGTGCGCATCTGCCGATAAATCTCATAAATGTCGTCCGCTTGGGTTTCTGACAAGGTATTTTGTGCCCGGCCTTTGGTAAAAATCTCTTCAGCATTGATGATCAGCACGTGATCTTGGTGAGCTAAAGGCCTTTGTTTGCGCAGCACTAAAATACAAGCCGGAATACCGGTGCCATAAAACAGGTTAGAAGCAACGCCGATGACAGCGACAATTCGGTTTTCTTTGAGTAAATTCTCGCGAATTTTACCTTCAGCACCACCACGGAATAGCACCCCGTGTGGCAATACCACCGCCATGCGACCACTCTCGTTCAAAGATGCAAACATATGTTGCACCCAAGCAAAATCACCGTTGGTTTTAGGGGCTAAACCATATTTAGCCCTGCCATAAGGGTCAGCACTCCAGTTATCATATCCCCACTCTTTCAAACTAAATGGCGGGTTGGCGATAACACAATCAAAGGTTTCTAAACGATCATTCTTAAGGAATTTAGGATCACGCAGCGTATCACCCCGAACGATATGAAAATCCTCCTGTCCATGCAGGAAAAGGTTCATACGGGCAATGGCTTCAGTGGTCAGGTTCTTTTCTTGGCCTTTTATTTTTAGTAGGCGTGGATCACCGCCGTTCTCTTTAACGTGGTGGATGGTTTCCAGCAGCATGCCACCAGTACCACACGCAGGGTCATAAACGCCTTCACCTGCTTGTGGGTCAAGAATATTGACCATCAAGCGAACAATAGTACGAGGAGTGTAAAACTCCCCCGCCTTTTTGTTGGCCTTGTCAGCAAAGCGTTTAATCAGATATTCGTATGCCCGGCCCATGTCGTCGTTGCGAACGGACGCAACACCAAGATTTACCTTGTTGAAATGGTTGAGCAAGGTAGCAAGCAGTTCATCAGATAAACGTTCTTTATTGGTCCAACTGGCATCACCGAAGATTCCATGTAGTTTGGGATTAGCCATTTCGATACCACGAAAAGCATCTTTTAATGTCTGGCCGATGTCTTTGATCTCAGAAAATACATCTCTCCAATGACAATATTCAGGAATTTGGATGCGATGGAACATATCGCCTTTGGCGAGCTCAGCGTCACCCACTTGCTCCATTGCTTCGAGATATTCTTCGTCGTACACATCGCAGATACGTTTGAAAAAGAGGATCGGAAAAATATAGGTTTTGTAGTCTGAAGCATCGATAGGCCCGGTAATGATATGGGCTGCGTGCCAAAGGTGTGCTTCGAGGTCTTTGATGTTAATTAGGGTCATTGTTTACTCATTTCCTACGGATTCCGCAGGCGATTTTTCTAGCAGTTCTTGTATGTTGCAGTTAAATAAATCACACAGCTTATCTAGTGCGTCTAGGTCCACTTTTAGCGCGGTTTCCTTATAAAGTAGTGTGATGGTGGTGCGGCTTAGGCCGGTTTCGCGCATCACATCACTAATACGCATTTTATGTTCGCCCATTAAACGGGCAAGGTGGCAGCGGATCATGCTTTCTCCACGAGAGTATTCACACATTTGCGTTTTATTACATTGAAAAGTTCAATCACAACATATTGATTGAAGTATGATTTTTAACCATTAAAACTTAGGGTAGTCACTACAGCTTACCCTATCACGATTATGATTTTTCTCAACTTATTTGAGTTGAAATGTAATTTTTTAGGGTAATGAGAACAGATTATCAGTGTGAGGATTTTGAATTGCCGTAATCAAGAAAATGATACGGCAGAAAGTAGTGGAATTACTGCTCTGTACAACCGATATTCTTCGAGATAGTTGCAATCAGGTGCCGCGAACACCCCAACATATCCTGAATGTCACTATAGCTATGGCCGGTCTTCAATAGGCTAGCTATGTGCTGGTGTCGTTTGAGATCTGGTTGACGCCCGTTGTATTTTCCATCAACTTTAGCCTTTGCGATTCCCTGAGATTGACGACGTCGCCGGTCATCATAATCTTTGCGGGCAACTGCGGCGAGCATATCCAACATCATGGCATTAACCGCCTGTAAAATAGCGCCGGTAAAGTCAGTTTCGCTATGTTGTTGTAAAGCCAGCCAACTGGTGGGAAGTTCCGGTGAAACAATGGCTAGGCGTTTGCTGGCCAGCTTTTGTTTCAACGTATCCCAATCACTTTGCTTGAGCCGCGCCAGACGGTCGATCTGTTCAACTAGCACAATGTCACCCTCGCCTGACTCGGCAATCAAACGCATCAACTCTGGCCGGTGCAACGTGGCACCAGAAACATTCTCAATATAAAAGGCAGCGATTAGCTGGCCATGCTGAGCAGCAAACTGGATGAGGGATTCTCGTGCCCGTTCAGCATTTTGTTCTTTGGTTGATGCGCGAAGGTAAGCTCGAATTAACATCTTGATCTCCACAGTCTGTTATAAGTGGTACTTTATCTCTGGTCTGGTTTAGGTGGTTCTGTTGGTAGTAAAACCAGTCTGATGGCTAGTTCCGTTGATGTGTACTCAAAAGGAACCAGCTAAGTGCCAAAATCAATCATCAAACCCAATATGGTTTCTATAGTCGTAATCAAAACTATCCTTGAAAACGGAACTATCTGGTTTCATTCGTTTATGACGACTTGGTATTGGGTAGGTTTGATTTAACTTCATCATATTTCTGACAAACGCAACGAATAGATAGCCAGCCCAAAGTGCCAATGACATTTGCCAACACAAATAAGTGAGCGCACACCAAAAAGGAACGGCTAACCACCATCTGCGTTGGATAAATGCGAAAGCTTTAAAGCACCAAATGACCAATGGCAAACCTGCGAGCAAGAATCCCCATCCAGAGTCTTGAGCTAGCATCAATCCCAGTAGCAAAACACCAAGCAACACTATATTTACTAAATCATTTTTGAGATTTTGACTCATGTTTCCCCTCCAACTCTTCGGTTTGAGGTTTGTCTTGGCCTGACAATTTCTGATTGGCGCTATAGCTGTAAAGACACCAGAAGGTGACCAAACTAAAAAATAGGAATAGCGCAAGCATTCCCCAGTCAAATGCAGTCATAACGACCTCCGCTCACTCGAATATCCATTCCCTGTAAACTGAATAACTTGGAAAACATAGAATCAGTCATTTCATCGAGTTCAGATAATTCGAATTCAGGGACTATAAGAGGCATGCCAAAATACTGAAGGTTACGATAGGATGATGGCTCAAAAATGCCGTGCGGATAGCTGTCTAATGTGTTGAAAGTCTGATTCAGTCTGAGATCAACAATCCAACCGCCAGGAAGCTCAATCCAACTATGTGGATAGACTAATTCTCCCGTGCTCTTGCATTTGACACATCCCACTCTAGGTTGATGAAACACCTAATCTCTCGTCAGTAGATGACTGATCAGGTAGGTAATAATTATGGGGTCAGTTTGGAGTTCATCCATCGCCAGAACAATATTGTCTAGATCCTGATATTCACTATTCATAAAGCAGGCTCCTTAAACAACAGTTGTTTTCCTTGTTCATACAGCACTGGATATGGGAGAGATTGGCCATCCTGAACCACAAGGTTAGGTGGGTAATAGATCACCATCCACGATGGCAATGCAGCACTGACGGCTCTATAAAACTCATCAACTGGAAAGTCTTGTTGGCCTGACTGGCGGAAAACAAAGCGAGAATAGTTCTTCGAGTGATTGGCGACGATGTTATAGCTTTCGGACTCACCACCTTTAATATAGAGCGGGCTCTTCCAGAGATAAGGAGTCGTAATGTTGTAAGCAACCACACATTGACCAATACCGCATCCATGCTCAGCGCTTTCAACAGACCAAAGAATCATGGGATGGCCATCAATTTCCGGTGTTTCTACATTACTCAGTTTAGTGACATTCAACGCCATATCATCGGCCACATGCTGGATAGCCTGGTCGACAAGATGCACGTATTTCTCATAAGCCTGAGATTCTGAAGTAGCAGCAGATGCGGGCATCCATCCCATTAGACTTGGTCTAGCCGAGGGATTGTCTGGTGTCATCATTATATCGGTAGCGTTAAACGCGAACGTCTGCGTACCAGAAAGACGCCTAAGCGGATCATCAAATGAAGTCGTTAGCCTGGCGAGATCAAGCAATGGAACCAACATACCCTTGCTATAAGAGTGGACACCATCGTGGGAATCTCTCAAATCCAAATCGTAGATGCCCCCGGCTCGCGCTAGATTTAAAGCCCGAGATTCATCTTGAGCATAATGACGGGGTCCAGTTACGCAACCAGACAAGGACACACATAAAGCGATTAATGATAAAGATGGGTATTTTTTCATGATTACCTCCTGCTTTATAAAGATTCGCATGGAGGTAGTAAAATGCAAGCTATTTTGATAAATAATTATTAAAAATCAATAGTTTGTACTGACATTACAAACTTCAAAATGGGTAACAATAGCAGTTTATATTCTTTTCCCACTTTCCCAGATATCCCACTTTAAAAATGTTGAGAATCCCCTAGAATAGATACTTCCATGACAAAACCCGACAAATGAGTTGCACTCCACATGTGCGCCAATATTCTTCTAACAATTTGAATAGTTTTACATTTTTAGTTTCTGTATCGGAAAATAACTAACCTTAATATTATTTCCATATAAATCAGCCCATACAATATGGGCTGATTTTTTATCTACAACTGAATATTTCCACTCATCGACTAACTCATGATTCGACGTGGCGGTAATGATCTTGCATTTGATAGGATCTTGCATAAAGCGCAAACATCAATGCCGCCAAGATGGCAAAACCAGCAAAGAAAAACATCTGAAATGCGGTAATGCTAATCCCCGTCTGGGCAATTTGTTCCGTCACTGCCGGACTTTTCACACTGACGTTCGCTAGTAGCACCCATAAGTTACCGACGGTCACCGATAAGGTCCAAAAACTCATAATAGTGCCTTTCATGGCTTTAGGCGCTTGGCTGTAGGCAAACTCTAGCCCAGTGGCAGAGACTAATACTTCACCAAAGGTGAGCAAAGCATAGGGCACAATCTGCCAAAATATTGATAATACCGAGCCGCCATCCATCACCAATTGAATGCTACCAACGACTATCCAACTCACGCCCGTGATGGCAATCCCAGCCCCCATTTTACGCAAAGCAGTTAACTTTATCCCCATGCGCTCAATCGCCGGATATAACACAAAGTTATTAAATGGGATCAATAACATAACTAATAATGGGTTTAAAGCTTGCATCATGGCGGGTTCAAACCAATCCGGTTTAGACATATCATTTGCTTGCAGTATCCATGTGGACGCTTTCTGATCGAACAAAGACCAAAAAGGAGTCACTAACGCAAATAAGATTAAGATCCGTAGTACTGAGCGTACCCCATCAACGGCGATATCCGGATGGATCCCCCTAGCGCGTTCGAGTTGCAATGAAGCCCCTGCGCCAACAAATCCCATCACTAGCACTAACGCACAACACAAACCAGCAACGATACCTAAGGTTGGAATATTCACTAAGGCATACGCTGCAGAAATTATCCCAACTAAAGCTAACACTAAACCTATGTTGGCTTGACCAGCGATTTTAGTGAGCAATGCGGTACGAATAACGGGTAAAAAACCATGGGGATTTTTCGGTTCGGGTGGCATATGCACATAACGTTTGCGGCCTAACCAGAAGAACACAGTTGCAATAAACATTAAGACACCAGGGATCCCAAATGCGACCGCAGCACCATAATATTTCAATAGTAATGGCATAGATAACGAGGCGAAGAAGGAGCCAAAGTTAATCGTAAAATAAAACAGATCAAACGCTTTCTGCGCCAATGTTTTATTGGTTTGATCAAATTGATCCCCCATAAAGGAAGAAACCAAGGGCTTAATCCCACCCGATCCGAGCGCAATTAAAAATAATCCCGTATAAAACCCTTGAATACTGTGTTCAAAAATAGCGAGAAACGCATGGCCAACACAGTAAATTAAACTTAACCATAAGATAGTATTGTATTTACCGAAAAAACGATCTGCAATCCAACCACCGAGTAACGGGAAAAAGTACACTCCAATGACAAAGGAATGGAACACATCCTTAGCCATAGTTCCGCGCAGTTCTTCTGGAATAGACAACAAAAGTGCTGTCATCAAGAATGGGGTAAGAATATTCCGCATACCGTAAAAGCTAAAACGTTCACAAGCTTCACTGGCTATGATGTAAGGAATTTGCCGTGGCCACTGGGGCGCATTTACGGGTGTTGTCATGGATCATCCTATTATAATTATTTGATTTTAAATGAAATTAACTTTTTAAATATATTAATTATGTATCAAGAAGCTAAAGGTAACATGTAAGCGAAACCAACCTTATATAAAGGATGCAAAAACTGCAAAATCACGTATTGCTTCTGTGGTCCTATCCACATTTCCTTTATGATGAACATAATAATAGCCATTCAGCTATCTATTTAATTGAAATTAGTTTTAAAAACAACAACACACTGAGAAATCATAATGGCAAAGATTGAAGTAATCGTTGGTACAACATTGGGCAGTGCAGAGTATGTTGCCGACGAAATGATGGCCCAGTTAACGGAGCAAGGACACCAAGTTCAAGTTCATTTAACCCCAACATTGTGCGAAATAGACACCCATGCACTGTGGATTATCGTGTCATCAACTCATGGAGCTGGTGATCTTCCAGATAATATTCAGCCTTTTTTCAACGAAATTACCGAGCAAAAACCGGATCTCAGCCAAGTAAACTTTGCCTTATGTGCAATTGGTGACTCAAGTTACGATACCTTTTGCCAAGGCCCAGAAAAATTAATTTCGGCCATTCAAGACTGCGATGCAAAAGCCTTTGTGGATAAGATCCAGATCGATGTACAGCTTGATCCTGTGCCGGAAGACCCAGCCCTTGCATGGTTAGTACAATGGCAACAGGACATTTAAGATCGCTTATTGGATAAGGTCCCGATCTATGTACAGTTTAGATCCTATTTATCCACAATTTACTTATTTAAAGTATAAACATGTGGATAAGCTATTATTTAGATCTGATCAACCTCTGTACTATTCACAGTCCGATCTGCTTAATGATCCGCCTTGTGGGTAAGTAGGCGATCTATCCCCATGTTTAATGACGTTAGATCGCGATCAGATCACAGGATCAAGATCGCGCTAATTAATGATTTATATCATGAATTTGGGTTATGCACAGAAAAACGCGATCCTAATAGTAAACATAATAAGAAGATCTATATAAAGATCTTAAGATCTATTAGTCCGGATCATCTCGATCGAACAGCGTAAAATGATCATTCACCTAAGACGAAGCAAATGCTAAAATGCTCGGCTCGTACTGAGTCTCTTAGCAATTGAAGGTAGTGGCATGCATTTTCATGAACGGTTTGATGTTATTGTTGTTGGTGGTGGTCATGCCGGAACTGAAGCCGCGTTGGCAGCAGCAAGAATGGGATCAAAAACATTATTACTAACGCACAATATCGATACGTTAGGACAAATGTCATGTAATCCAGCGATCGGTGGCATAGGCAAAGGCCATTTAGTGAAAGAAATTGACGCCTTAGGTGGTGCAATGGCAATCGCAACCGATTATGCAGGGATCCAATTTAGAACCTTAAATTCAAGTAAAGGCCCAGCAGTACGAGCAACACGTGCACAAGCTGACCGTGCACTGTATCGTCAAAAAATCCAAAATATATTACAAAACCAACCTAACTTACGTATTTTCCAACAAGCCGTAGATGACTTAATTGTTGAAAATCATCAAGTAGTTGGTGTAGTTACCCAAATGGGTTTAGCCTTTGAATCTCCAGCTGTTGTATTAACAACAGGTACATTCTTAAGCGGCAAAATTCATATAGGCTTAGAAAACTACAGCGGTGGCCGTGCAGGCGATCCACCAGCGATTGCTTTAGCAAATCGATTACGTGAATTACCGATCCGAGTCGGCCGTTTAAAAACAGGTACCCCACCACGTATCGATGCAAACACGATTGATTTTTCTCAAATGGCTGAACAGAAAGGCGATTCTCCATTGCCTGTGATGTCGTTTATGGGCGATGTCAGTCATCATCCAAAGCAAATTTCTTGCTGGATCACTCACACCAATGAAAAAACCCATGAAATTATTCGTGGTGGTTTAGACAGAAGCCCTATGTATTCAGGCGTCATCGAAGGTATTGGTCCACGTTATTGCCCATCGATTGAAGACAAGATCCACCGTTTTGCGGATAAATCTTCGCATCAGATCTTCATCGAACCAGAAGGTTTAAATACCAATGAGATCTATCCTAACGGGATCTCTACTAGCTTACCTTTCGATGTACAGTTGAATTTAGTACGTTCGATCAAAGGCATGGAAAACGCAGAAATCATGCGTCCAGGTTATGCGATCGAATACGATTATTTCGATCCAAGAGATCTGAAAAACTCATTAGAAACCAAAGCAATCAACGGTTTATTCTTTGCTGGCCAAATAAACGGCACTACAGGTTATGAAGAAGCCGGTGCTCAAGGTTTATTAGCAGGCATGAATGCCTCACTGCAAATACAAGGCAAAGAAGCCTGGTGTCCACGCCGTGACGAAGCGTATCTTGGAGTACTAGTTGATGATTTATCGACTCTGGGTACCAAAGAACCGTACCGCATGTTTACTAGCCGTGCCGAATACCGTTTGTTACTCCGTGAAGATAACGCTGATATTCGCTTAACGGCAAAAGGCCGCGAATTAGGTTTAGTTGACGACACTCGCTGGGCGGCATTTAGTGAGAAGTTAGAATCGATCGAACTTGAGTTACAACGTTTGCGCGCTCAATGGGTGCATCCAAATTCACCTTTGATCCATGCGTTAAACCCACACTTGAATACGCCGATCTCTCGCGAAGCATCATTTGAAGAATTACTGCGTCGTCCAGAAATGGATTACAGCAAGTTGATGCAGATCGAAGGTTTTGGTCCAGGGCTTGAAGACCCACAGGCGGCTGAGCAAGTTCAGATCCAAGTTAAGTATTCTGGTTATATTCAACGTCAGCAGGAAGAGATCAACAAAGCTGTGCGTAATGAGAACACAGGTTTACCTTTGACGCTCGATTACAAAGAAGTACCGGGCTTGTCGAATGAGGTGATTGCTAAGTTAAATAACCATAAACCAGAAACCATAGGCCAAGCCTCACGGATCTCTGGTATTACGCCTGCGGCTATTTCAATTTTGTTGGTTCACCTTAAAAAGCGTGGCTTATTACGTAAGAGTGCGTAAAAGCTAGCTTAATCGCTGTTTAGGTCATAGAAGGGAAGCATTCAGGCTTCCCTTCATCGTTTTCGGGCTTCATAATAGCCTTCGCGTTCATAATCGTATATTTGTTGAGGTTGCTCAGTGTTATCTGCCCAGTTAGAGGCTTATTTAGCCGAAATTAATTTGCCCGCCACCGCCGAGCAGAAAAAACAACTAATTGATTTTGTTGGCATGCTCAACAAATGGAATAAAGCCTATAACCTGACATCGGTGAGAGATCCCGAAGCTATGCTGATCCGTCATATCATGGACAGTTTAGTAGTTTCAAAACACCTGCAAGGTGAATGTTTTATCGATGTAGGCACTGGACCGGGTTTACCTGGGATCCCGTTAGCCATTATGAACCCCGATAAACAATTTGTGTTATTGGACAGCTTAGGTAAACGTATTCGTTTTCAAAAACAAGTGTCCTTTGAATTAGGCATACATAACATCAGCTCAGTTGAAAGCCGCGTAGAAGCTTATCAACCGGAGGATAAATTCGACGGCGTATTAAGTCGTGCATTTGCCTCAATCCAAGATATGCTGACTTGGTGCCATCATCTCCCCGCTGAACACGGACAGTTTTATGCACTTAAAGGCCAGTTGAATGATGAAGAGATGCAACATATTCCAAATGGATTTGTGGTGAAAGAAGTTATCGAGCTTAAGGTGCCTAAACTCGATGAAAAAAGACATTTATTGAAGATAATCAAAGAATAACAGGCTTAAAAGTGATAAATAAATCATTTATAAGCAAGGGCAATAAACCAGCATTTACATACAGGGTGATATTGTGGGTAAAGTGATTGCCGTGGCTAACCAGAAAGGTGGCGTAGGAAAAACAACTACTTGCGTTAACCTCGCCGCTTCGTTAGCAGCAACAAAACGTAAAGTATTATTGATCGATCTCGATCCTCAAGGTAATGCCACCATGGGGAGCGGTGTCGATAAGTATGACGTAGCTAATACAGCCTATGAATTATTGGTTGAAGAAAAATCTTTCGACGAGATCGTCATTAAAAACACTGCAGGTAAGTATGATCTGATCGCCAGTAATGGCGATGTCACTGCGGCAGAAATCAAATTGATGGAGTTTTTTGCCCGTGAGGTTCGTTTGCGTAACGCGCTCGCACCGATCAAAGATCAATATGATTATATCTTCATCGACTGTCCTCCTTCATTGAACATGTTGACCGTAAATGCTATGTCTGCGGCCGACTCTGTACTCGTGCCTATGCAGTGTGAATATTATGCCCTCGAAGGCTTAACGGCACTGATTGATACCATCACTAAGCTCGCTGCTATGGTTAATCCTGGACTTGGCATCGAAGGCATTTTACGTACTATGTATGATCCGCGTAATCGTTTATCTAATGATGTGTCCGATCAGCTAAAACAACATTTTGGTGACAAAGTCTATCGTACTGTTATCCCACGTAATGTGAGGCTAGCAGAAGCACCAAGTTTTGGAGCGCCTGCTATGTATTACGATAAATCGAGTGCTGGCGCTAAGGCGTATCTAGCGCTTGCGGGTGAAATGATCCGTCGTTCAGAACAACAAACTCAGGCTAAGCAAGCGTAAAGGATCACCATGACGTTGAAAAAAAGAGGATTAGGCAAAGGGTTAGATGCCCTACTGAGTAACAGTCATGCCGCCAGTAAAAAGCACACTGACGAAGCTGATGTTGTCGATAAAAAAGAAGAGCTTATCCATCTCGATTTAGACTTATTACAGCCAGGTAAGTATCAACCTCGTAAAGACATGTCCCCCGAAGCGTTGGAAGAACTGGCACACTCTATCCGCAACCAAGGCATTATTCAGCCTATCGTTGTGAGACAAGTAACGAATAACATGTATGAGATCATTGCGGGTGAACGTCGTTGGCGTGCTGCGCAACTTGCTGGCTTGAATAAAATCCCCTGCATAGTAAAGCAAGTAGCTGATGAAGCCGCTGTTGCTATTGCTTTGATTGAAAACATCCAGCGTGAAGACTTAAATGCCATGGAAGAAGCCATTGCATTGCAACGTTTAATGCAAGAGTTTGAACTGACTCACCAACAGGTTGCCGATGTTGTGGGAAAATCCAGAGCGAGTGTATCTAACTTGTTACGTTTAAACGGCTTAAATGAGCCGGTTAAGCGTCTACTCGAGTATGGCGACATTGATATGGGTCATGCTCGCGCTTTGTTGGCAATTGAGGGAGAAGAACAAACAAATCTTGCGAGATTAGTGGCCGCTAAGGAATTAACCGTTCGCGAAACTGAACGATTAATTAATCAAACCTTAAATCCGCCTAAACAAGCCGAAACTACGACTAAAGATCAAGATGTTTGTCGTTTAGAGCAGCAGTTAATTGAAAGATTAGGTGCCAAAGTTTCGATCGCTCATAGCAGTAAGGGCACGGGTAAAATTGTAATTAACTATCAGAATCTGGCTGAATTAGACGGAATTCTTAGTAAAATTCATTAATGTCTGTAGATTAACAGTTTTTAATGTAAATTTGTGACAGATGCTAATCTTACATTTTAACTCGTTTGGCGCGAGATCACGTTAAAAGTGTTGTTTTTCCTTATCTCAAAGTTGCAATGAAGGCGTGAAAAGGTATACTTTCGCAAGCTTTTTGTGCATCGACATAAATACGGGTATTTGTCATCCGGTCATCGAAACAAAAAGTATGAATGCGGAGAGGATGAATTGAGTAAGGTTTTAGCGCGTCGTGGCCGGTGGTCAGCCTATAAATTGGTGATGATGCAGGCGGCGGTCGCTGGGGGTGCTTCAATTCTCTTTTTCGCCGTGTGGGGAGTTCAGTTTGGCTATTCTGCATTAGCAGGTGGTTCAATCGCTGTGCTCCCTAATTTTGTATTCGCAACCCTCGCTTTCTCCCACACGGGAGCAAGTTCAGCTGCAAAAGTCATAAAGACTTTTTACTGGGGGGAAGCGGTAAAGTTGCTGTTAACCATCGCAATGTTTTCGTTTGTGTTTATCAATCTTAAGGTCGCTTTTATGCCGCTTTTTGTTTGTTATGTGCTGACGCTAATCGTGCATTGGACAGCTCCTTTATACTTCAAGCAAAGTTAAGTGGGATGAATCATGGCTGCAACTGGTGAAGCGTTAACACCGCAGGGCTATATCCAACATCACCTTACCAACTTAAGTGTTGGTGAAGGCTTTTGGACATGGCACATTGATTCGTTGTTCTTTTCGGTTGGTCTTGGTGTTCTGTTCCTGTGGATTTTCCGCAGCGTTGGTAAAAAAGCGACTTCCGGTGTTCCTGGCAAACTGCAATGTTTTGTTGAGATTATCGTCGAGTTCGTAAATAACAGCGTGAAAGAAAGTTTTCATGGTCGCAATGCTCTGATCGCGCCTTTAGCTCTGACCATTTTTGTATGGGTATTCATGATGAACTTCATGGATATGATCCCTGTAGATTGGCTGCCTCACGCAGCAAGTTTAATGGGTATTCCCTATCTAAAAGCGGTTCCGACGACTGACGTTAACATTACCTTTAGCTTAGCTATTGGTGTGTTCGTGCTGATTATTTTTTACAGCATTAAGGTCAAAGGTGTGTCTGGGTTTGTTAAAGAATTAACACTACAGCCCTTTAACCATAAGGCAATGATACCCGTCAACCTCCTATTAGAGACTGTTACTTTGATTGCTAAGCCAATTTCATTGGCATTGCGACTCTTTGGTAACTTGTACGCAGGTGAGTTGATCTTCATCCTTATTGCGCTGATGTATGGTACCAACTTGTTATTATCTACCCTAGGTGTGACTCTGCAACTGGGCTGGTTAATATTCCACATTTTGGTTATCACGCTGCAGGCGTTTATCTTCATGATGTTGACCATTGTTTATTTAAGCATGGCGCATGAAGATCATTAAGGATTGCTGAAGAAATTTTAAACTAAATCATCAACTAATATAGATTTAGATACTGGAGATACAGATGGAAACGATTTTAGGCATGACAGCTATCGCTGTTGCTCTGCTGATTGGTATGGGTGCTCTTGGTACTGCAATCGGTTTCGGCTTATTAGGCGGTAAGTTCTTGGAAGGCGCTGCGCGTCAACCAGAAATGGCTCCTATGCTACAAGTTAAAATGTTCATCGTAGCGGGTCTTCTTGACGCCGTAACTATGATCGGTGTTGGTATCGCATTATTTATGCTATTTACCAACCCACTGGGTGCAATGCTGTAAAAAACGCTTCTGTCTTAACTCTAAATAGGAGGCTGTTGTGAATTTCAACGCTACCCTAATCGGTCAGACGGTCGCCTTTATCATCTTCGTGTGGTTTTGCATGAAGTTTGTATGGCCCCCTTTGATGAATGCCATCGAAGAGCGCCAAAAAAGGATTGCTGACGGTCTAGCTGATGCTGATCGTGCGGTAAAAGACCTGGAGTTGGCACAAGCGAAAGCGACTGACCAACTAAAAGAAGCCAAGGTAACGGCTAATGAAATTATTGAGCAAGCTAACAAGCGTAAAGCTCAAATAGTTGAAGAAGCCAAAACCGAAGCAGACGCTGAGCGTGCTAAAATCATCGCTCAGGGTAAAGCAGAAATTGAAGCTGAACGTAATCGCGTCAAAGAGGATCTGCGTAAGCAGGTTGCTACTCTTGCCATCATGGGTGCTGAGAAGATCCTTGAGCGTTCTATTGATCCAGCCGCCCACAGTGACATAGTTAATAAACTAGTCGCTGAAATTTGATAAGGGAGTTGAGTTATGGCTGAATTAACCACCATCGCTCGCCCTTACGCAAAGGCAGCTTTTGACTTTGCTATTGAACAAGATGCAGTGGATTCTTGGGCTGAAATGCTCACGTTTGCCGCATTGGTGAGTGAAAACGAAACCATGCAACCACTGTTAGCTGGCTCTTTAGCCAGCACTAAGCTCGCAGCACTCTTTATTAGTGTGTGTGGTGAGCAAGTCAATGTGCAAGGTCAGAACCTGATAAAGGTAATGGCTGAAAACGGTCGCTTAAAGGTGCTACCTGCTGTATCTCAGTTATTTACTGAATACCGTAATGAGTGGGCAAAAGAAGTAGAAGCCGATGTGGTTTCTGCAACTGAGCTGAGCTCTGAACAACAACAGCAGATTAGTATTTCTTTAGAGAAACGTCTCGCACGCAAAGTTAAGCTGAATTGTAGCACTGACGCCGCGCTCATCGCCGGTGTAATCATTAAGACAGGAGACCTAGTCATCGATGGCTCGGTCCGCGGTAAGTTATCGCGTCTGTCTGATAAGCTGCAGTCGTAATTGGGAGTTTGAGCATGCAACTGAATTCCACTGAAATCAGCGATCTGATTAAGCAGCGGATCGAGCAGTTCGAAGTCGTTAGCGAATCTCGTAACGAAGGTACTATCGTTGCGGTAAGTGACGGCATCATCCGCATCCACGGCCTAGCCGACGTGATGCAAGGTGAGATGATCGAACTGCCTGGTAACCGTTTTGCAATCGCGTTGAACCTTGAACGTGATTCTGTCGGTGCCGTAGTAATGGGTCCTTATGCTGATTTAGCAGAAGGCGTAAAAGTGAAAACGACTGGCCGTATTCTGGAAGTTCCAGTTGGCCGCGGTCTTCTTGGCCGCGTTGTTAACACTCTAGGTGAGCCAATTGACGGTAAAGGACCTATCGATAACGATGGTTTCTCGCCAATTGAAGTTATCGCACCAGGTGTTATTGAACGTCAGTCTGTTGATCAACCAGTTCAAACTGGTTACAAAGCCGTTGATGCCATGATCCCTATCGGTCGTGGTCAACGTGAATTGATCATTGGCGACCGTCAAACTGGTAAAACAGCAATGGCGATCGACGCAATTATCAACCAGAAAAATTCTGGCATTAAATGTGTGTACGTCGCGATTGGCCAAAAGGCTTCTACTATCGCTAACGTAGTACGCAAGCTAGAAGAACACGGTGCTTTAGCTAACACTATCGTTGTTGTTGCAACTGCTTCTGAAGCCGCTGCTCTACAATACTTAGCGCCATATTCTGGTTGTTCTATGGGTGAATACTTCCGTGACCGCGGTGAAGATTCTTTGATCGTATACGATGATTTGTCTAAGCAAGCAGTTGCTTATCGTCAAATTTCGTTACTGCTCAAGCGTCCACCAGGCCGTGAAGCTTACCCTGGTGACGTATTCTATCTACACTCACGTTTATTAGAGCGTGCATCACGCGTTAACGCGATTTATGTAGAGAAGTTCACTAAAGGTGCAGTAACTGGCAAAACTGGTTCTTTAACCGCGCTGCCTATTATTGAAACGCAAGCGGGTGACGTTTCTGCATTCGTACCGACCAACGTAATTTCTATTACCGATGGTCAGATCTTCCTTGAGACCGATCTGTTTAACTCTGGCCTACGTCCAGCGGTTAACCCAGGTATTTCTGTTTCTCGTGTTGGTGGTGCGGCTCAGACTAAGATCATCAAGAAACTGTCTGGTGGTATTCGTACCGCACTAGCACAGTATCGTGAGCTTGCTGCGTTCTCGCAATTTGCATCTGATCTTGACGATGCAACACGTGCTCAGCTTGAGCATGGTGTGCGTGTTACCGAACTGATGAAGCAAAAGCAATATGCTCCTATGAGCGTAGCCGCTCAAGCTGTGTCTATTTTCTCAGCTGAAAAAGGTTACCTGAAGAGTGTTGAGCTGAATAAGGTCGGTAATTTCGAAGCCGCTCTGCTCTCGTTCATGAACAGCGAGCATGCTCCTTTAATGAAGCTTATCAATGATACTGGCGATTATAGCGCTGATATCGAAGCTGAATTAAAAGCTGGCCTCGACAAGTTCGTAGCAACCCAAACCTGGTAACAATGATAGAGGTGTCTTAAGACACCTCAGGTCCAGATTGGAGAGTAGAGATGGCCGGCGCTAAAGAGATTAAAACCAAGATCGCGAGTGTGAAAAACACTCAGAAGATCACGTCCGCCATGGAAATGGTGGCAGCCAGCAAAATGCGCAGAGCGCAGGAACGCATGGCTGCGAGCCGTCCATATGCGGAAAGCATGCGTAAGGTGATCGGTCACGTCGCGCAAGGTTCTCTCGAGTATAAACACCCCTATTTGGAGGTGAGAGAGGCTAAGCGGGTTGGTTACATTGTTGTAGCAACCGACCGTGGCCTTTGTGGTGGTCTGAACGTTAACCTTTTCAAAAAGGTTATTGCAGACGTGAAAAGCTGGAAAGCCCAAGGTGCAGAATTTGAATTTTGCCCTATCGGCGCACGTAGTGTGCAGTTTTTCAAAAACTTCGGTGGACAAGTGTCTGCTCACGCTTCAGGTTTAGGCGATGCTCCAAAGCTCGCTGACTTGATCGGGACAGTCGGTGTCATGCTAGAAGCTTACAACGAAGGCAAGCTGGATCGTCTGTACGTGGTATTTAACAAATTTGTGAATACTATGACGCAGACTCCTGTGATCGAGCAGCTGCTACCTTTGCCTAAATCAGAAGATGATGAAACTGCTCATCGTTGGGATTATATCTACGAGCCAGATCCAAAAGCACTTTTGGATACTTTATTGGTCCGTTATGTAGAATCTCAGGTTTACCAAGGTGTTGTTGAAAACATTGCCTCTGAACAAGCTGCCCGTATGGTAGCAATGAAGTCGGCAACAGACAACGCGGGTGAGCTTATCAACGACTTGCAACTGGTCTATAACAAGGCCCGTCAGGCTGCTATTACGCAGGAACTGTCGGAAATTGTTTCTGGTGCCTCTGCGGTTTAGGTTAGGTAACGAATACAAGTTTTAGAGGATTAATCATGAGCACAGGTACTGTTGTCCAAGTGATTGGCGCGGTTGTGGACGTAGAGTTCCCACAAGATGCCGTACCTCAAGTATATGACGCTCTGAAAATCGTAGGTGAAGGCCCGTGTAATGGTTTGGTGCTGGAAGTTCAGCAACAGCTAGGTGGTGGTGTAGTTCGTACCATCGCTATGGGTTCTTCTGACGGTCTGCGTCGTGGTCTTGAAGTAGTAAACTCAGGTTCACCTATTACTGTTCCAGTTGGTACCGCCACTCTTGGCCGTATCATGAACGTATTAGGCGAGCCTATTGATGAAGCGGGTCCAATCGGTGAAGAAGAGCGTTATGTTATTCACCGTACAGCTCCTTCATACGAAGATCAATCAAGCTCTACTGAACTGTTAGAGACTGGCATCAAGGTTATCGACCTTGTTTGTCCATTCGCTAAGGGCGGTAAAGTCGGTTTGTTCGGTGGTGCGGGTGTTGGTAAAACAGTTAACATGATGGAACTGATTAACAACATCGCTAAAGCCCACTCGGGTCTTTCTGTATTCGCCGGTGTAGGTGAACGTACTCGTGAAGGTAACGACTTCTACTACGAGATGAAAGATTCTGGCGTTCTCGACAAAGTGGCCATGGTTTATGGTCAGATGAACGAGCCTCCAGGTAACCGTTTGCGTGTTGCACTGTCTGGTCTGACTATGGCAGAGAAGTTCCGTGACGAAGGTCGTGACGTACTGTTGTTCGTTGACAACATCTACCGTTATACCTTAGCCGGTACTGAAGTATCTGCACTGTTAGGTCGTATGCCTTCTGCGGTAGGTTATCAACCAACATTGGCTGAAGAGATGGGCGTTCTGCAAGAGCGTATCACTTCAACTAAGACGGGTTCTATTACTTCTGTACAAGCGGTATACGTACCTGCGGATGACTTGACCGATCCGTCACCAGCAACAACCTTCGCTCACTTAGATGCGACTGTTGTACTGTCACGTCAAATTGCTTCTCTGGGTATTTACCCAGCGGTTGACCCATTGGATTCGACTTCACGTCAATTAGATCCATTGGTTGTTGGCCAAGAGCATTATGACGTTGCTAACGGCGTGCAAACTGTACTGCAACGTTACAAAGAGCTGAAAGACATTATTGCGATTCTGGGTATGGATGAATTGTCTGATGAAGACAAGACTGTCGTATTCCGTGCTCGTAAGATTGAGCGTTTCTTATCTCAGCCTTTCTTCGTAGCAGAAGTCTTTACTGGATCTCCTGGTAAGTACGTTTCTCTGAAAGACACTATCCGTGGCTTTAAGGGTATTTTGAACGGTGAGTTTGATCACCTGCCAGAACAAGCGTTCTACATGGTTGGCTCAATCGATGAAGTCATCGAGAAAGCGAACAAAAAGAAATAACTAGGTAGTAATACTTAGTTTTTTAAGGAGAACGGGATGGCAGCCATGACAGTACATCTTGATATTGTAAGCGCAGAGAGCAAAATCTTCTCTGGTCGTGTAGCTTCGCTGCAAGTGACTGGTTCTGAAGGTGAGTTGGGCATAATGCATGGCCACGCTCCTTTGCTTAGTTATATCAAACCTGGCATGGCGCGCATCGTCAAGCAAGACGGCAGTGAAGAAGTGTTTTACCTTTCAGGTGGTATTCTGGAAGTGCAGCCTTCTTCTGTCTCCGTATTGGCTGATGTGGTTATGCGTGCCAAAGATATTGATGAGCAAGCGGCATTAGAAGCTAAGCGTCGTGCAGAAGCCCATATGGCAACTGCTGGCGCTGACTTCAATTATGACGCGGCTATGGTTGAGTTAGCTAAGGCTATGGCTCAATTACGTGTTGTTGAAACCATCAAGAAAAACATTGCCAGATAAGGTTATTGTTTGTGAAAAAAGGCGACCCTATGGTCGCCTTTTTTGTGTCTAAAAATGGGATAGATTGGCATTCTTGCATGTCTTTGATTGATTAGCATCGCTATCTACTTCGCTTTTCGATGTGCTTTCCGTTAAAATTGCGCCACTAATACCAATCGTATTAAATATCTGTTCATTCAGCGGGAGTTCAACGCGCTTTAGACAAGGCGAAGGCTTGAAGGCATAGTGGTGCTCTGTCGAAAGCCTTAAACGCAGTATAAAGCGCGCTGCCATGTATTTAACATCGGCCGCCCTTCGGGAGCCTCACAGGCATCCCACTCCCGTGTTGCATTGATTTAAAAGGGAATAACCATTTCTGCGTCAATGCGCCTTGGATTGAGATGCCTGTGAGGCTCTGAACTGATTAGATATTTAATGTGATTGGTATACGACCGTAATTTTTCACCCTCTTGGGTATTTGTTCAAGGATATGGTAATGGCATTAAATGTAGTGATCTTAGCGGCTGGCAAGGGAACACGGATGCGCTCTGATCTTCCTAAGGTATTACATCCCATCGCCCATAAGAGCATGGTGCAACATGTCATCGATACCGCTAATAAAGTTGGCAGTGACTCTATTCAGTTAGTCTATGGTTATGGTGCCGACAAGCTACAAGCCTGTTTGGGTGAGCAACAACTTAACTGGGTATTGCAAGCCGAGCAATTAGGCACAGGTCATGCGGTTGCACAGGCTAGCCCACATATCGCCGACAGCGATACAGTACTTATTCTTTATGGCGATGTGCCGTTGATCCAGACATCAACTCTCGAAGCCTTACTCGCCGCCCGTCCTGAAAATGGCGTTGCTATTTTAACAGTGAATTTAGCGAATCCTATGGGTTATGGCCGTATTGTCCGTGAGCAAGGAAAAGTCATTGGAATTATTGAGCAAAAAGATGCGACTGCAGAACAGTTGCTGATCAACGAAATTAACACCGGCATCATGGCGGTTCCGGGTAAACAACTTAAAACTTGGTTGAGCCGTTTATCGAACAATAATGCCCAAGGCGAATATTATCTAACGGATATTATTGCTATGGCGCACGCTGATGGCGTTGCTATTGATACTGCTCAGCCACAATCGGCCATTGAAGTGGAAGGCGCTAATAATCGCGTACAATTAGCGCAACTTGAACGTGCTTACCAAGCTCGTGAAGCCGAAAAACTCATGTTGGCGGGAGCGAACCTTCGCGACCCAAGCCGTATCGATATCCGTGGTGAAGTCACTGTTGGTATGGATGTGATGATCGATATTAATGTGATATTCGAAGGCAAAGTGACCTTGGGTAATAATGTCACTATTGGCGCAGGCGCGATTTTAATTGATTGCGAGATTGCCGATGATGCTGAGATCAAGCCTTACTCTATTATCGAAGGTGCTACGCTTGGCGTTGCTGCCAGTGCTGGCCCATTTGCCCGTTTACGTCCCGGCGCAGAGCTTAAGCAAGATGCACATATAGGCAACTTTGTTGAAGTGAAAAAAGCGGTGATTGGCGTGGGATCAAAAGCAGGGCACTTAGCCTATTTAGGCGATGCCATCATTGGTGATGGCGTCAACATTGGTGCTGGTACTATTACCTGCAACTATGATGGCGCGAATAAGCATCTTACTGTTATCGAAGATAACGTCTTTGTCGGCTCTGACACTCAGTTGGTGGCTCCAGTGACCATAGGTAAAGGGGCAACTTTAGGGGCCGGTTCAACGATTACCCGTGATGTAGGTGAGAATGAGTTAGTGATCACTCGTGTTAAACAAAAACACCTCACTGGTTGGCAACGTCCAGTGAAAATTAAAAAGTAAGTTTTAAAACTCAACTTAATGTCAAAAAAGCGGCCATGTGCCGCTTTTATCTTTATTGTGTTCAATGTTTTGCACTAAAAAGCCTTTTTATTAAGTAATGCTTAATAATTAAGATTTTCTTCATGTTTTTGTGGTATGGGCAAATTGTTGGTTTTTAAGTTAATTTGATCACTATCACACGCAATTGTAAATTTTCGTAAAGAAGGGAAAATAAAAACACTTCTCATTTATATTGCCTGCAATTCTAAGACGAAAGGTCTATTTGAGGTGTTGGCAATGGTATTTAAATATTCAGTTATAGGTTTAGCTGTAGGCTCGGCATTAATGGCTATGCCGGTTATTGCAGAAGTGGCGAGCGATAAAAATATTGAGCGCATCAATGTGACTGGCCGTACTTTTAACGACTATAAAGTCGGTAGTGCATCGGGTGCCATGCGTGGCGATATCGACTTAATGGATACCCCACAGTCAGTTAATGTGATCCCCGATTTTGTGACCGATGAACAGTTGGCCACTAACCTTGCCGAGGTTTTAGTTAACGACTCCAGTGTGACGGCGGGAACCACGCGCTGGAACCGTCAAGTCTTCAGTATCCGCGGCTTCGAGCTCGATTCGGGTAACGGTTATCTTATTAATGGCCATCAACAATGGTCTCACTACGTACAACCAATTGAAACTTTACAGCAAGTCGAAGTATTGAAAGGTCCTTCGAGCATGTTGTACGGCCAATCTGGCCCTGGTGGTTTAGTGAATATGGTCACTAAGAAACCGACCTATGATTCAATGTTAGATCTTGGTTTTGATACGGATGGCTACGGTTCAACCCGTGCTCAGCTAGATGCGGGCGGCAGTTTAAACGACGCACAAAGCATTCGTTATCGCGGCGTGTTAGTGAAGCAAGATACTAAATACTGGCGTGAATATTCGACCACAGATGAAAACCAAGAGCGTGATCGCTGGTTGGGTTACTTAAACTTGGAATTTGATATCAGTGATGATGTTCTGTTATCGGTTAAGTACGATCACACCCAAGATAAAGCGGGCATAGATGCGGGTGGTTGGTTAGATAAACAAGGTAATGTTATCGGTGAACGTAAAACCGTATGGGATGCACCTTGGGCCTTTACCGATAACACAGTCTCTAACTTAGGTGCCGATCTAACTTGGCAGATGAGTGATGATTGGAAAGTTAAAGTCGGCTATAACGATCAACAATTTAATCGTCAACGTTTTGATTCAGCTCCCCAATATACTGAAGACCCATTCACTAAGGGGTATAGTATCAAACCATTCGATCGTTACGACGACTGGCAGCATAAAACCGCTTTCGTGGACTTTACGGGTGAATTTGCCTTAGCGGGCATGGAGCACCAATTCCTTATTGGGGCTAACTACTTAGACTATTTCTACCAGCAGCAAATTCAGCGTGGGGCAACTCAAACCGTTATTTCTGGGCAAGCGGTAATTGAGCCAGATCTTGATTACCACAATGGCAAAAAAGGTACCCCAAGCGAATACAAGTATTACGGTTTCTATTTACAGGACTTAATGACGCTTAATGAGCAATGGAAATTGCTTGCTGGCGTGCGTTACGACGAACAGAAAAAAGATGGTTATGGCGAAAATAGCTATGCCGTATCGCCTAAGTTTGGTGTGATCTACTCGCCAATGAGTAATGGCAATATTTACGTTAACTATTCAAAAAGCTTTACACCACAAGGTGCGGTAAATAACAAATTCGATGTCAACGATGGCCTGAATTTAAAGCCAGAATACGGTATTCAATATGAACTGGGTACTAAGTGGGAATTGTTTGACGATAGCCTGTTATTAACCGCAGCGGTATTCGATATTACGCTCGAAAACATCACAATTTCAGAGAAATTATCTGCACCAATTGGTGATTATACCGATATCACTACTCAGGGTGGTGAACAGAAACATCGTGGCTTTGAAATGGGAGCACAGGGTCAAATCGGTGATAGCTGGTTTGTGACTTCTTCCATGATGTATTTAGATGCAGAGTATCAAACGGGAGATGCCCGTGAAGGTAAAACTCCGATTGATGCCCCTGAGTGGTCGGCCAATATCTGGACCCGTTACGAAGTGACTGACAATTTTGCGATGAACTTCGGTGCTATCTATGTGGGTGAGCGTTTTGCCGATCTCGATAACACTATTACTAAAGATGGTTATGTGCGTTTCGATATAGGTGCAGCCTACACTATGGATATCATGGGCAAAGATGTGAGCCTTCGCGCCAACGTGAGAAACCTCTTCGATACCGATTATATCGATGGTGGTCAGTACAATATGGTCACTATTGGCCAAGACCGTAACTTCAGTGTTGCAGTTGAAGCTAAGTTCTAATACTTATTAGGATTTTTAATCCATTTAAAGCAGTTTATCCCTAAAGGATAAACTGCTTTTTTATGGGCTAATTTCCAAGTTGACTGGCTAGACAGATAAAAAAATTGCTTGGATCATGCAAAAGTGTGTTTCGTATGACTAGGGTCTGTTGATCTTTGCTGTACAAATGTTGTTCAGCAATACATCGGCAGCCACATTAACATAAACGCCAGTGACACCATACTGGCGTAATTTCTTGCTAGCTTGTCATATCTTGTTGATATTGCTCGATAGTGCTTAATTCTTCCAAAAGCATTCTCCACTAAATGTCGATACCGATATAAGCACCAATCGACTCTTTCTTGAGGTGTATTCTTATAGCGGCGCCTTGGAATAACAGATTTCCCGC
>NZ_JAKKRZ010000015.1:0-135143 GCF_025653725.1 Shewanella sp. SM74 | reverse complement strand
GCGATAAGGTTATTCAATAAATTCCCTCATGTACGTAAAAAGCTATGGGGCAATAGCTTTTGGGCCAGAGGTTATTTTGTAGATACAGTAGGTGTTAATGAAGAAATCATTAGACGATATGTGCGCCATCAAGATAAACAAGATCAGGAACATGAGGCTCAATTGTCGTTGCAGATGATGTAGGTTCTTGGAATAGCCCCTTCCAGGGGCAAGTCAAAGCCGCCTTCTAAGAAGGCGGATTCTTTACTTTAAATTAGATGGTTAAGATACACAGCGGGTGATTTGATATTGGCGTGCATAGCCCTGCGGATTAAATTGCCAAGATAATATCCACGCGATCACACTTAAGCCACCGAGTAATAACCAAGCACTGTTAAAGCTGTTGAAATTATCGCGAATTAATCCGGCAATCCAAGGCGAGATAGCCGCTATGGTATATCCCACACCCTGCACGAAGGCGGTTAATTTACCTGCTAACATAGGATTCTGTTGATGATCCATAGTGACAATCAGCCCGAGTGGAAAAATCCCGCCAATACCTAATCCTGCAAGTCCCGCCCATAAAAATAGCGATACTTGAGGGGCGAGTGCCAGTCCCATAAAGCCAATGAGTTGTAGCAAGCAGAGTAGGGCTATGATGGCGCGTCTGTCCGTCGACTTGCTGGCAAGCCAAGGAAACACTAAGCCCGCGATCACTTCCATGCTGGTTAAGAAACCTAACACTAATCCCGATTGAGTTTGGCTATAACCTAGCTCGACCGCGTAGGGGGCTAACCATGCAAGTACGCAGACATAACAACTTGTGCCTAATGCAAAAAATATCGCCAATAGCCAACTGCGACGAAAACGCCAAAAGTTAAGTTGCAAAGTTTGCTCTTTTGCTTGGCTCGGTAATGTGGCTTTATGTTTAATCAGGAGCCACAGCACGAGTGCGAATATGCCTAGCCAAGTCCAATGACCTAGACCCGCGCGCCAACCTAAGTTCATCCCGATAAAAGGCGCACTGCTCGCCGCTAATGCGGCGCCGCCCATAATGGCGGTGACGTAAAGCCCCATCATTAAGGGCACCCGTTCACCGAAATTAAGCTTAATCATGGCGGGCATTATGGTTTGAATGAGGGCGATTGCGACCCCTGCCAGTAATGCCGAGCAGATAAGCCAATTGGCATCTATCGCCCAGAAGCGCATTGCAGTAGCGGCGATAAGCAGTAGCAATGATCCTGTCATTACGGTATTGAATCCTAAGCGTTTGGCGATACTAAAGCCTGCAAAACAACCCAGTCCCATGGCGAGCACGGGCAGCAATGTCAGCATAGACGCTAAGGTAAAACTTAAACTGATATCCTTTTGTATGCTGGGCAGTAAAGGCCCAACGGAGGCGAGAATGGGCCGTAGATTTAGACCAATAAGGATGAACGCGAGTCCGAGCAGCAATAAATTCGCTTTCTCTGTCAGGGGGGATCGCATGGATTGTCTCCAAAAATAAGCTGAGTTTGATTTGCTGAAAAAGTGATTTGTAGCAGCATTTAGCATACTCATGATGATTTCCTTTCAACAACAGTAGGTTGAAACCACATCACTACAATTCAAAAAGAATCTCTTTCGGATGTATCTTGATATAAAGATATTTTAATTCTGCGAGAAAATGACTAAGATGTAAAGGATGATGTAAAGAATCTTTATATTGAGATAAACCTATGACAGCTAAAATGACGCTAACTAATGCCAGTCCTGCGGATACTAACGCGAGTTCTACGGATAAAAAGAAAGCGGATTCGAATACCAAAGAAGATGGCCTCGATAGAATTGTTGAACAGTGGCAACAGCAAGGGGTGAGTGAGGATTTGATCCCTATGGCTGTGCTCGGGCGAATCGCTCGTTTAACGAAATATATCGAAGTGGTACTGCTGCAATGCCACGCCGAATTTGGCTTAGGTCAGGGGGAGTTCGATGTGCTCGCGACGTTAAGGCGCTCGGGAGAGCCGTTCACACTCTCGCCTTCGCAACTTTATCAGAGCATGATGCTAAGTTCTGGCGCTATGACCAGTCGTTTAGACAGACTCGAAAATAAGGGGCTGATTGAGCGGGAGCACAGTAAGGAAGATCGCCGCGCCGTCCATGTCTCGTTAACTGCTGAGGGTAAGTCGCTCATTGATAAGGCATTACCTCAGCATATTCAATGTCAAAGTGCGTTGTTCGCGGGCGTGAGTGCTGAAGATAGGCCTGTGTTACTGCAGATTTTAAAATCTTGGCTGAACCAATTTGAGCCGCAATAATTCGTTTAAAATCCCACTTTAGTCTTTAAAGTCGGCTGATATGTAATAGCGGATCACTTTGGCAAAATGCGGTAAACATGAGCCAACCGCGCGGGATAACATTTGATAGAACAAGGGAGTTGCCATGGTAAAAAGACGTGAAGCATTTGAATTAGCGGGAAAACGAGTCACAGCCGGGACGCAATTAGGGATCAAGCTGCCTGCCGCTAAGTTGTATACCGATACGCAACTCGATATTCATGTGGAAGTGTTTCACGGAGCCAAACCTGGCCCGACTTTACTGGTTTGTGCCGCCATTCATGGGGATGAACTCAATGGTATCGAAATTTGTCGGCGTTTATTAGCCAGAGTGAATCCCAAGAATCTGACGGGCACGTTAATTGTGGTGCCAATAGTGAATGTGTTTGGTTTTATTCAGCAATCCCGTTATTTACCCGATCGTCGTGATTTAAATCGTTGCTTTCCTGGTTCTAGCAAAGGGGCGCTCGCAAGCCGTTTAGCTAATCTGTTTGCCACTCAGTTATTAGTTCATGCAACCCATGTGATTGATTTACATACTGGGGCCGTCCATAGGGATAATTTGCCGCAAATTCGCTGTGATACTAATGATGAGACTATGCTCGCCATGGCGAATGCCTTTGGTGCGCCGCTTATTATGCATTCTAAAGCGCGCAGTGTTTCTATGCGAGGTTATGCTAATCAACAGGGCATTCCTTGCATTTTATATGAGGCTGGAGAGGCGTTACGTTTTAGCGAGTTGTCGATAAAATCTGGCCTCAAAGGTGTGCTCAATGTGATGCGCAGTTTAGATATGCTTAAAGGGCGAGTGAGTAACAAAGGCGCGAGTGTCAGTGCTATCCGCAGTTATTGGGTGCGCAGTGAATCCGATGGTTTAGTGAATATGAAGCTTAAACTCGGCCAGCGGGTAACTAAGGGTTATATCATTGCCCATATCGTTAGTCCCCACGGCGGTGACAGTGTGGCCATTCGCGCGCCAACTGACGGTATTATCATAGGAATAAGTAATATCCCTGTGACTAACGAAGGTGAGGGTATGTTTCATATCGCCCAGTTCGAAGGTGATGAGATTGAAATTGCCAACGAACAGCTCGATGAATTCCTGATGGAATATGCCTAGATTCTAGAATCTAGATCTCATCACCTCTACAGTTTAAACCGCTCCACTGAGCTGGTGAGTGAATGGGCAAGCAGAGTGACTTCGTTGCTGCGTTTAGCCATGTCCATGGCTTCATTGGCATTTTGGTCTGCAGATTGTGCCGCCTCACTCATGCTCGACTCAATCCGTTGGCTGTAATCTAACTGCTCGTGGGCGGCGTGGGTGATCTCTAGACTCATTTTATTGAGGGTATGTAAGGTGCTTTCTATGTGAGCGATAGCATCCTGCAGGGTTTGGCTTTGTCCGACACACTCATTTGCTTGATTTTGCCCCGTAGTAATTGCATCGGCTGCCGTGGACGTTTCTTTTTGCAGGGCCGTGATCATGGTTTGAATTTCGGCGGTGGCGGCTTGGGTGCGTGAGGCAAGTGATCGCACTTCATCGGCTACGACGGCAAAACCACGACCATGTTCCCCCGCTCTGGCGGCTTCAATGGCGGCGTTCAGTGCCAGCAAATTGGTTTGTTCGGCAATGCTGCTAATGGTGGTTAAAATGCTGCCAATATTATCGCTTTGAATGCTCAAGCGAGACATGACTTCAACTGAGCTACTTAAACGGGCGCTCAGTTCGGCAATTTTATTGCGATTATCATCGGCAATTTGCTTCACTTGATTACCGTATTTCGAGGCTTGACTGATTTGTCTCGCCGACTCACTGGCCTGTTCTGTCACTAGATTTGAGCTAGTAAACATCTGTTCTGCTAAGGCTTTCGTTTCATCGACTCGACTGATTTGCGCCGTTGCGGCATTGGCGATGCGCTGGCCTTGCTCATTGGTTTGGGTGGCAGAGCTGTCCAATGAATGGGCATTTTGGCTGATATTGGTTAACAGCTTGGCAAGATCGTCACTCAAGGTATTCATGTTATCGATTAGGGCACCAAATTCATCGTTATGGCGTTTATGAATGCGTTTTGATAAATCCCCTCGTGCGATACTGGCGAGTGCGCCGTTCACTAAGGCTAAGGGATTGAGCATAGCCTTGGAGGTGAAGAAAGAGATAAAGCTCACCATGATGATAAATACCAGTGCGAGTACAATCGCTAAGGTTTGACCCTGTTGAATATCGTTACTGGCAATGGTTTGCAGGCTGGTAAATCGGCGGTCGGCTAAGTTGATTAACTTATCTAAGGCGAGATTATTCGCATTAAACTCTTTATCGGCATCGAGGTAATGTTGCTCTGCTTGTCGTTGTGCCTCAACTACGGCTTGTTGCACTTTATAAAGTTCGGCAGGCGCTGCGAGTAAGGTATTGATAATCGCATATTCTTGCTCGAATGTTTGCAGTAGGCCTAAGGTATCAAGCCCATCAGTTTGTTGTTTTAAAAAGGTAAAGTTAGTGGTGAGGTTCCCCAGTAAAATACCGACATCCTGTTGGTGCGATTGAATAACATCCAAACTTTGAGTGTGGATCAGTTCCCCCATAGTGTTGGCTAGCGTATAGAGCATGTCGTCAATGCGAGTACCTGTGCCGACAATTTCTTCGAGTAAAGTGGGATTATCGGGGATGGAAAGAGTTTCGAGATCAATCATCGCATTACTGGCGTTGGTCTTGGCATGGTTAAAGTGCTCAAAGAGTTGCAGGTACTGCCGTTTTGCTTGTTCATTGGCGAGTTTAGCGCTAAACATGGCTTGGCTTTGCTGCAAATAGGCTTGGTATCTTGCCTGCGCTTCGTTTAGGGATGTTTGCATCTTAGGTTGATCTGCAACTCGCTCAATTAACTCATTTTCGATACTTTGATATTTCTTCTGCAGCGCGGTAAATGCTTGCTGACTTTTGGTTAAGGCGGCAGTGTCTTGCTGACTATGGGCTAGGGTGGCAAGGCGTGACATTTTTAATAGCACTAGTTGTAAGCTATTACTCTGCTTTTGCACGGGTACGGCTAAGGTTTCAATATTTTGATAGGCGGTTTGCACTTGGGAGAGTGAATAGTAGAAAAAGCTACTACCAGCGATGAGCAGCGCGCCAATTGCACTAAAACTAAAGATGATTTTTTGTTTTATGGTAAGCGTTAACATAGTGCGAAAACCTCTTCTATGACTGTCCCTGTAAAATGGGTTTATTAATGGTTAGATCGCTGTTTTCGTTGAAATATTGATTTAAGTGTAGCAGAGTTCGTCATAAGTACAGTGATTAGTTCAATTGAACGTTTAGATTTAATTTAGGTTAACTAATTGGTTTTATTATTTAAAATAATCTCAACCCTATCTTGAAAAGGATTAAAGATGAAATCAGTCGTGTTAGGTGAAAATCTTATCGTACCGACAAAAATTCTCTGCATTGGGCGTAACTATGTTGAGCATATCCATGAATTAGGTAACGAAATTCCCGAGGATATGGTGGTATTTTTAAAGCCCAATTCGGCCATTTCGACTGTGCTTTATTCTGAGCATCAAGGGGAAACCTTGCATTATGAAACCGAGCTGTGTTTTATGTTTCAAAATGGCCGTTTCAGTAGCGTCGCCGTCGGTTTAGATCTCACAAAACGTGATTTGCAAACTAAGTTAAAAGCTAAGGGATTGCCTTGGGAGCGAGCAAAAGCCTTTGATGGTGCAGCGTTATTCAGTCCGTTTGTGGCGATTGATGATGCAGAGGCACAGCTGCATTTCACCTTGAGTATCAATGACAAGCTAGTCCAAGAGGGACATATCGATTTAATGATTTACAAACCTCAGACCATATTGTCCGAGCTACAGGCATTTATCAGTCTCGATGAGGGCGATATTGTAATGACAGGCACGCCTAAGGGTGTGGGAAGCATTCCCGCTAAAAGTGTATTTAACGTCACGCTGAGCCGTGGCTTGCAAGCGAGTGCTGAACCCTTACTCGAATGGCAGTGGTTAAGTGTTTAGTGATAAATCGCTGAGTAGCTCGCATGATTGAACCTGATGACGTAAAAAAGACTGCTGTATTGCAGGTGCCAACTTGCCAGCCACTGCAACAATATTTGATTGCGTTAGGGGCGTGTCAAGCTACTGTTGAACGTTACTTATCACAGTTTAAAGCGTTGAACGTGCTGGCGGGAGAGGTGCTTCTTAACCAAGGTGAGGCGCAGTCACAGGCATATTTTGTTGTGGATGGTATCGTGCGCGCTTGCCATTATACTCAGGAGGGCACAGAGCGCTGTAAGGAGTTTTATTTCGAGGGTGAACTGTGTTTTTTGTATGTCAGTTGGCTTAAGCAAATTCCCGCTCGTTACCAATTAGAAGCCTTAAGCGCCTGTAAACTTATCCAAATGCCACTATCCCTATTGGATGATACTTCGCTGCAGTCAGTGCAACTTGGGTTACTTAAACAGCAATTATTGTATAAAGAACAAAAGGAAGCCTTTTTACTGCTGCACACACCTGAGCAACGTTATCTGTATTTACGCGAACATTCACCACTTTGGCTTGAGCGGTTAAGCCAAGGTCAGCTAGCTAATTATATTGGCATTACGGCAATCAGTTTGTCGCGTATGCGTAGACGACTTCAAGACTCTCTTTAACGGTTTTTGCTCCCAGTTAACTTAAGTTAATGCGCTAAAGCGCGATTCCCATGATGCTGCGCCTTAAGTTGCGCTCTCAAGTCTACAAAGCTTTCAATCAGAGTGTGCATTATTACTTAAAGCGAAGGAGCTTAATAAGTTGACTGCGTTTACTTTGTCTCAAATTTTGGTGGCGATAGCCATTATCTTCGATCTGATTTCGTTTCAATTTAAGGCGCGGGAGCGGATAGTCGCCTGCCTTTTTGTGTCTGGCATCTTGATTTCAATTCATTTTTGTTTGCTGGAGCAATGGACTGCCGCAGGCTTAATGGGCATAGCCACAGTGCGTTATCTCACCAGTATTTTTACCACCTCAAAAGTAGCCCTATGGTGTTTCTCTATTGCTGCACTTGTGATGAGCATTGTGACCTTTAATGGGGTAACGACTGTGATCAGTTGTATAGGCACCTTGTTTCAAACCCGCGCCGCATTCTGTCAAAGGGATAAAGATCTCAGACTGCTTATGATAGTCGGAACCAGTTTTTGGCTCGTTCACAATGCCTTAGTGGGATCGCCTGTGGCAGTGTTAATGGAGGTACTCTTTATTGGCAGTAATTTGGTGGGCTATTATCGACACTATTTTCGTGGGCAGCTTAAGCAATTACCGTGATCAGTTTAAATAATCTCATTGATAATTAGAGATATTTATTTTTATAACGGCTAATCACAGGGGACTGTTGTAATCGTCGCTTGGCCGTCAATGTGAGGCTAATGCCAGTGTGGGTTGGCTCTGGAATGATTAGAGTCCCGCGACGGCTTCCATATCGAGTTCGATATCTGTGCAGCCTTTAGCACAGTAAATTCCTGCGGCTTGTTCTGCCTTTGCCTGCTCAGGCAATATGACTTTAAGTGTCTGTTTACAGCTAGGACATTGCACTGGCTTACCTTTAAATACCCGTTTAATCAGATTTTTCTGTTCATTAAACGAGGTTGCTGTGGTTTGGTTTAACACGGCAAAGGGGCTAGTAGAAGCAGTTGTCATCGGTTGGCAGATCCTTAGGCTTGATAAAGTGTTATCACGAGAGTGTCATCGCGAATAGCGAGATTATAGCCTGAGTTGCGCTGTTATTGAAAAGCCTCAATGTAAGCTCATGCTTAACCCATCGACCAGTGGTATTAATAGTCAATTAACGTATCGGCCATCACATGTGATGGCCGACATTGTGCGATGAACGATTAGAGGGAGCTTTGCCAAGTCGATGGGCGAGAGTAACGTGCGCCATCTTTGACTCTGGCGCGGATGTGTTTGACATCATTAAGCTTGAAAGCTTGGCGGTAGCTTAGCCAAGGTCCTGAGTCGAGTTGGTATTCCAACTCGGCATTGGGATATAAGTTATTGAGCACTAACTGCTGATGTTCAACACGTATTCCAGGCGGTGCTATGCGATAGAAAACTCCCGCTTTTGCTAACTTAGGTTGCACTTTATTGGCGTAAACCGCGGCGAAGGTTTGCCAATCCTGTTTGAGCACTTGCTCGGCTTGGCCATTGAGTTGGCGGGCAAAATGTTGAGTTTGCTGACTATAGATTTTACCTTGATAATCATAGGCTAATTCCCATGGAGCCTTATGCCATGCCCGTTCGGCGAGGGCGACCATGCGCGGGAATAACATGTATTCTGCTTGCTCGTCTGATTGCACCATTTCGCTCCAAAGATGCCCCTGCAAGCCGTAAAAACCGTGTCCCGGTTTGAGCTGGCTGTGGCTATCGTCCGACACAAATGGCTGATTTAAGCTATTGTGCCAGCGCTCGGCATGGGCGGGCAGATTCTCGGGCATAAAGCTAAACACCTTAAAGCTGTCTATTGCCCTTGCGGCCCAATGATTGCCGCGCTCATCTGGATGGCTAGCGTAGGGGAAATCGAAATAGGTGACTTCTGGCGTTGAGATAACGACCTTCCAGCCCAAATTTGCTTGCTTATGGGCGATTTGATGGCCGTTGTTTGAAATCTGCGACCAAGCGTTAGATTGCACTTGGGCTGGCATGTTTTCGGGGCGCACTTCACCCATGCCATCATTCCAACCAGCGGCAATAATCCCTTTCTCTGCCAACATGTTAGCAACGCGCTCGATAAAGTAACCATTGAGTGAATGCAGTCCGGTTAACTCATCGGCTTTTTGTTTTTTCATTGCGATACACGCGGGGGATTCTACCCAAGCGCCTGCGGTTTCATCGGCGCCTATGTGGTAATGCACTAAAGGAATGCCTACGGCTTGGTGCATCTTTTTAACTTCATCAATCACAGTATCGATAAAGTGATAGGTGCTCGGCAGACACACATTGAGTGTGTTGTCGTGGTAATACTGAATCGACGAATATTGGGTTTTATCTGCAAATTCAGTCAGTAAAAACTCCTCCGCCTTAGCTTTTTCTCCCTTGGCGAGGTAATGGTGATAACGCGCCTCCATGGATTTTATCGCTGCGCGTGAATGCCCCGGCATGTCCAGTGAAGGGATTACTTCGATATGGTGAGCATCTGCCAGTTGTAATATTTCTTGGTATTGCGCCACGGTTAAGTAGCCATCGACGGGGTTAACGTCCGCTATGCTACTGCCCAGTTGTGGCAATAAACAGGTTTGCTCGGTTAAATCGAAACAGCGTTTTGCGCCCACATCGGTCAGTTCGGGTAAGCCGGGGATGGCTAAACGCCAGCCTTCATCGTCGGCTAAGTGCAAGTGCAGCTTATTGATTTTATAGGCGGCGAGCTGTGGGATAATGCGTTTAATAAAATCGAGCGAGTGAAAGTTACGGGCTAAATCGATATGTAGGCCGCGAAAGGCGTAGCGAGGCTGGTCTTGAATATCGATGGCGACCAGTTGATCGTCACTTAAACTGATCAACCCAGCTAGGCTCTGTAGGCCATAGAAGAGTCCCGCCTCAGTGCCCGCTCGAATACTGATTTGTTCAGTCGTTATGGTTAACCGATAGGCTTCGCTGCTTTTAATTTCACTATCATGGGCTTCAGTGCTTGCGACTTTAGGTGCTTGAGTATCGAGTTGCAATAATAGCGGCGTGCCTTTGTCCTTGGCCGAAAAGCCTAAAGAATCGAGGTAATCAAATGCCGCCTGCCGTCCCTTAAAATCGACAGTCGCAGCCGTGAGTCGATAACCTTTGGCAAGGGATAAAGGTGCCGAGTTTAGGCTTTGGCTATTAAGTGGCGTGGGGATGAGTTTGCCGCTAATGTCAGGTGCTTTGTCTGCGGCTAGGGCTTGATATTGCTCTGCTAAATACTGGCCATCGGCAAAGGGGGTTGCATCGTTTTTTGCCAGTAAGAATTGTTTCTCGGCATTAAAGGGCGCGAGGTAGTCTTGCTCGGCTAAACCCGTTTCTGGATCGCGCCTTGTTTGAGTGCTCTTTATGACCTGCGCCTTATCGCCCATAGCGACAAAGAAGTTTGGCATAAACTCGGAACGGGTGATTTGGCTGCCTTTGCTATAAAACTCAATACGATAAACTTGATTGGCGACGAAGCCCTTAAAGCTGGCTTTAGGAGTGATTTTATGTAAATCGCCATTGATATGCTCAATGCTAAAGTCACCCGCATCGACGAAATAAACGGGCGATAATTGGCTGAAATAAATTTGCCAGTCGCCATGATTTAACTCTTCGCTGGATAACTTGTCGTTGGATAGTTGAGTGGGCAGGGTTAGCTCAATGGCGGAGCGATAGCATTGGGCTTCTTTAGCGGGACAGGTTTCAAGATAACTAGCGGTTAGCTGATAATTTAATTGGAGCTTATCGGCCAATTGATTCAGCGCGACATGATTTGCCTCCTGCACAGCATTGGCGGCCTGTACTGATGGCATCGCAAGTATTGAAAGCACCGACGCCACGGGAAGCACTGCCATGACGCCGCTGACTAAGGCCGTCTTAATCCTCTGCCACTTTATCATCCCTTTCTGTGTTATTTGTCCTTTCACTTAGCTGAGTCCTTTTGTTGTAAAAACCATTGCGCGGCACCTATGAGGGCTGCATTGTGATGTTGGCTGGCTGAAATCGTCAAGTCTGTCAGTTGCGGGCCATAGACTAAACTTTGCAATTTCTGTTTAAGCGCTTCAATAAAAAAGGGAAAGCTTTGGCTGACTGAGCCGCCAAGGATGATATCTTTGGGATCGTATACTAGTAAGGTTTGGGCGATCATGTGCGCCAAGTGTTCGCCAAAATGGGCGAAGGCTTGTAGCGCTTGGCTGTCACCTTCACAGGCTTTTTGGTACAAATGCTCGCCACTCATGTGATGATGTGTGGTGAAGTATTGCCCCGAGCAGTAGTGCTCAATAATGCCATCACGATAACTCAAACTGCCGATTTCACCTGCGGCGCAATGTTTACCCGAATACAGCTGACCATTAAAAATCACCCCAGCGCCCACGCCAGTGCCTAAGGTAATTCCGAGCATGTCTTGATTGTGATTGAGCACAGCTTCGCCAAGGGCAAAGAGGTTCGCATCGTTATTTACAACCACATCCATCTCAAAGGTATTTTGCAGTTGCTGGGCTAACTGCGTTGCCGTTAGTGCTGGGATGTTGAGCACTTCGAGTAAAGTGCCGCTGTGCATATCCACCATGCCGGGTATCCCGATGGAAATACCATAGGTTTCAGGCGTGAGGTGGCTGTGGATACAGGTCACGAGGAAATCGAATAATTGTTCAAAATTGCCATCTGCGGGAACAGGATACCGCCAAGTGTCGAGTAAGGTTTTACCTTCCACCTGTGCCAACATCAGTTTAGTTCCCCCAAGATCTAAACATAGGACGCTCATAATAGCTTGTTGCCTCTCGTGTTGTTTGTTGCCATCGGCTCGGCATCCTTTGATGCCGCTTTCGCTGAGAACAGGGTAGTGTTTTTTATCAAGGGACGAGCCGTTAGGGCCACATAACCTATGTAAGCCATAGGGATTAACAGCACTAACATCCCGAGCCGTAACTCGCCGGATAGCTCGCTGATAACACCAATGATCGGCGAGATAAACGCGCCGCCGATAATGCCAGTACAGAGAATGCCGGCGAATGATCCATGATCTTGAGTGCGCGAATTGAGCGCCAACGAGAAGATCACCGACCACATGATAGAAATGAAAAAGCCAACCAATGGGAAACAAATTAATGTTAGTTGGCTCGGTCCCCAAATCGCCACCAGAAAACAAACCAGTGAACTAAGGGAAAAACTGAGCAGCAAGATCTGACTGTCGATAAGTTTAAGTAGCAGCAAACCGAGTAGGCAGCCGAGCGTCATGTAAAACCAAAAATCGCTAACCACATTGGCGCCGACACTTAAGGTATCAAGACCATGATATTGCAGCAAAAAGACTGAGATACTGTTAGCAAGCCCTTGCTCAAGTGCGACGTAGGCGGCGATAGCGAAGAAGAATTTCAAAACGGTTTTATCTTTGAAAAGGCGTAAATGGGTCTCGAGGGCACCTGCCGACTCATCTGCCAGTTTATTCACTTTGGGCATCTTCACTAGGCTGGCAAAGAGCACCATGGCGAGCGCGACCACGGCGAATAACCAATACATGGCGAGCCAACTCATGTTCTCGGGCAATAGCTGTTGCACATAGTTGGCTGATGCAACACTGGCTTGATCTAAGGCGACAAAATGCTGATACACCAGCGGCGCTAAGGTCGCGGCGCCGCCAAAGGCGAGTTGGGCTAGAACAGAGAAAAAGGCAAAATGCTCTGGCCCCGCGGCTTGGCGCAGTAAGGGATTCACTGCTACCTGCAATAAACTCATGCCAGTGCCAATACAAAACAGGCTAAACATAGCGATGCTAAAGGTGGGCAGACACACAAAAGTCACGGCGCCGATAAACGCTAGGCTAAAGGCTAAGATGATCACCCGCTTTTCACCGTACTTGTCCACCAAAATCCCCGCAGGAATCGATGTCACGCCGTAGGCGATAAAAAACGCAAAGGGAAATAACCCCGCCAACGTCAGGCCGATAGCATAACTGTCAATTAACGCAGGGAAAATCGGCCCCATACTGTTGGTCATCAAAGAAATCACAAAGAAAGTGCAGAGAACAAACAGTATGATGAGTTTGTGTTTCATGTGCTTAGCCAATTGAATTAAGTGAAATTCATTGTGGCTTGACGCTCGCCTTGGTGGTGATACGAATGGTGCCTCTGTCGATACTTTTCTCACATAGTCAAATCGTGTTTGCGCTGATTGGGCTGATTTACATCAGGTGCTGTAAATACTTGCTGTAGATAGTGGGCAGCAGATAGCTGCTGCGGATGAGCATAGAGAAAACCATGTTTTAGCCTCTGCTGATAAAGTGTTTACTTGTAAAATAGTTACCTTTAATTAACATTGGATAGAATAGTATTGGAGTAGCAGAGTTTAGTATCACTGTGAGGCTGACTTGCTATAGACAATAGTGCGCGAAGGCACAGCTATTTCGCCGCGCTGATAGGTCAAGGCTGGCATTAAAAATAAGGTCTAAGTAATTGAATAATTTAACAGGTTGGCATAACGGCTAGCTTGAGTGAATGGCGTTGAACTATAAGAGCTGATTGAAGCTAAGGTAAAGGAATGAGCAACTGGAGTTTAATGGATGAAACCTCTGTGTGAAAAAGTGATCCCCGATGAAAATAGCTCTTGGCGTTACTTTCGTTATGAATGGGACCACATGGATCTCAATTGGCATTATCACCCCGAGTACGAAATCTGCTTAACCCTCAACAGTTATGGTATGCGTTATGTGGGCGACCATATTGCCCGTTATGGCGATTATGATTTAGTGATCATAGGCCCAGATATGCCCCACGGCTGGCAATCCGAGGCGAACCTTGGTGTTTTAACTGACGAGATATCAAATGGCAACGCGCTAAAAGACGGCACTTCGAATGCGAGGGTGCAGGAAGTCGTTTATGTGGCACAAATTCCAGCGGTCTGGCTACACCAAATTGTGAATGAGCAACGTGAGTTAGCGTCTTTGCATTCACTTTTGACCCATGCCAAACGAGGTGTGTTGTTTAGTGAGGAAACGGCGCGTAAGGCCCATAGTGTGTTTATCGCGATGGAGACGGCCAATCCTTTTAGACGCTATATTTTGTTATTGGAATTATTAGCGTTATTACAACAGGATAGTCAGCAAGAACTCTTGTCGAGTACCTTGTTTACCCACGGTAGTAAACTCGACTTTACCGTGAAAAAGCTCGATAAAGTGATTGAGCATATCTATGACAATTACACTCAGGCCTTGTCGGCACAGGATTTGGCAAAGTTGGCGCATATGAGCACCAATCACTTCCATCGCTTCTTTAAAAAACGCACCGAGAAAACCTTAACTGAGTTTATCAATCAACTCAGGATCGCTAAGGCGTGCAAGTTACTGCTGTCAAATCAAAGTCCGATATCAACCATCAGCGATCAGTGTGGTTTCAATAACTTATCCAATTTTAATCGGCGCTTTATTCAATTTAAAGGTGTCACGCCGAGTCGTTTTCGTCAGTGCTTTAGCAGTAAACAAAGGGCAATTTAACCATTCTTATCATGGATGCTTAGGCTGAAAATACTGCTCCACTAAGGTTTGGCTGTAGCGTATCGCTTGCGCCGTGATCTCCGCTGAAATCGGCTCAAATGGGCGCTTCAGTTTTGGGTCGCGGTAATCCATTCCCGCTAACAGCGCATACCAAGAAGGGCGAAAGTAGGCGAGTTGCTGATCGTATTGGTAAAGCAGTAAATCAAAGTCTTCCCCTTGATACCAAGCTTGCAATAGTTGCGTCAGCCTTTGGGAAATGGTGACTTTTCTCGCCGCCAACCAATAGGGTTCGCTGCGCTGGCTGGTGACATAATGGGCCTGAATATAATCCTTTATGCCGAGCACTAACTGCATGACCGCCTGATTGAGTGTTTGTCGACTTAAGGTCTCTGCCTGCTTATTCAATTGATAGCGCTCGAATAACGACATAAATTTTTCAAGGGTGAATTGGGTCATCATGATCGACGTGGCTTCGAGCGGTTCGATAAAACTTTGCGCGAGTCCTATCGCCAGTACATTGTTGTGCCAAGCCTTGTCACTGACACCGACCCGCATCTTGAGAAACCGTACTTGGGTTGATTCAGGCAGATTAACACTGTGCAATAATTCTTTGGCCGCGGCATTGGCACTGAGGTGGCGACTGCTATAAACATAGCCATTGCCAAGCCTGTGGGTGAGGGGGATTTGCCATAGCCAGCCCGCGCTGAGCGCTGTGGCGCGGGTATGGTACTTGGCGTGCTGTGCTTTGGCTTGCAGCGTTTGGGTTTGCTGTGTTTGAGTGGAGTCCATTAATGCAGGAACAGGAACAGGTACAGTGACGGCGCTGTCGTTGAGCAGTTCATTGGCGAAGGATTGAAAGGGTACGCCTAGGGTTTTATGAATTAACTTAGCGCTAAAGCCGCTGGCATCGATAAAAAAATCGGCGTTAAGTCGTTCGCCATTAGCCAGCATTAAGGCGTCTATATGTTGGTTTTGGGTTGTTGAAACTTCAATGACATCGCCGATGAGGTGTTTTACGCCGCGTTGGCAAGCGTATTCTTTTAAGTAGTTGGCAAGTTCAGTGGCATCGAAGTGATAGCCGTATTCGTTAACGCAGGGCAATGCTTTATTCGGCCTAGGGCTGAGATTGCGTTTCGCCAATACACCACTCGAGAAAAACGCATCGGGTTTAACGGCACTGCCATGACCGCGGCGCCTCGCATTGGCGTTGATAAAAAAGACTTCGGCGGGTTTTACATCCATTTGACAATAGAAGGGGTGAAAGTATTGCTGCCCGTCACCATTCCAATTGATAAAGTCGATGCCGGTTTTATAGCTGGCGTGGCATTGTTCCATCCAATCTTTTTCGCTAATGCCTAAGTTGTCCATAAAGCGTTTTAAGTGTGGCGTCGAGCCTTCGCCAACGCCGATAGTGCCTATGTTGTCCGATTCCACTAAACAGAGTTCAATGGCGGCAAATACGGGGTTATTCGCGAGGGCGGCCGCGGCCATCCAGCCTGCGGTACCGCCACCTAAGATAATGATTTTTCTGATTGCTTGTTTCACTTTCATGGCTTATCCCCGCTGCATTATCAACGCAAAAAGCCGACCCTAAGGTCGGCTATAGTGTGACTCAAGTTTAAAATTTGTAGCTGGCACCGACGAAATAACGTGAACCAAATTCGATGGTATTTTGCGTCAATCCATATTTAACATCATAGGATTGCACCACTTCATTGGTTAAGTTAACCCCTTCGAGTGAGATATCTAAGTTCTCCATTGCATGCCAAATAATCGAGGCATCGACTTGTTGATAGCTGTCGTTTAACACGTTTTGAATATTACCCACGCCTAAGTATTCTGAACGCCAGTTATAGGCGATACGGGCGCTGAACAGATCATCTTCGTAGAAGAGTGAGCCGTTGAAGGAGTTTTCTGACACGCCTTCAATCATTTGTTCAGTGCCATCGGGGCGAGTGCTCTTACTGTCAACATAGGTGTAGTTGGTCAAGAAGCCAAAACCGCTTTCAAAGTTATGCTGCAGCTGGATTTCAAGCCCAGTCACTGAGCCGCTGCCGCCGTTGGCTGGGGCTGTGACACGGCATTTATCCCACTCGGATTCTGACGCGCCGCAACCTTCAATGTACTGAGTCGACTCAGTGACAAACACTACGTTATCAATGTCTTTGTAGAATAAGGCTGCCGACAGCATAGAAGATTCAGTGAAGTACCATTCGATGCCAAGGTCGGCTTGGTTCGCCTTATAGGGTTTTAAATTGGGATTACCGCCGGTCGCAGTACCAAAGTTTTTCGCTATCGCTAACCCAGGTTTAAGATCGCTGTAGTTGTTACGTGCCATCACGGCAGAGGCCGAGGCACGTAGGATTAGATCTTCTTGTAGATCAAAGGCGACGTTGATACTCGGTAACCAATTATCGTAATTAACGGATTCATTGTAGGGTTTGCCATCGGCAAAACCGGTTGAGGTTTGGTCTGTGTTAACGTAACGCAAACCAAAGTTACCACGATAGAATTCGCCGCTGAAATCCGCTTGGGCGTACAAGGCCAACATATCCTCTTCGACAGTGAAGGTGTTACCGAGATCGGCGACTTCCACTAACTCGCCATTGGCGTATTTCTCGCTGATAAACGCCCACCATTTGTCTTCATCTAACTTGGCATAGGAGTCGAGTACATTGCCGCCACTCTGGGAATGCAGGCCAGACAGTACGCCATCGCTCCAGTTGGCTAGGTTGCCATTAGGCACGAAACCTAGGATTTCTGCGGGGTTACGATTGAAGGCATTGCGCTCGAAATCACTGGTGTTGTACTTAATCCCGACCGCAATTTTATTAATAAAATCATGCTCGAGTTGATATTCGAAGTCAGACTGTGCGTAGGTGACTTTATGATCTTGCACTGTGGTTTCGTAGTTGGCTTCTTGCGCATGCTTGAACTGGCTAGCATCGTTGGCATCTAGGCTCGTGAGCACCACTTGATAGGGACCTGTGGCATCGTAACTAAAGCCACCATCGACACTGCCTTGACCATTAGGGAAGGCGGGATCGCCAATTTTGCCGCCTTGGTCCGTCGCAGGGATCCACCAAGAAGATGAGCCGCCTTGGGTGCCGCCATCTGAGGTCGATTGGCCAATGACGCCGCTAAGGGTGAAACTGTCCCCGACGTATTTTCCGGTTAAGTTGAGTACGTCAGACTTCATATTGACCGCGTGGCGTACCACAGGGTTATAAATAATCGACGCATACGCTGGCAGAATCGTTGCCGATGCTGTGCCGCCTTGGGCGTTATTTACTACGTTGGTGGAGCCCGAACCGCGGGCGCCAACGGTTAAGAAGTTATGGTTTACGTGGGGGATATCGAGTTCAAAATTAAAGTAATCTAAGGTGAACTCTGTTTTTTCAGTCGGTGCAAATTGCAGTGTAACTTGGGCACTGGTCCTTTCACGTTCGGCTCTAAATGCTTGTGAGCCAATCCCCCACGCCCCTACAGTTGATTCTTGGTTTTGTGCAGGATCAGCGGAAAAGTACTCATAGTAACCGCTGAGCGATTCTAATACATGCCGACCACTGGTGAGTTTTTCTACTGAGTAAGCACCTAAAATACCAAATTTTTCATCGTCATTTTTCCAACTTCCGACGAAAGATCCACTCGGATCTGTTTCATCGTACAGGCTGCTTTGGCTCAACTCACCCGCCACTTGATAGGTGTGAGCATCGAGATCTAAGGGCTTACGGGTTTTGAGATCGACAGTGCCGCCCAGCGCACCTTCTTCAAGGCTAGCGGTTGGCGTTTTGTGGACTTCAACCGCACTAACTTGCTCGGCTGACAATAATTCCATGTTGAAGGTACGAGTGGCAGGACCAAGATCATACCAAGAGGTGCTCGCAACGGTTTGACCGTTCAGCAAAATACGACTCTGTTCTGGCGCTGTACCACGAATGGTGACCCCGCTCACTTCACCGTATTGTCTATCGACCGTCACCCCAGAAATGCGCTGCAGCGCATCACCGATGTTTTTATCGGGAAACTTACCTATGTCTTCCGAGGTGATAGCATCGACCGTGGAGTCGGCGAAGCGTTTGGTATTCATAGAGGCTTCAATCGAGCGACGTATGCCGCGTACTTGGATTACCTCAATATTTTCTGCAGTTGCCTCTTGTTGCTCCGCCGCGACTGCGGTTGAGCTCATCCCGAACAAGGCGTTAGCGATACATAATGCGAGCAAAGAGCTCTTAAATAGTTGACCTTCTGACATGTTATTGCATCCCTGTAGTGCTTTTATGTTGTTTTTTTCTCCAGTTAACTTACCTGTTATCGAATTGTTGATGCGGTACTTTTCACACTAGGATTGGTATTTTTCTATTGTCTTTGAAGCCTTGGGTAAGGGGATAGTTAATACCAATCGTATTAAATATCTGTTCATTCAGCGGGAATTCAACGCGCTTTAGACAAGGCGAAGGCTTGAAGGCATAGTGGTGCTCTGTCGAAAGCCTTAAACGCAGTATAAAGCGCGTTGAAACCCGCCCTTTGGGAGCCACACAGGCATCCCACTCCGGTGTTGCATTGACTTAAAAGGGAATGACCATTTCTGCGTCAATGCGCCTTGGATTGAAATGCCTGTGAGGCTCTGAACTGATTAGATATTTAATGTGATTGGTATAACTGGTGCAAAGGCAGGATTTATCGACTTAGCGTAGAAAAGTATGGCTTGTTGCTAGGATGGTATAACTAATGCCGGCGGGATTACTCACTATAGATAAGCTAAACGGATGAGTGAACTCGCTGTCTACAGGTTATGAATTAACCAGTGCGTAAAGAGAACTAACTTATTCATCTTTAAACATTATTTATAGGATGAAATCATGAAACTGAAATCGATAGCCGTTGCAGTTGGGCTTTGTGTTGCGAGCTTGAGTACTGGCTTAAGTGCGGCCTACGCCAGCGATAAAACCATTTACCTTACCTTTGATGATGGTCCAATTGACGCGACCTTAGGGCTGTTAGATGCGTTAAAGGATGCCAATATTAAGGCGACGTTCTTTATTAATGCGTTTCATATGTATGGCGAAGGAGATGAAAACGAGGCATTAGCGGCTGTCGCCCTACAACGTTTGCTAGACGATGGTCATATTCTGGCAAACCACAGTTACGATCATATGCTGCATAACTGCACTGATGGCGTGCAATCTGGGGCGGCATATTGTAATCAAGTTGGACTCTGGCCTGTAAAATCCTATCAAGATGCGGCCACCGATTTCACCTATTTTGTGACGAACACGGCCAAAGTGGTTGAACTTATTCCTAATGCCGCCAGTTATCCCAATAACAAGATGACTAAGTTGGCACGTTTGCCTTACACCAATGGTTGGCGAGTGACCAGTAAACTCAAAGGCGACGGCTTGTGTGCGACATCCGATACAGTGCCGCCTTGGGACCCCGCTTTTGCTTGTACCGCAGAAACCTCGACCAACAGTTCGCAAGTTGCGGTGCAAATTCAAAACATGCTCGCTGAGAGTGACTATAAAATATTTGGCTGGGATCTAGACTGGGGACCAGAGGATTGGGGGGTTGCTTTTCCTGCTGAATCCATGGCCGATGGGGTTGAGCTGGTGGCAAAAGTCAATCAAGTGATTAACACCTGCGCAGGAACGACGATGAATCCGCTTAACAGTCGTACGCAGAACTTAGATTGTAGTGATGGTTTACATAACGGGAAAGTGGTTATCTTGACCCACGACTTCCTGTTTGAGAATGCTCACCGCGGACAAGGTGCAACCATCAACTTGCCTAAAATTAAGCGTTTTGTTGAAGAAGCTCAACGTCAAGGGTATCGTTTTGATACGCTAGATAACTATGCCCCTGCTTGGCAGGAGCAGCATAATTATCAACTACCTGAGTTTGTGTCCTATCAAGATAAAATCTATTCCCTAGTGCAAGCACATTTCTCCCAAAGCAATTGGCAACCGAACCAAACCCCAGCCTTGTGGAAAAACGAAAAGTAGTGATGTATTGGGCTGAGTATTTACTCGGCCCATCATATTTGTCGAGTAAAAGGCATGTTGCTGAACTTAGCCTGACAAAATTCAAAATAGCGGCATTTTTTACACTTTACCCACTTCGCTTTAACTCAGTATCTGTAATACTGCTCCGACATTGATTTGAAGTTTATCGGTGTTAGAAAAGTAGCGCATAACGAGCGTGATTGGGGAGAGAAGATGAGTACGTTTGTAAAATTAACCATAGCGGCAACCTTAGTGGTATTAGCCTTACTTGCTGCGGGTATTTACCGTTTCAACATGACCAATGATGATATTTATATGGTGATGGAAGATGGACAGGTGATGCAATACGATGAAGCCATGGCGCATGAAAAAACTCAGGCTCAGGCGAATGAGATCGAAACTGTGACACCTTTTGAGGTAAAGCCTGTGGCGAATGCATCGGAAGTGATGCTCAAACTCTTTAGCTTAAATACCGCCAATCCTGTTGAAATAACGCTGCCTGAGGGCGGCAAGTCCGTTGCACTGACTCATTTTATTAAGATCAAGCAAACAGAGTTTGCTATGGGCGATTACCAAGATGGTGAGGTAAAAGGTCGAGCATTACTCGATTACTTGCGCATTACACCGTTAAATTTCGATCCCGCTCTAGAGCCGGACACCCAAAGTGACGCACCGATTCAAGATGATCCTAAAATGCAAACTATGCCCTTTGTGGCGCCCTTTATTGTGACGACTCAAGGTTCAGGCGTATTTTGGTATCTTGGATTGTTTAATCTGGATTTTAAACACAATAGCTTGAAACACTTAGGCAGTGTCATGCTTGGCGATCGAATCGAGGTGGATAGTATTGAACCTGTTTATCCTTTTGAAGCCCCATTTAAAATTGCTGTGACTTATCGTGATAGAGCGTCTGACCAACCCATGTCTGAAACCCCTGAAATAGTCAAAACCATAGAGATGATAGTGAGTGAGACCAGCATACATAAGTAACGTGTAAATGCCATTATGGATCTACGTAGGCTTATGCTAAGTTGTTTTTCGGTCTGTGGGTGATGTTTGCTTCAGTAGCAAGCGTTAGCAGGTAATAGGTCAGCATAAGATTTCGACAAGGAGAGTGTCATGCAAGTTAGCAAAATCACTGGGAAATTTGATGTTAAGCTCACTCCTGATAGCCCCTATGCTACTGGCATTGGTGGTGTGACCCTAGGGCGTATGGGCTTAGATAAAACCTTTTATGGTGAGCTTGAGGGGCGCAGCAAGGGGGAAATGCTCAGTGCTATGACGTCAGTCAAGGGCTCAGCTGGCTATGTGGCCATTGAACAAGTGGTTGGTAATTTGTGCGGTAAGCAGGGCAGTTTTGTATTACAACATTTTGGCATTATGACCGATGGACAAAATCGTCTGATCTTAGAAGTGATACCCCATTCTGGGGCGGGGGAGTTGCTGGGGTTAACTGGCACTATGACCATCAATATTGAGAATGGCCAACATTTTTATGCATTCCAGTTTGGCTTTGAAGCTTAGTTTGACTTTGAAGCTTAGTTTGGCTTTGAAGCTTGAGTAACGCCTGCGTTTTAGCTCAGTTTTCTGTAACTCTTCTCCTTTATGATCATTCGAGTCATCTTAATTCACTCCTCTTAATTTAAGTGAGTAAGTCTTTTCGATTGAGTCTGAAAATGGACATAAAAAAACCAGCTGAGGCTGGTTTTTTTGATTCTTTTTTCATAAAGCACTATCGAACCTTGAGTCTAGATCGGCGTGCTGTTACTTAAAATACGTTTAATTTAAAAAATGCCGTTGTCGCGAGAGTTAAGACACTTTTTTAACAACTTTAATTTTATCAACGACCTTTTTCACATCGTCGGTATTTTCGGCAATTTTCAGTGCTAGTTGACGTTCGGCATCGCTGGCAACTTCACCTTTCAATGTCACTATGCCATTGGCAACATCCACATTAATTTGGGTGCCGGATACGTCAGTTGAAAACAGTAAACGCGTTTTGATGACAGTGGCAACTTTAGAGTCAGTTAAGGTGGCAACAACTTCACTGGTGCCTTCTTTTTCATTCATCACAGTGAGTTGGTTATCGACATCTTTCACCCCATCTAAACTCTTGATGAGCTCTGTGGCGAGGGCTTTATCCACACTGCTTTCCACTTTACCTGTTAACGTCACTTTACCATCTTTGACATCTGTAATGATGTCGAAGGAATTGAGATTCGTGTTGAGCAGTAAAGTGGTTTCTGCTTTACCATCGATCCACGCATCCTTGGTTCCGCCTTTCCAATCTTGGGCGGCAGCCACATTTAAACTGATTGAACCGACAAGTAAAGCCACTAGTACTGATGCTGTTGTAGTTTTCATAATCATATCCTCCGTTGTTTTCTCGAAGCTAGATAATGCGCCAATCGTGCCAATGTTTTTAAGGTAATGATTTTTAATGTTTTAATTGTTTTATTTGGCGTTTTTATACCTTGGCATTTTCCTTTTGGTCGGTCTTTTTTACCGACAAAATGTAATTTTTTCTGGCATGCTGAGCCATCATTCGAGCATAAAAAACCGCACTCATCAGTGCGGTATTATGTCTGTAGTAAAAGTGGAGGGGAGTCGGTTAAATATGGCTCACTTAGCGACAGGGAATTAATGGTGATTGAGCGATCCCGTACCGTCGTAACTCATTTGCAGCCAAGCGGCACCCTCTGCAAGTTGGTTTGCAAGTTGTGGCTGATGCGCTTGCCTTACTGCTTGTTTTATTTGGATTAGCACTTGCTGCTCTATATCGACAAGGGCGGTCATAGCCTGCGAGATTTGGCACTGTTGCAGCAATTCTGTTGCTTGAGTATAAGTGACGGGCACGGTGTGACTTAGGCCATTAATTGGCTCGTCAGCCAAACGTCTCAGCTGTTCAAACCGAGTTAACATTCGTTGGTGGATGTTAGCTTTGGCGGAAAAAACACGCTTAAGATTATAGTCTTCGACATACCTCCTCGCTTGGTTGTAAAATGTGAGTCCTTCCTGATTCAGCTTGATGATTTCATCGATCAACATGATATCGGCGCGGATATCAGTCTGATGTTGCACAACATTAGACTTCATTATGGGCCTCCTAATGCCAGTGTTCGACATAGATTGTTTAACTGCTTGGGTAAACTGATTTTGTTTCGTTCAGCTACCATGCATATTCTGTTCTCGTTTTTAATGATATTTTAACAGGCTGATTTTTAGACTGATATTCTCAGTTCATCGAGATATCATCTTAGAACATCGGCAACTATTACCGTTGCTGTTGTTAAAATTTCATGGCTGACATACAGTAGTTTTTCATACAGGGAGTAGATACGCATGGCTCGACTGACACTTTTTTATCACTTGCAGGATGTTAGCGCCGAGCAAGCAATCATCGAACTTGCTGGTGCTGCTGACTTTAATAAGCTACGCAGTGTCGATGACTTGCCTTGGATAGAGCAGCTAGGGGCAAATCACGTCGATGTTGCCATTATTGAGTTATCCAGTCTTAGTCGTGAAGATTACCTTGTGCTGCTGGATAATGCGGCCATGTCAAATATTGAGTTTATTTTTCTCTCCGACGGTCAGCCAAACCCCAATCTTGATCAGTTAATGTCTCATTTTGCTGGTTACCACTTTCGCAAACCTTACGATATGCCGCTAATCAGCGAAATTTTTGCTGATTTTGCACAGTATTTAGCATCATCGCCTAATCGACTGCATCCTTTTGCTAGCGAGCTAGACCAATACGGTTTGCTTGTTGGTTCATCAGCTCCTATGCACAAGCTATACCGCACAATTCGTCGCGTCTCTGCTACAGGCAGTAATGTGCTGATTATTGGGGAAAGTGGGGTCGGGAAAGAACTGGTTGCTAATACCATACATCTTGCCAGCCCTAGGGTGAACGAGCCTTTTATTGCGATTAACTGTGGTGCATTAAGCCCAGAATTGGTCGACAGTGAGCTGTTTGGCCATGTCAAAGGCGCATTTACGGGGGCGAATCGCGATCACAAAGGCGTATTTGAACAGGCTGAAGGCGGGACCTTGTTTCTCGATGAAGTCACTGAAATGCCGATTGATCATCAAGTGAAGTTACTCAGAGTGTTGGAAAATAGCGAGTATCGTCCTGTGGGTGGCGACAAAGTGCAACGTGCAAACGTACGTATTGTGGCAGCGACTAACCGTGATCCCATAGTGGCGATAGAGGCTGGGTTATTTCGAGAAGATTTGTACTTTCGTTTGGCTCAGTTTCCCATTCGCGTTCCGCCCTTACGGGAACGTGGCGAGGATATTATTGGGCTTGCGCAGCATTTTCTTGCCTATCGTAACGTGGCCGAAAAGCAGAATAAGAGCTTAGCTGAAGACTGTATTCAGATGATTGCTAAGTACCCTTGGTCTGGTAATGTGCGCGAATTAAAACATGCAATTGAGCGAGCCTATATTCTGGCCGATCAGGATATTTTACCCAGCCATTTACAGCTACCTCAGACGAATGAAGTGGGTTTATGTGGTGGTGAACAAGTTGTTATCCCCCAAGGCATGCGCTTAGATGATTTAGAGAGAATCGCTATTTATCAAGCACTAGAAACCACTCAAGGTAATAAAACGGATACCGCCGAACAACTGGGGATCAGCGTTAAAACCCTCTACAACAAGCTCAGCAAGTACGAGCAGCAAGTCGAGACCGGTGAAACGACTGCTGAATAAACATTAATTATCAAATTAATATTGAAACAGAGCTAAACTTTATACTCTTTTTTTTGTAAATAATAACTCCTATTCTACAGCCCTTAAACAGAAAAAGCGGAGATAGAATATGAAACACTTATTAACAACAGCATTATGGCTTTCTTTGACAGCCAGTAGTTTTGTAAACGCCACCCCAGCAGTAGGAAGTCTTGAAACAGTTGCTGAATTGCCAATACGACCTGGCAATGTCAGCGTCACTGCACAAGGTCGGATTTTTGCCACAGTACATCCATTTGATACACCATCAGGTTTGCAATTGATTGAAGTTAATAGTGAGACCAACGCTTATAAAGCTTGGCCTTCAATGGATTTGCAAAAAACATCGACAGCCAATACTGCTCAATTTGATACCTTATTAGGTATTGCTCAGGACAAGGCTGGACACCTCTGGACCGCAGATATGGGGTTAGAATTAGGCCAGACAAGGATTTGGGGATTCAATATTAAGGACGGCAGTCTATATAAACAAATCGTCCTACCACAAGCTCTCGCGCCTAAAGGCAGCTTTATGCAAGATCTGGTTGTCGACTCTCAAAAAGGCTGGATTTATTTAGCCGATATCGCCAACCCAGGCCTCTTAGCGGTGCGTATCGACGATGGTCATACAATACGTTTTTCAGGTCATAGCTCGCTGCAGGCTGAAACGGATGCAGTAATGAACATAGATAACAAAACAACATTGTTTAATGGCAAAGTCGCCAGTGTCGCGGTCAATCCAATCAGTTTATCTGCCGACGGAAGTACACTCTATTATGGTGCAATGAATGGCACTCACTGGTATCAGTTATCGACTGCGGCTTTACAAACAGGCAATAATGATAAAATTATCGCCACGGTAAAATTAGTCGGAGCCAAGCCTGTATCAGATGGCGCAGCAACGTCCAAACAAGGTAATCATTACTTTACCAATTTGAACCACAATGCCATTTCCATACTAGATAACAAAGGCACACTAACAACAGCGGTCAGTTCTCCACTACTGGATTTTCCTGATAGTGTGCAATTTGGTGAAACAGGCTGGTTATATATTTCAGTGAATCAATTGCATAAAGCAAAAGCCTTTAATGGAAAAGCCGAAACCGCCAAACCGCCTTACCGTATCATGCGACTCTGGACCGGTGAGGATACTGCTGCGGGTCAATAACACCTTAGCTGCAACTGCAAAGTTGCAGCTTATATTTGCAGTATGAGTTATATCGCAACTGGTATTTACGTTGATGTGAGTCTTTGGTTTAACTCGAAAGCGTCTAGAAATGAGTTAGGTGTTGATTGTGCAAACTATCAATGCCTCTTATTGTTACTGGCACAGGTCAATATTGAATGGTGAGATAATTTTTGGAACAAGGAACAAGGAACAAGGAACAAGGAACAAGGAACAAGTTCAGTGAAACTCAATCAACCTTCTAAAAATGCATTTTATATTCAAACTCTGAGTACTCAGTACCGACCTCTATTATGGCTGTTTGCTGCTGGGTTATTACTGCTTGGTTTACTCTGCGCCAGAGCAACCTATTTACAACCCGATCCGATACTACAGCTTGTTCTCGGCTGGGTAACACTGTTTCTATTGTTACCCGTGTTACCGACTGCGTTTGTTCAGCAACAGTGTTGGTTAGATGCTGAGCAACAGCAATTGTGGCTCGGTAAAGGTTTCTTCAATGGGAGGTATATGGGATTGTGGCGGTGGCGTTCCTATGCCTTTTCGGACATCAAAGCAGTGCAACTTTATCAGCTGCAAATCACCCGCTGGCATCAGATCAGCCGCAATCGCCAAGCGGAAGATACTGTCCAACATTATCTGGCTTATTTAGAATTGCACCAGCCCAACGGTGCTCAATTGATATTAGGTGACAGTACTGATAGAAAGGAATTACAACAAGTTCTACAGCAATGTGCGCAGGCGATAGATTGTAAATTTCAGGATTTTAGTAACACCACTCAAAAATCACTTCCCAAAGGTAGTGAATTTAATTTCATGCGGGTACTGGTTCTGCTGGTTATATTTATTTTGTTGAATATTTTATATTTTTTGTTTGTTCTATAAATTCTCAGTCATCCAGCCTAAAAAGTTAGGCTGGATGTCCTCCGCAACGATCACTCATCTTGCTCAGTGGTTTCCTGATAAGGAACAAACACTTTAAGAGATGCTGGCTGGACTTCAATAGTGAGATCCGCAGGCTCAAATACTTCACCATCAATCACATATTTACACTTAGGCTGGCTGCTGATAGTGACCTTTTTAGCATGGGCATGATGGACTTTACTTGCACTCGCTTGTTGATCTCGCACACTCTTATTGCCTTCTTTTACCCATCCCGCAATCGCTAATTCAGCGAGGCTAAGCAACTGCTCTTTGGGTTCATCGCCAGCATCCAACCAAGTAATGTCGAGCAAACCGTCGGTCATGTTTGGCTCGCCATCGCCCTGCGCCAACACGCTGGTAAACGGCGCGGCATTGGCAACGATTAGGCTATGGGTCGTTAATGTTGTGGGTTTTGCATCATCTAAGCTGAGCTGGATGGTTAAAGTGATATCGGCATTCACTGCGCGCCATAAGCCATCGAGGTAGGCAAACTGGCCGAGAGCATTTTTACGCTCACGATTAGCGGATTCAATCATTTGTTGCTCAAACCCTATGCCTACAAGCAACAACACTAACTCCTCATTACAACGCGCGGTATCAATGGCTTGGCAATGCCCTTGAATAATATTATCCAGCGCCTGAGAGATAGGAATAAGCTTACTGCCTAAACCAAAGAGGGCATGACTGAGGGCATTAGTTGTGCCAAGAGGAATGATGCCTAAGACGATATCCGTATCGACGATTTGAGAGGCCACCTCAGTCACAGTACCATCGCCACCGCAGGCGATAATGATATCAGCACCTGCATTACGGGCTTGCTCGGCGAAGATATTTGCAGTTTCGTCTGCTGTTGTGAGTTTTAACGTTAGGTCAAAATAGGCTTTGAGTTCATCTTGGATTTGCTCGCTGTATTCTTGCCATTTCCCGCCACCAGAGACTGGGTTGGCGATAATCCACGCCACTTTGTGGATGTTAATTTTCCCTTGACTTAGCATGCGATCGAGCGCGCGTAATTGCCATTTGTTTAAGCCAGCGGTTTTGCGAATTTGCTTTATCTGCTGCAGTACTTCGGCGAAGTGCTGTTGTTTATCTTTACAAACCAAATAAGCGGCGAGTACCAGCACTGAGCGGCCACGACCCATAGCACAGTGGATGAGTACCTGTTTATTGGCGCGCACTTGGCGGTGCAGCCAGTTAACGGCTTGATTGAGTTGGGCGCTGGTCGGTACGCTATGGTCGAGGATGGGAATATTTAAATACTCGATATGATCTTCAAATTGCGACCAATCTAAGCCATCAAATTCAGCGGTGACATCCAGAATGGCAGTGATCTTATTGGCTTTAATCTTTTCCAGATCTGCGGAAAAGAGTCTACAGCCGAGATACAGATGTTCATCAATCCTTTGCATGGGCGGTACTGAATCGTATTTTCTGGCCCAGTGGTTATAGAGTCGACAGCCTAATAAAAAGGGAATAAAACCCCAACGAATATACCAAGGAATAGTGCCATCTTGGCGTTTTCTAAAAATACTGGCGAGATTAAACCAATAGGCGGAACCGACTAAAAACAGTGACAGACTTGTCCATGCACAAATGAAAGTGAGCAGGGGAGAAGTGTCTGTTACTGCAAAATAGGCTAACAATACTGCACCTGCAGTGTACAAATATTTGATGTGGATCTTCGTTAGCATGCAAGTCCTCCAATGCCATTGTTCTTGGTTAAAATCGTTGCACTTGAATGGATAGATGTCGAGATGAGAGATGCAGAAATGAGCGAGTCTAAACCAAAAGGGTGGCAGTAGACGAGTCTATTGCCACCCTAAAGTCAGGTTTGTTTAGCACTTAGTATCTTTAGCTTTAACACCTTCTTTGACTTCTTCACAGGCATCTTCGATGGCGTTACCTGTATCAGTCATTACTTCATCGATTTTTTCGCCCGCGTCTTCGGCTTTGTTATCACTACAGGCCGTTAAACCTAGGGCGAGTAATAATGCGAATGCTGCACTTGTCATCAGGGTAAATGGTTTCATATCTATCTCCTTTTCTAAAAAAAATTATAGTCGCGGTGATTTACCCTTAAGGGCATTGATCAGCAGAGAAATCACTAATAACACAATAAATATGAAGAAAATGATTTTCGCTATTCCCGCCGCTGCGCCAGCAATCCCAGCAAATCCTAACAACCCGGCAATCACGGCAACAACTAGAAATACTAATGTCCAACCTAGCATAATAACCTCCTGCCCTTGTATTAATCCTTCTCATGACCGTTTGTGTCACTTGTAAGGTAACGGCTAATGGCTCTTACTTGATTGCGATCTTAATGCCAACTTTAAAAATTTTAAGTAGTTAATTGATTTTAAATATAATTTAAATCATTTTATTTAAAATGGTGTGAGTGAATTAAAAGAGGGGTAGGCAATTTTTACCTAAGCTTCGGTAAGAGTTTCAGCCTAATACGTTGAATCAAAGACTGTGAGCTGATGTCGTTCATAAGTAAAGACAAATAAAAGCCGACACTGTGAGTTTGTGTCGGCTTGAAGATATTATGATCTTATAATACAAGATGATAGGAGCTAAATACGTTTAAAAACGATTTAGCGGTTTCCAGCGCTGCAGGCTAACTGGAATGCTCGCGCCTTGGGATAACAGCAAGTTAATGCGGGATTGATATGCTGCGCCCACCATTAAATGTTTGGCTAAATCCACCGCATTACGGGCCTTATAGTCATCTAAATAACTGCCTTTCGCCCAAGCATTAAATGCGCCGAGCGCTGGGCCTGCCCAAATTTGGTAATCCATTTCGCGGCCGATTTCGCCTGTGTTTGACCAGCGGCTAGACAGACCCAAATACCAGCGGAAAATCAGCGCCATCTTACGTTTTGGGTTATCTAGTGCACGCTCGATTTGCTTAGGATCGCGCTCGTTAAAGTGGGCGACAGTGCCCGCCCAAATATCATCGAGTGATGAACGGAACACTTGCTCTTCGAGCTTTTTACGCTCGTCCGCAGGGATGGCATCAATCGAATCGTAACGGGTGTAGATCTCATACAGCTTATTGGCGCGCATCGGGAACAGAGTGCCGCGCTTAACCACTTGTAATTTCACGCCCATTTCGAACATATCGGCGGCAGGCGCCATAGTTACATCGGCCATTTCTGTGGTGGCGAGTAACTTACGAGTGTGTTCACTCGCGCCCGCTTCGACGCAGGCTTGGTTGATTGAACCTGTGACGATAAAGGCCGCGCCCATGTTGAAGGTGGCTAATGCTGCATCGGGTGTGCCGACGCCGCCGCCAGCACCTACGCGGATAGGCGTTTTGTATTGATACTTAGCTTGGATTTCATCTTTAAGCGCCAAAATCGTCGGTAATAGCGTGACTAATGGACGATTGTCGGTATGGCCGCCGGAGTCGGCTTCGGCTGTGATGTCGTCTGCCATGGGCACCAGTAATGCCATCGCCATTTGGTCTTGGCTGATAAGGCCGTCACTCACTAATTGCTGGAGGATTTTGGCCGGCGCCGGCTCCATAAACTTAGTCGCGACTTCGGTGCGGCTGATTTTGGCTATGACTTTGTTGCCAATGACTATCTCGCCATGTTCGTCGCGGCTCAAACCCGCCGCGCGGTAATAGACGATTTGCGGCGTTAAACCTAAAAATGCCGAGGCTTCGACCGTGCGCACTTTATGTTTTAAAAACAACTCAACGCTGCCGCGCTCTAATGCGGGCTCGCTTGGGCTGTGAATTAAGTTAAAAGCATAAGGACCATTGGGAAGCGCCGCTTGAATGCGGGTAATGGCCGCTTCAACGCGGGATGGAATTAACCCCGCCGCGCCAAACGAACACAAAATGCCCGCTTGACCTAGCGCGATAACCAGTTCTTCCGAGGCAATACCGTTGGCCATGGCGCCAGCGTAGTAAGCGTATTTAACCCCGTGTACGCGGCGAAAATTACTGTCGCCTAAACTTTGGGTGCCAAGGGCAGGGGCAAAGGCGCTGACAGGGTGTGAGCCCAGTGGCGCTTGGCTGTCGCTTGTGGTGACTTCGGCTGTTTGCGCTATGCCTAAGCCTTTTTCACTGTGATTCACTAAGTAACAGGCTTGGCTTAAATCTTTGAGTTTTTTGCCTAATGCGTCGATATCAAAGCTCAGCGCGGCATCGTTGACTTGCCACGGCCAAGGGCTGAGTTTTTCGTTATTGCTATTGAATTGATCTAGAGTATGGCTAGTCATAGGTGTTCTCATGTTATTTGTGCCGCCCTGTGCGATGTGTATAGCCAAGGCAGCGCAATTATTTGTTATTCGTTATTTGTTATTCGAGATTAGCGTCTTTCTAAGAGCGTAAACTCACTAGGCTTCTTCAATACAGATGGCGATATCTTTAACTTCATAAATTCGCAGGCCATCTTTACTCAAGTTGGCATCGCCCATAATGATGCGTTTGCCATTGTCGTCTGTCACGCTGGTAATGTGCACATCCAGTGACATCTGCTTGTTTAATGGGTTAATTTGGCCGCGATATTTCCATTTGATATCCGATAAAATCTGCCCAAATTTAGGATTGTTAAAGCCCGCGCCAAGGTCTTGGTCAATCGCATAGGTTTGCATCAGCTCGATAATGGCTTCAACCCCTAAGGAGCCTGGCATCACAGGATCTTGATGGAAATGGAATTGGAAGAACCAATCACTCGGGTCAATCGTGCGCTCGGCGTATAAATAGCCAAGGCCCGCCTTACCGCCGGCTTTCACGATTTCAGCCTTGTCGATAAAGTTAAGTTGACCGCCCGCTAAACGGTAATGTGGTTGACCTTTTGGTGCGTTAAAGCTGCGATGTTGTTTATCTAACAGATTGATTTGGCTATCGGCTGCTATGCCATTTTGCACATGCCAAGGCTGAGTGGTCTTGCCGTTGTCTATGCCTAACTGGTTTTTCAGCGCATCGCCCTTGAAGTAACCAAATACCGCTTTACCTTGGTAGAAAGGCTCGCCATCGCAGCTTAATTCAAAACTGAAATTCTGAATGATGTTGCTGCCAGCAATCACAGTCGATAACAAACGTGAGTCGTTCACTATGGTTTTGCCACGTAAATCCACATGGCGCAGTAGCTTACCGTTGCCGTCTAAGTTACGGAAAAACAGCTCTTGGCCGGGGAAGCCCAAGGTAGTGCCCATATAGCCCGAGATAAAGCCGTTTGGCTGCAGTGATATTTCCATCAGCACAGAATAGGGCATAACGGCGTGATGGCTGTTTTTATCATAATACCAAGCGTTTGCTGGCACTTCGTATTCAGCGATACACGAAGAGGGCTTTTTCAGCTCGCCGCGTTTGCCGTCAATCGCAATGACGCGAGTCGTGAGCTGCAAATCACCGCAAGGCGTGCGCGGTGGAATTAGGCCGCGATAGATACTGAAATCGGGGCCGAAGCAGTTTTCGATGTCGCCAGTGGCAAATTCGAACATGTGGTACGGCGTGAACGGTAGGGTATCGGGCACGCGGTTAGCATACTTTGAATCCGCAGGCGCGACTGGTGCGCTCACATGCTTAAGCGGCACTACGCCTTTATTGGTTGGCGCAGTTAAATCAGGCAGCTGCGCCATTAGCGGCGCCGCTAAGGATGTTGGTGTTGTCGAAACAAGCGGCGCAGCCGAAACAGCATTTTTAGCTACATTTCTAGTCGTATTGTTAGCTGTGCTGTTGGCATTATCCGCGAGGTAGCGGGTGCATTCGGCTTCTTCTTTGATCATCACCCCAAGGTTTTGGAAATCCACGACCACTTTGCCATTGAGCAGAATATCGATATTCGCCTTAGCATACGGGCGCGGGCTCATGCCGATTTCGGTGATTTCCATGCGATAGGTGAGCAGGCCAGATTGTGGCAAGACTTGACCGCGACAGCGCACTTTTTGTGATGCGTTTTCGAGCGGTTGGAAACGACCATCTTTAACACCGAGGTGCATACCAATATGCAGCATAAAGAATTGCAGTAATTGACCACAGCCTTCGGCCATTAACGATCCCGCCATCACTTGGTCGCCCTTGAAATGACACGGGAAATACCAATGATCAGCTTCGAGCTGCTTATGACCTTGAACTGAACCTAAGCCCCACGCGCCGCCATGCACCTCAAGATTGCTGACTTGTTCAATCATCAGGAATTTTTCAGAGGCAAAACACAGTGACGGCTGCAACCCATATTGGGCTTGATGCGCCGCATGGGCGCCGCCAAAACAGCCACCGATATCGGCGCCGAGCAGTTTATGGATTTGGCTGTAATCAAATTGGCTTTGCGCGCAGTTCAGTAACGGATTAAAGCGCGGTTTATTCGGATTGTTCAAGGCGAGGTTGCGCGCTTTGATTTCAGCTTCGGTGTGAATAACGCCTTTACCGTCGGCCAGTTCCTTGTCGGTGAAGAAACCGGCACAGCCGCCATCCATTTTAAGGATCAGCTTGTCGCCCACGAAACATTCGTAGGAGAAGAAGAACAACAAGGTATCGCCATTGCGGGCAAAGTGATTGATGGAAATATCGTAGCGCAGGGTGTCGCCACCGCGCGGTAAGTCGCCAAGGAAGGTCAGGGTGCAATCGAGCAGACGATAAACGCGCTCGCCTTTATTTTCAAAATCGATACCTAAGTAGCTGATCAGCATCAAGTCGCATTGACCCGATTCAACCGCCACGGCCCACGGAATTTGACCATCGACCAAATACGGCGCGTCCACAGGAATATCGTATTCCGTGGTCATAGTGCAAGGCTGATATTGGTTCATCTGGGCGTTTAATTTCGTTACCCGAGATACCAGTAAATAGTCAGTCGTTGGCAGGCGTACACGACGCGAATAGCTGTCGATAATGGCGTAATCTGGGCCAAATACTTTAGCAATATCACCTTCGGCGTACTCGACTAAATCTGCATAATCCCAAATGCAAGGCTTGCTTATCGGTGTTGGCGGCGTGTACTCAGGCACTTTTGCATGATTGGGATAAAGCGCAGGATGTGGAAGAACCGCTGTCGCAGATGCTTGAATTATGGCTTGCTGTTGTACTGGCGCAGCTTGGCCATTGACGGCTAACTCGCTGGCAAGCTGGGCTTTCATCAAGGCCTCGGCTAGTTTCAAGCCTTCAGCACGGCTTTGTAAAAAGGCTAAATGGGCTTCACGGGCGAGTTGCTGATTGCTTAAAAATGCCGCGTCTTTTAGCTCTGCTTGAGTGGCGTTTTTATTGGGCGTGCTTAGGGCATTCATTGGCATGCTGCTTAATGTCTCTTTTTGTTGAGCCGTGGTTGGGCTGCTTGTTGCAAAGCGACTCGTGTCTTTGCTCGCTATTTGGGCCAAATGTTTGCGTTGGCTGCGCGCTGGCAGTGCTGTCATGGCTTGGGCTTTTTGTTGTATAGCATCAAGACCTGCGAGCGGCGTATCCAGGATATGCTGATAGATATCGCGGCCACCGAGCGTTACTTGTTTTATTAAGTGTTTTTGCTCTGAAAGCGTTAAGTCTTGTTCAAGCCTTTGCTGCAAATTGTATGCTTGCGTGGCACTTTGGCTGAGCAGTAACTGCGAGCATTTACCTTGGCTAAACGTGGCAACGAGCGCGTGCTGCTGAGCTTGAGAAGAATGCTTGTTAAGTTGCGCTTGATTTTTAAGCTGCAACAGCGCGCTCAAAATACTCGCCATTCCCGCAGCAGCAAAATTGTGGCCTAGGGTATCAGCGGCTTGGCTGCGCTGGTTCACACTCGGCAACAGGGTATTGAGTACCAACTCTGAATCGGCAAGTTGCTCAACAGAAATACTGTTTTCAATCAAGCTAATCTGGCTGCTATTCACCTTGGCTTGGGTTAACAGGTCATCGCAAATGCGCGCTGTGTTGCTATTACCTTGTATGTCACAAATCGCGCCAAATACTTGGCCGCTGATGTGACCATAACTGTCGCCATAGCTGCTATTGGCATTAGCATTGTCAGCGGCATTACTTGGCTGGGCTGCACTTGATTGCGCTGTTGTGAGCACTAACGCGCCAGCACCTTCACCGACTTTCCAGCCTGTGTCAGTGGCAGTAAATGCCACTGGCGATACGGCGTTTTTAAGGATCACTTGCTCTAAACTGCCACTTAAATCGACGGCAGCGATCACTACGGCATCTAAGGACTCTTGGGATAACAGGTTTTCGGCCACATCGATACATCGAGCGACCGATTGCTCCGCCGCCGAAATGGTAAAGGCTGGGCCGTTAAAGTCCCAAAGGGATGCGATGCGTGACGCCATGATGTTGCCAATAAAACTGGTGTATTGGTTCAGTTTGGCGGCATCGAGCACACTGTCCATGGCGATTTTTTCAAGGGCGAGATACTCAGCTTGTGTGAGTGTTATCCCTTGTTTTTTTAGACTGTCTGCCAGTTGAGTGTGCAGATTTACGCGGCCACGGAACTGGTGTAATTCGAGTTCAGTTTCCATCGCCACTAATACGGCCACCTTGCCGCCGGGCTTTAAGTTAGCATCGCGAATCGCTTCATCGGCCACTTTGATCAGCAGCAGTTGCTGGGAGATCAGGCGGTCGTCTTCATTGGGCGGCACTTTAAAGCGCAGGAAGTCAAAATCGAACTGGTCGATATATGCGCCTTGCGGGACAGAAGGCAAACCAAAGTTAGCTAAGATCTCAGGATGTTTATCTAAGCCTTTCCAGCGTTTAGCGGGCAGCGGGATAAAAGCATCTTGCTTTGCGCTTATCGTGTTATCCAGTGCATTAATGGAGGATAAAGGCCCAAAGTGCGACGCTAAGCCAATGATATTTAATGGCGTGTGCTGGTAACTTACTGTGGCTGCGGCTTGTTCATTCTTTTTGTTTGTATTGGCAGCATAGGATTCCAGCAATAAATGCGCGTTACAGCCGCCAAAACCAAACACGGAAACACCCGCGTGGCGGCGGTCATTGCCGGCTTTATCGGGCCAAGCATGCAGTTCAGTTGGCAGATTTTTTGCGCTAAACAAGCCCTTAGGCGAGGATATCGGCGCTGATAAGTTAATACTTGGCGGCAGTCGACCCGAGCGCATGGCAAAAATCATCTTCATGATCCCCGGCATGCCCGCGGCTGTGAGTAAATGGCCTAAGTTGGATTTTGCCGAACCGATCAGCGGTACCGCAGAGCCCGCGAGTTTGTCCTCAAAAAAGCGTTCCATCGAAGCGAGTTCGACCTTATCCCCAAGCGGCGTGCCTGTGGCATGGCATTCAATCACTTCGATATTGGCAGGCAGTGTGTTTGCGGCACTATAGGCGCGCTCGAAGGCTTGCACTTGGCCCTTGCTGTTGGGGCTTAATACAAACTGGCCTTTACCGTCGTTCGACAAACCAATGCCGCTAACGACGGCATAGATGTTATCGCCATCGCGCTCGGCATCTTCTAAGCGTTTTAAGACTAAAACCCCAGCGCCTTCTCCGGCGAATAAGCCCTTGCTGTTGCTATCAAAGGGCGCCGAGATACCATGATCTGGATAGGCGTGGAAAATCGAGAATCCCATGTTGATAAAGAAGGGATCGGCGCCCGATACTGCGCCCGCAAGCATCATATCTGCCTTGCCTGTTGTTAGGTAATCGCAGGCGAGTTTGAGCGCATAAACCGAACTGGCGCAGGCGGCGTCCAGACTCAACTGAGTGCCACCCAAACCGAGCGCATCGCTGACCAGCTTTGAGGCTGTGTGGGCAACCGCGCCATTGGCGACGTTTAATGCTTGGTTATTGGCATTGAGAGCGTTAACTGAGTTGCCAAAATCAGCCAGCTGAAATGCGCTTTGGTTAAGTTTGTTTTGTAGCGCCTTTTCAACGGTTTGATGATACAGAGGCAAAAATAATTCGTTGGAGCAGGCCGTGGGGAACGACAAGGTTCCCATTACGATACCTGTGCGCGCCAGTACGGCATCGCTTGGTGCAATCCCTGCGTCTTGAAGGGCTTTACGACTGCAATCGAGTGCCCATAAAAAGCTTTCATCTAAACCGTTAAAGGCAGACTCAGGCAGTTGATAGCCCTTGGCATCAAACTCAAAGTGCTGGATGTAGCCGCCCTTATCACAGTAAAAACGGTCAGACTGACCCTGCACACCTTGGTAATCGGCGGGATTGGCATTGAGCTTTTCGCGACTGATTTGGGTGCGAGAGTCTTTTTTATCCAACAGATTTTGCCAGAAGGTTTGTGGATTATCGGCGTCAGGATACTGAGTCGCGAGGCCGACAATCGCAATTTTTGACGCACTTTTTGATGCGCGGTTTGACGCAATGGTAGGCACGGTAGTTTTATCAATAGTAGGGGAATGCTGAGAACTCACAGGGGTTCTCCTTTTGGTGATACTGCTGATGATAAAGGGGCTGCGTTAGCACTTAATGGCTGAATGAGCGGCGTGAGCGACAGCGGTACTCTGTGGCTTATCAGTTGAGCTAAACACTTGAGTAAGCTGGTAATCGCATCGGCACCCTTGGCATTGCAAGCAATGGCGACTGTTGCCTCGTTTACCGTGCTTTGGCCTGCATGGGCATGGCTGATTTTATCGATAAGTGTGCTGGTTTGCCTATCGGCGCCCACTTCGACAAATAGCCTTGCACCTTGCTCAGTGGCATTTTGAATGAGCGCACTAAAGTCGAGTGGCGAACAAAAGGTATCGGCAATCGCGCGGCCAATGCTGTGACTATCCACGGTGACTGGCGCAGTTTGCGCTGCGCTGATAAAGCGAATAGGCGAGCCATGTGCTGCCGCTTCCAGCGCCTTAGGTTTCAGTGCCTCAGGTTTCACTGCTTGAGTATAGAAATCTTGTACTTGCCCATGGACTAACATGGCAGGTGCGGTATGCATTGCCGTGACGCGATTGGCGGCAATCCCACGCTTACCTAACTTTGCAAGCAGGGCTTTGCAGCTTGTTTCGCAACCTGCAATGACGCAGGTATCACCTTGAATGATGGCTAAGTAAGCGCGAGGGAACTCTGGCAATAAAGCCTTGATTTCATTGCTGTCGGTGCGCACCACAAAGCTGTTCCACACTATGGATTCATTATCCTTAAGCTGCCATGCTCGGCGCACTGCGGTTAGCTCGCCAGAAATGGCATGGTTGAAAATATCGCTATTTTCGGTGGCGTTGATCATAGCATGGGGTGTTTGCCACACATCTAGGCTGGCCCACATGGCTGCTTCGCCCATTGAGTAACCGAGCGCCATTTTTGGCTTAATATTAAAGACTTGGGTTAACAGTTTAGTGAATAGGTAACTGGCACCCACGCCACTAATCGCTTGTTGGCTTAAGCTCATGCTTGCTGCGGTTTTTACATCTGCTGCATAAATCTGCGGTGATTGCAGCATGGCGCTTAAATCGCCTTCACGCTCCAGTTGGTGATACAGCGCGGGGAAATACTCATGCAAGTTATTGAACATATTGGCGTAAACAGTGCCAACGCCGGGATATACAAAGGTCAGCCCCGCATCCCCTAGCGGCTTAGCGGTGAAACAGCTACCCGCTGGCGTCTTAAAGTGTTGACCATGATGACGTACTGCATCATTTTCAAGCGCCGTAAGCATGGCCTTAGCTTCAAGTTTGAGGTCGTCAATCGATGCGGCCATCAAGACTAATGCCAGTGGTGCGTTGGCATCATAGCGTTCAAACCAAGCTTTGAGTTGCTCAGCGCGAAAGTCAGCGTGAAAGCCTACGCTATTTTCCAGTGTGTTAACTAGTTGCAATACTTGCGCGATGAGTGAATCAATATTGTCACCACTTATCGGCACAAACAGCCGGTTTTCATCAACAAGAGCTTTGGGCGCGATAACTTGTGTGCCTTGGGTCAGTACTAGGCTTTGGCAAATATCTTGGCCTGAATCCAGCAAGGTATCTGCTGGGTTTGATCTTGTTGCCGCTAGATTCTTTGCTACAAGATTTAGACATAAAACCCGCGCTTGATGTTGGTCGCTAAACCAATAGCCAGTTTGATGATTGGTGTCGTTTGTCTGTTTTATATCAGTAGTGCCTTTAAGCGGCGCTTGTGTTCGTGCGGCGAGGGCGGTTACACCTTGGCGCAGCGCAACAAATGCTTCGTTGAGCGTGTTGGCGATAAGCTGATGCTGAACGGTTTGTGCTGGATTACGCTTTGCCGCCGCTAATGCAGCATTAGCAACCGCCGCTGCATTAGCAACACCTATTGCCTCATTACCAGCGGCAAAGCCAGCAATAAACGCGTGGGCGTGAAGACGCAGTTTGGCGGCGCGTAAACCATCAAGCAAATACAGGGACTGAGTCAAAGGCTGGGGCAGATTGCCATCATTGAATTTAAGTTCAACGAGCTTGCCTTGCTCAATGGCTGTTGTTGCTTGGCCTAACAAGGCAGTGAGCGACCTTTGCTCATGCACTGACGGTTTATGCCCTCTTGGTTCATGAGCTGTCGGCACATGTACTGTTGATTGGTTGGCATCGGCAGCGCAAATCTGAACTCTTTCACGTTCCGCAAACGTTTCTAATACTTGGGCTGAGTGAGAGTCAAGGTTGACGGCATCGCCAAGCAACACTGCAATACGCAGTGGCTTGGCAAGCTTTTCAGTCATAGCCGTGTCAGCTATCGACGTTTCAGTTTGGCCGCTATGGGTCGTTGCTAAAGGGTGGGCTAAGTTCACTCGACTTTTGCCTCCACGCTTTCAATGGCTTTATTCGCAGCGGTTTGATTAGCAACAACTTTGTTGGCTAAGAATGCACCGTTAAGGTTTTTGCTGATGGTGACTTTGGCGTTGTTCATCTCGCAGCTTAAGCGGCCATCTTGATGATACAGCGTGATATTGGCTTCAAGGGCACGGCCAGAGTGTTTCACCACCTCGAGCACTAAATACCCTTTATCACCAAAGGCAAACGGCGCATGGGAGATAAACTCCCCAATGCTTGATGGCAAACTCGCCGCGCCATATTTGAGTCTCGCCCACACCAGCATCGCCTGTAGCAACAAATCTTCCGCAAAAGCTTGTGAGCCTTTAGGCGTGAGATTAGGCACAAAATCCCCGCAGTCTGCTAACGCAACATGGGGTAGGCTCACCTTGGCGATTAAGCTCGCATCGTCAAACTTCACCACAGACTCAATACCTTGCAGTCTCGGGCCGTGGAAAAGCGTGCCGTCGCTGTAAAGGTTGCTCGCGGTTGTGATGGCAGAAAGTCCTGCCAAACTTTGCGCGTCAAAGGCGGTTGCTTTGCTGTTAGTGGCTAAGTAATCGCTAGCCGCGTCATCAACGGCATCATCAACGACTAGGATAGCTTGATATTGCGGACGACCTTCAAAGCTGATTAAGGCACTGAATTGTCCACTCAAGTACTCGTCAGAATCTTTCGTGGCTTTATCCGTTAACGCAATCGGTGCAAGTTCAAGTTCCAGCGTGATGGGGGTTGCACTTTCTAACACTCCATTTTGTAACACGGCAGTGTCGAAAATAATGCCCTTCAATAGCTTGTAGCTTTGCACTTTGACTGGTTGCTTAAGCACATCAAAGGCGGCTTCACGCATCCACTGAATCGCGCACACAGTCGGTAATACGGGATTACCGTTAATGCAGTGATCTTCAATAAAGATCATTGCCTTAGGGTCCAGTGTACGCTGCAGTTTTACAGCGCTTATATTTACTGCGCTTGGATTTAAAGCGTTAAGCAAAGCATGCGGACCCGACGAGTCAGTGGTCAGATCCGCTTCAGGCTTTTTTAGATTGCTACCTTGAGTTGCTTGCTCGTCACTTGGAACTGTGCCTTGCATATCAGTACCGACCAGCAATTGTGCGCCTGTGTTGCTCAGTAATTGGCTCGCAAATAACTCAGCACCCGCCTTTAACGGGATCACATAAACACCGCGATCCATAAACATCTTTTTCAGCGCAGGATTCACCATGCCGCCGTCCCACGGACCCCAATCGAAGCTCATCACTTTGGCATTTGGCAGTTGCTGCGCCAGTTGCAGTGCGGCTTTGTTGAGTATGTCGTTGGACATGGCGTAATCGCTTTGGCCGGTATTACCGTAAAAACCCGCCGCCGAAGAGAACAGGGCGATCAGTTTTACTTTATCTAAATCCAGTGCGGCAAGCAGATTGCTAATGCCTGTGACCTTAGTGCCGTACACCCGTGCTAACTCATCTAAGGTCTTGTCTTGGATGTGTTTATCGGCGAGTACGCCCGCACCATGGATGATGCCGGTAATAGGTGATAACTCGGTAATCGGCACTATCGTGCTGGCGATTGCGTCTGGATTGTTAACATCGAGGCTTAAGTACTCGGCGCTCGCGCCCACGGCGGTAAAGGCTTCTAGTGCGGCTGCAATTTCTAGGCTGCTTTGAACTGGCCATACTAAGGCATCCACTTGTTTTGGCGTGGGTTTCTCGCCCAAGCTTTGAATGTGGGCAATAGCTGCGGCTTTAAGTTCGCTGTTATTTTTACCCTGTGCCCAAGCGGGAATGGTTTGTTGGCTGCTTCTGCCAGCAAGGATAAAGTGCGCCTTGCTGCGTTTTGCCAGACTCAAGGCACATTCAAAGGTCACGCCTTTTGCGCCACCGGTCACCAGTATTTTATCTGCACTCGTCAAGTTTGCCGCGCTGTGGCGGGTATCAGCCTTGCCAGCAACTAAGGTTACGCGCTCAAGTGCTTGGGCTGCGCCTTGGCTAACACCGACTTCCAATACGTTATCGGTTGCAAAGAGCTCAGCGATCACTGCATTGGCCAGTTGCTTGGCATCAAGTGCTGGCGCGATATCTAAGGCGCGGCAATGCACGCTTGGCCACTCGTGACTCAAGGTTTTAGTCAGACCTGCCAATGCCGCTTGGTTTAACTCGCTGCGGGCAATTTGGCTGTGGTTAAGATAACCAAAGCCACCGTCGATACGACTGACGCTGATAAAACTACTACCAGTATTGGCGGTTGCTGCTGTTGTTAGCAGGGGTTGTAAGTGCTTGGCGAACAAGAATGCTTGCTCGACCGACGCTTTGGCGGCACTGGACAACACTAAACCTTTAGTATCTGCTGAGGTTTTATGTTGTGGTTGCAGATGAATAAAGCCTGCAACTGTACCTAAGCTTTTGATCTCATTAATCACTGCGCTGATGCTGGCATCGTCAATCGCCGCCAATGTGAAGCTGGCAATGTGGCTATTGAGCGGTGATGCACTGGCTACAAGGCTTTCTGGCGAGCGCACAACCGCAACCGTTAGACCTTGAGCATGCAATTTCTCGGCAAGTACGCCAGCATTGTGACCATCATCGCTAATGATAATGCAGGCATCTTTAGCAAAAACGCGTGGCAGAGCTTTTTGCGCTGATTGCTTTGACGATTGCTGTGGCGATAGTTGCGTTAGCTCAGCCGCCGCTGGCAACTTTTTTAGCACCACCTCACTATGTGGGGGTAAATCGATAGTAGGTTCAGGCTGAACGACAGCGCTAACTGGCGCGGCATTCTGGCTTACCGCGTTTTGGCCTAGCTTTCTTTGCATATAACTAACGATTTCACCTAAGGTGCGACACTCGGCCAGATCTTCAGGATTGAGTTCAGGCAAACCTGGTAGCTCGTCTTGTACTGTGCCTAAGATTTCAACGCGCTTGATGGAATCGATACCTAAATCGGCTTCCATATCCATGCTGAGTTCCAGCATTTCAGTGGGGTAGCCCGTCTTGTCGGCCACCACTGACATCATGGTTTGTTGGACTTTTTCAGCGCTTAAACCGTTATTCGCTGGAACTTGTGCTGGCGTTGCTTCAACTTTTGCCGCTGGTGCAACTGCTACCGCGCTAACTACTGGCAATTTGCTGTTCATGTAGTCAACGATTTCGCCTAAGGTGCGACACTCGGCCAGATCTTCAGGATTCAGCTCAGGTAAGCCCGGTAGCTCATCTTGCACTGTGCCTAAGATTTCAACGCGCTTGATGGAGTCGATACCTAGATCGGCTTCCATGTCCATGCTGAGTTCCAGCATTTCAGTGGGGTAGCCTGTCTTGTCGGCGACCACAGCCATCATAGTTTGTTGCACTAACGCAGCGCTTAAACCGCTGGCGGCAGGTGCGGCAGTTGTCACATGAGTTGCTACGATAACTGCGCCCGCTGCAGGCAGCTTGTCATTTTGTGTAAGCTTACTTTGCATGTAGTTAACGATTTCACCCAAGGTGCGACACTCGGCCAGATCTTCTGGGCTGAGCTCAGGTAAACCCGGCAGCTCGTCTTGCACTGTGCCTAAGATTTCAACGCGCTTAATTGAATCGATACCGAGATCGGCTTCCATATCCATGCTGAGCTCCAGCATTTCAGTCGGATAGCCTGTTTTGTCAGCCACCACAGCCATCATGGTTTGTTGAACAAGTGCAGCACTTAAACTATTAGCGGTAGGAGCGGTTGTCGAAACTACAACTTGGCCAGCCGCAGGCAGCTTGCTGTTCATGTAGTCAACGATTTCACCTAAGGTGCGACACTCGGCCAGATCTTCTGGGCTGAGCTCTGGTAAACCCGGCAGTTCGTCTTGTACTGTGCCTAAGATTTCAACGCGCTTAATAGAATCGATACCTAAATCGGCTTCCATATCCATGCCAAGTTCCAGCATTTCAGTGGGGTAACCTGTCTTATCGGCCACCACTGCCATCATAGTTTGCTTTACTAACGCAGCGCTTAAACCGCTGGCTGCAGGAGTTGTTGGCGTTGTTGTAGAAACTACAACTTGGTCAGCCGCTGGCAATTTGCTGTTCATGTAGTCAACGATTTCACCTAAGGTACGGCACTCAGCCAAATCTTCTGGGCTGAGTTCAGGTAAGCCCGGCAGCTCGTCTTGCACTGTGCCTAGGATTTCAACGCGCTTAATCGAATCGATACCTAAATCGGCTTCCATATCCATGCTGAGCTCCAGCATTTCAGTCGGATAGCCAGTCTTGTCAGCCACCACAGCCATCATGGTTTGTTGTACTAACGCAGCGCTTAAACCGCTCGTTGCTGTTGCCACAGGTGTCACTTCTGGCATCACTACAGCAGGCATGACTAATGCAGGAGCGGCAGGAGCTGCTGGCGCAACTTGTACTGTCGCAGCAGGCGCATGAGCAACGGGAGCGGTTTGCACAACAGGTGCAACAGGTGTGTTAATTGCTGGTCTCATCGCAACAGCCTGAGCCGCTACTGGTGCGGCATTGTGCGCAACTGTCGATGCAGCAAAAGGTGCTGGAGCCGGCGCAGTTGCTCGTGGCTGACTTGCAACTGCTGGAGTAAAGTTAATCGGCGCATTGTTTAACATCGCCAAGGCCGCTTGGCTGCTACTGCTTTGTAGCTGCATAAATTCGGTGTGGCTTTGCAGGGTTTGCGCTTGATGCTGGTGGAACATTTCCATCGAGCGTTGCAGGCTTTCAGGGATTGCAATGCCAAGGCTTGCCATCTTGGCTTGTTCAGTCATCAGTGTCGTGAAGGTATCGCCGTATTGCTGCGGGATAGCTAAAAACTGTTGATGCAACTGCGCCGCTTGAGATTGTGCGCTGAAAAATGCCGTTAATGCATCGCCGCTGACGCTTGGGTTCAATTGCGCCGTCGCTTGTTGCTGGTGATTGCTTAAGCCTTGCGTCACGCTTGGGGATCTTTGTTTCATTTCAACAGTTGCCACTTGATTCGCTTCCGCTTCTATTATTTTTTCAACCACTTTTTCGACGATGACTTCTTTCTCAACGATTTTTTCGACTTCTCTTTCGACAACCGTTTCAACAATGCGATCCACATATTGCACTTGGCTAGTCACGCAGCCTGTGGCGAGGGATTTGGCCATCTTAGCTTTGGTCGCAGCACTAATATGGTTAGTGGCGGTGAGTTTGATGTTCATCGCCGATGGCGCTTCACGCTCGGCAATCTCTTGTGACGTGACGGCTTGATAGGGGTCAACCTCAGTTAACGCCACGCCGGCTACCGCGAGTTGCACTGCGGCTAAGCGTAATTGACTGTCACTGTCGCCCTTAGGATTAGGGTTCATGCTGACAAGACAAAGCTCATTTAAGTGTTCGCCTAAGGTATTTTCAACTAACTTTTGCAGTATGTTCTTAGGGCCAAACTCAACAAACACACGGGCGCCAGCGTCATACATGGCCTGCAGTTGTTCGCTAAAGCGAACCGATTGCAGCATATGTTGTTTGAATTCTGCTTTAATGGCTTTGCCATCGCTTGGGTGCAATTGACCCGTGCCGTTGGCATAAAGTGCGACAGAAGGTGCGCTGAATTTAGCTTTATCAATGGCTTTGGCAAATGGCTTTTGTGCGTGTCCAACCAATGGGGTATGGAACGCGCCTGAGACAGGCAGGGCAATCACTTTAAAGCCCAGTTCGCTAATGGCTTTAGCGGCCAGCTGAGTTTGCTCTGTGCCACCTGCGATAACTAATTGTGTTGGCGCGTTGTAGTTGGCAATTTTAACGCCATCAAACTGGGCTAAACAGCTATTGAGCGCATCGATATCATTCTTTTGCTTAAGAATGATGGCGAACATTGTCCCTAAGTCAGTTTGAGTTCCAGTGTCTGCGGCTTTACTCGCGGTATCGCTCGGCACTTGCGCCATGGCGTGCCCACGGGCGAAGGCCAGTTCGACGTAATCTTCATTGGAAATCACGCCTGCCGCGCAAAGGGCTGACAGTTCACCAAAGCTGTGACCTGCCACCATATCGGGGGCAAACCCCGCTTGCGTTAATAACGAATATTGCGCCATTGAAACCGCGCCTATGGCGCTTTGGGCGAACAGGGTATTGGTCAGCGCCGCTTCTTGGGCTTTCACCGCATCGGCATCGAATGCCGGAATAGGGTAAAGGATGTTGGATAACGGTGTTTGGCCGTGGTGAGCAAATACCTTATCGCTGGCCATCACTTGTTGGCGCATTTCAGGGAAATGGCAGGCGAGTTCGCGGCCCATGTTGAGGTACTGTGAACCTTGACCGGCAAACAGGGCGGCTACTTTCTTTGATTCATTCTGAGCCACTAAGGCATGAGAGCGGTAGCTGATACCAGAAGGTAATTGCCACACTTCAATTGCATTGGTTTCTAAATGCGCAATCGATTGATTTAACTGAGCTTGCAGCTGTGCGATATCCTTAGCCACAAAACCTAAACGGGCATCTGTGCTTGCCAGCACGCGCAGCGGATATTGCTGAGCGATAGCGTTCAGACTCGCAGCGCTGCTCTTATTCGTGTTTGCGCTCGTGTTCACGCTTTGGCTCAGCGCAGCTTTTAACTCGCTAAGCAGCGCGGCTTTATTGGCGGCGGCAAACAATAGTGTCTGCGGCACACTGCGCTGACGATATTGCTCGTCACGGCTATGCTCAGGTTTGTATTCTTCTAATACGAGATGGAAGTTGGTGCCGCCAAAACCAAAGGAGCTGACGCCAGCACGGCGCGGTGTTGCATCGGCGCGTTGGAACCATGGGCGCGTTTCGGTATTTAAATAGAATGGCGAACTTTCGATATTCAGTTTTGGATTAGGCTGGCTGACGTTAATGGTCGCAGGCAATACCTTGTGATGCAGTGCCAGCGCGGCTTTTATCACCCCCGCAGTACCCGCAGTTGATTTAGTGTGGCCCACTTGGGATTTCACTGAACCTAACGCGATATGTTGATTTGTGTCGTTGCCTTGGGCAAATACTGATTTTAAGCCGTTGAATTCAGCTACATCACCTGCTGCAGTACCCGTGCCATGGGCTTCAACTAAGCCAATGCTGTGCGGGGCAAAACCTGCATCGTCGTAAGCGCGTTCGAGAGCTTTAGCTTGGCCTTCGGGGCGCGGCGCATAAATACTCTTAAACTTACCGTCCGATGAGGCGCCAACGCCTTTGATGACGGCATAAATTCGGTCGCCATCGCGCTCGGCATCTTCAAGGCGTTTAAGCGCGACCATGCCGATCCCTTCGCCGATCATCATGCCTTTTGAATCGATATCAAAGGGTTGAATGGTTTCATTGGTGGTGAAGGCTGGCGTTTTTGAGAAGCTCATGTACATGGACGGCGAGTTATCGGTACAGACACCACCAGTGATCATCATGTCGCTGCGACCTTCGGTCAGTTCCGTCAACGCCATACGCATAGCGGCAAGCGAGCCCGCACAGGCAGCATCGACCACACAGTTCATACCGCCAAAATCAAAACGGTTGGCGATACGGCCTGCAATCACGTTGCCTAAGGACCCAGGGAAAGAGTTTTCTTCCCAGTGGATATATTGGTCTTGGAACTTTTTGATCAGCATTTCGCTGTCTTCATCGCTCAGGCCGCTGCTTTTGAATACTTTTTTAAGCACTGGATATTGCAGGCGCGAGTTCAAGCTCTGACTGATTTTTTGACCACCGCCAACCCCTAGGGTAATGCCGATACGATCACGATCGTAATCGGTGGGCAGATTGGCGTCGGCAAGCACTTCTTTGGCGACAATCAGCGACAGCAGTTGCGAGGTATCTGTCAGCTCAAGAATATTGGGCGGCAGACCGAATTCCATTGGATTGAAGTCGACTTCTGGTAAAAAACCACCGCGTTTACAGTAGCTTTTATCGGCTTTGCTTTTGTCGGCATCGTAGTAATCTTCGGCGCGCCAATGGGTGTCTGGGATGTCAGTAATGGCATCGATTTTTTCGCTGATCAAATCCCAAAATTTATTTAAATAACGCGAGTTAGCGAAGATGCTGGCCATGCCGACGATGGCAACGGGCATATCTTTTAAACGTTTGTTGAGTCGTTTATCTTTTTTTGACTCTTTCGTAGAATCAGTTGCTGAATTAGGTACAGAAGGGGTATGGCTCATAAAGAGTCTCCACGGGTCGACCTGGATACGGTGACCTTGTTTTGGGATTTAGCCGCGTTTGTCTTTGGCGTGCCATGGGCACCGGGAAAACGGGCTAAGAAGGTGTGATAGTTGCGAACGAGCAACTTTCGTAAATGAAACGGCCCATGTTTAAGGACATAGGCGATATATCTATTGGTCGCTTGGGTATTGCTGTCTTGATAAATATCGAGGTAAATCCAATCACTTGCCGTGTCTACGCCTAATAGTACTGAGCTTGGAGCTTGCTCAGTGAGCTGCGGCGGTATGGTGAGTGACACCACTTGCACCACAGTATTGCCGTCGGTACTCGGCAATGCGAGGGCTTTGGCCAAGGTTTCTGGATTGACCGTATAGGTTTGGATATCGCTGCCTTGCGTCACAGGCAATTGATTAAAATAGCGTTCGGGGACTTGCGGTGCTTCAAACTCATCGAGCCGCGATATGCCGTAGCGTTTTAAGCAACGGGCAAGGCCGGAGCGCGACACATTGGGATTAATAAAGGTTTGGGTGACGTTGAGCAATCTATCTAAGGTGAGTCTGAGTTGGTAGCGTAATCCCACCACCACATATTCTTCCATCGGCGTGAGCGTGGTATTGAGGTGGTGGGGCGTATTCGAACTGTTGCTGATGGACTCACGCTTCCGCCACTTACGCACCGTTGCCTCGGTGATATTTAAAATTTTTGCCAGCTGGCTGACGCTCAGATCCGATTGTTGGATAAAGAGTCGCATTTCAGGCGTAGTGGTGGCGTTGCTATGCCGAGGTGCGCTGTCTTTTTTCGCCGCTTGAGTCGTGCTCTTGGGGGCGTAAGACGGCGCTTTAGATTGAGAGTCGCGAGCTGCCATTAATAATAATTATCATCCGACATAATCTATTGGGACTGAGAAGCCATTTTGGCTGAGTCAGCTGTGGCACTCTTGAAGAACATAGTGACACTCATCGTAAAACCTGTGCTTATCATCTGTGTCACTTAATGGGGATGCAGATTACCTGAGGTTTCGGGTCGATACAATCATCTGGGACTGGAATTTATTGGCTTTCGTTGAGTAATGGTATTTTCTGTGCGTTATGTTGGGTTTTCGTTGACCGCTTGGGCTTTTTAATACTTTGATAGTGGAAGAATTAAATTTTTAGGGGCGATAAAGACCGCTTTTTTGAGTTAGCGGGGTAAAATAGCCCAATATTGGCTTACTGCCCTTTCGTCATGAATGAGACTGTGCTGCTAAACCTGTTAATTTTGGCGCAAAATCTTGGCGCAATTGCAGCAAAAATTTGCGCTTAGGATGGCGTTCAGAGTCGTTCTAAGAATTGCTCTAATTAGAGTGCTGCTAAGAATTGAACTTGGGCTTAGTTGAAACTATTTAAGATGCATAATGAACTCAAATAATGATGAACCCAGATAAGAATGTTGCTAAGTGCTCTCCAAAAAGCCAGACAATGATAACCATCAGCCGCAAGGCTTTGTCCTGCAAGGCTCTCAAATGACCGACTCCAGAACATCTAGCAAAAACGGCGTGAATGTGGATCTATTTTTTATTCCACTGAGCGATATTTCATTGCCGCAAACATCACTCGCTCAGTCTTGGTTAAGTGATGATGAACTCGCTAAGGTCGCGCGTTATCGCGATCCCAAGGCGCAAATAAAGGGATTACAGGTCAGGGCAGCGTTGCGGGCCGTGTTATCTCGCTATGCGGATTTATTGCCACACGAGTGGTGTTTTGAATATGGCGCTAAGGGTAAGCCGAGTTTAACGGCAAAATTGCAACAGCAAACGGGGCTTGAGTTTAACTTAAGCCATAGCGGCGATTGGTTATTGATTGGTGTGACTCAGTTTCATGGTGTTGAGTCTGGTTTATTTGGGGTCGATATTGAAAGATCGCGGCCGAAGACGGATATCTATCCAATCCTAAATCATTATTTTTCTCCCCAAGAAACGTCAGCCTTGCTCGCTCTCGCCGATGAAGCGAGTCAGCGGCAGCGCTTTTTCGATTTATGGGCGTTAAAGGAATCCTATATTAAGGCGACTGGCCTAGGTTTAGCGCAGTCGCTTAAATCCTTCGGCTTTGATCTAAAGCCATTCGAGCAATTGGTGGCCGGATTGGTTGAGCTTAGATGCCAAGATGCAGCGTTGATGCCGTTCTATGGTGTGGCGCCTTTGCTGAGTGTCTATCCTAATATCCCGCTGCAAACCATTGATGCAAGTTCATTGTATTGGCAAACCTATTTTGGGCGTTTGACCGAGGAGTACCGTTTTGCCGTGAGCTTAGGGCATGCTGGTAACACCGAGATTTCCATAATGCTAACGTCGCAACTGAGCAACATAGAAGCCTTACTTGCCGATTATGGTTAACTTGTCTTATTCATCTTCGGTTAAACATTGCTGGGTATAGTCACGCCCATAATATTTTGAATTTGAATGAAATAAATGAGGTTTAACAATGAAACGGATTAAGTGCCTAATACCTACCACTATGATGGTGTTGCTATCTGGTTGTGGTTATTTTGGTGGCGATGAAAAGCAGCAATTGGAGCAGGCTTGGTTAGCCCAAGATCCACAGTTGCAGCAAGTGGTTGAGCAAATTCGTGCCAATGGCTTAGATGTTGTGGCTCAAAGCGCGGCAGCAGGCACAGTTTCGGCCTGTGTGGCTGGAAAACTCAGCCAAGATCCGTTGGGTAAGTTAGTCAATGTTGAAGGTTCGCTGGTGGAGTCGGCTAAAGTGGCAGAACTGCTGGGTGACTTACAGAAAGTAATGGAGCAAGACATCAGTTTTGATCAGGTCGCGAGCTTGCTACAAAAGGGCGCCGATGCGGCGGCTTATGCTAAAAGTCTTATCGAGCAACAAGGTTTAGATCAAGCCTTACAAAGCCTTAAGCAAATGGTGACCGCGAGTGAGCAATTTGCCCAGCAAGACTTAGGCGCGCATTTTCAGCAGTTATTGCTTGAGTGCAAAACTTCAGTCCCAACGCCAGAGTCTGCGAATTAATTATCTTACTTTAATCTGGCCTTTAAGGAGTGCGCGAGAGAGAACATGTCGTGAAAATGGCTATCCGTACTTCACTCTTTTGCTTACAGAACTCGACTCGCCAAGTGTCAGAATGGTTAGTGCTAGTGTAATTTTTCCATAAAACGCCCTGAAGATTCGGGGCGTTTATTTGGTTATTTTGTGCTTGGTAATGGGACGATTTCAAAGCTTTCATCGAACTTTACTAAGGTCGACGCTATCTTACCGAAGGTATCTTTATCACCTTCTAACTTGGCAGTACCCTTGGCCAGTAACTCTTTAAGTGTGACTTTTCCGAGTAAAATCCCCGTAATATAGCGTTTATCAATATAAAGATTGGCATCGGCCTCCATTGGTTTATCAACCTTAATATTGCTTAAATTACCGTTGCTTAGTTCAACATAGAGCGTTTCTTGGGTGTCGGGGTTAATCACATTAAGCCTGGTTAGCCCAAGTTCAGCAGCTTTGAGGCTATCGACTTTTACGGCAAGGAAGTCAAACAGGGTCGATATGTCCATTTCTCCTAAAATATCTGCTGAGGCCGATTTAGGCGCGCCGGGTTGAATGCCTACGCGTAACTCTTGGGCGCCAGTGAGGTAAATGTTGCGCCAGCCAGCCCCTTCGGCTTGATAACCCAGTTGCTCATAGGTATCGGCAAGTAATTGTCTTGCCTCTTTATTATTAGGTTCTGCCATCACGACCTTATTGAGTGCGGTGGCCACAAAACGGTACTCGCCTTGGGCATAGTCGGCTTTGGCGTGTTTCACTACGGCTTTGGCACCGCCCATATACTCCACAAATTTCGTCGCTTCATCTTTTGTCGGTAGTGGGTTTAAGTTGGCGGGATTCATATCGAAATAGCCAAGGTACATGTTGTACACGGCTTTGGCATTATGGCTGTAGGTACCGTGGTAACCATTGGTGTACCAAGTATCGCGCACAGCCTTAGGGATAGTGGTTTGAATCGCATCGCCAATATCTTGAATACCCACGCCATTATTAGCTAAACGCAGGGTTTGATTATGCACTAGGCCATAGTTATCCCTTTGCATTCTTAAGTATTGGTTTACATCAGTATTGCCAAATACGGGGGCTGAGTGGGCAGTGAATATAACCTGTGCATCATTACCAAAATGGGTCAGTAATTCGTTGATATCCTTAGACCATTTTATCGCATCTCGAACTTTTGCCCCGCGTAAGGTATAAATGTTGTGCATGCCGTGGTAGGTGAGCTCTGCGGTCCACAATGCTTTCATTGAGGGAATATAGGTGGCCATTTCCGAGGCGGCTTCTGTGCCTGATGCATCCATAAACACCATGTCGATGCCATCAATGGTGAGTGTTTCCCACTTGTCTTTTGCATTTAAGGTGACATCGGGTTTAACGTAGGTCACTTCGCCTTTGGATAATCCCTTAGCAAGTGCGGCATCGACAATGCCTTGATTGTTTCGCTCTAATGTTGCGCCGTATTGATAGGCGGCGCGGCGGCTCATGGCATTACCGGCAAGCACGTTTTCGTCGACAATTTCTTTGGTGATGTTATTGGAACCATAGACTTTGACATTCGGATACATCTCTTTGATGGCGCGGGAGCCGCCAAAATGATCTCCATGACTGTGGGAATAAATCATCGCGACTACGGGTAAGTTATTGCCCTCGGGCAAGTGTTTAAGCGCAAACTCGAGGGATAATTTTGCCGCTTCTTTGGTGAGCAGCACGTCATAAAGGATCCAACCCGTTTTACCGCGGATAAGGGTTAAGTTCGATAAGTCTGTGCCACGCACTTGATAAATGCCATCTGTGACCTTGTATAAGCCGTTAGACACCATATTCAATTGAGCTTGGCGATAAAGTGAAGGGTTGACTGTGTCTGGGGTTTTGTCGCCAATAAAGCTGAAATCGGCACGTAAAATGGCTGCTGTTGGTTCATCGAGTTCAGCAATAAGATTTTTAGAAAACTCTTCAAAGGCTTTTTTGTCAGCAAAATTAAGGCTTGCTGCTGAGGCTTTATTTACCGCAATGGTTTGCTCGGTGGCAGGCTTTCCCTGATAGTGCAGGCTAATATGTTCATGCTCGTGTTCAGCGGCCACGGCGCTTAAAGAGAAGCTGGCGATAATACTCATTGTCATCAAAGATTTTTGCATTATTTTACCTACCGAAAAGTGGGATAGTGTCGTCGATGGTTTGAGTATAGCCAGCTTGTGTATTTAGATAACTCGAGTTAGCTTGGGTTGTAATATTCATATAGTGAATGAGTGCACTCTTTTATGCCGACACGAAAGCCATTAGATTTAAATTTATTACGCGTGTTTATGGTGGTTTACCGTACTCGTTCATTCACCCAAGCGGCACAGGAGTTAGATTTAACTCAGTCTTCCGTGAGTAATGCGATAAGCCGGTTCAGGGCTTGGGTCGGGGAGTCGCTGTTTAATCGGGTTGGACGGGGAATTGAGCCTACATCGGTGGCACGGGAGATGTACCGTAAATTTGAGCAGCCCATGGCGGATATTGAAACCGTATTACTGGGGTTTGAGCATTTTGATCCCAACTCGAGCCAGCGGCGCTTTTATGTATATGCTAATGAGTCGGTTATCGAAGCGCTGCAATCAGGCGTGCAGGCTTTGTTACAGAATGCGGATATTGAAGTCATTTTCCGCGAGTCGCCGCCGCAGGAGGATGATCTATATCGCGATATTTTGCTTGAGCGGGTCGCCGTTGCCATAGACATTAAGCCCGCGCAGCAAAGTTTGCTCTCGAGTAAATTACTCTTCACCGAAACCCTCGTTTGTATCGTCAGTTTGCAGCATCCTCGTATTCAAGGTGTCATTAGCCATGAACAGTATTTTGAGGAGAAACACGTCTTTTTGAATCTAAGGCGTTTTAATTTGACTGCGGGGGATTTGTTTACCGAAGGCGTGTTACCAAGGCGCAAAATGTACAGTGAGCAATCATCTCTATTGAGTATGTTTGCAACTGTCGGCAAAAGTGAGGCGATAGGCATAGCGCCTTTGCGGTACGCCAGTCAGTACGCTGAGATGTTCGGCTTACAGATTTTACCTATGCCCCTGAAAACAAGGCCAATTGATTTGTATATGGTGTGGAGCAGTAAATATACCCAAAACCCGAGCCATCAATGGCTACGGCGTTTATTGCTCAATGCGAGTGCAAACACTGTGAATAAAAAAGCTCTGAATCTAGCGAGCAGCTAGGGCTAGCGACTCAGAGCTTTGTTGCAGTTTTTAAATTTTATTTTCTATCTCAGATTGTTAATCTAATAGCCTAGGAAGGTCATTACTGTCTTGCGAGTCTGTGGCTTTCACCAGGTTGCTCGAAGTCACTGCGATAAGGGTTGATATCTAAACCACCGCGACGCGTGTAGCGGGCGTAAACCGTCAATTTAGTGCAATGACAGAAACGTTTTAAATCGACGAAAATTCGCTCGACACATTGCTCGTGGAATTCGTTATGTTGGCGGAAAGAAATCAAATAGCGCAGCAGTTTCTCACGATCGATTTTAGGGCCTTGATAACGGATCATCACGCTGCCCCAATCGGGTTGCGAAGTGATCAAACAGTTGGATTTCAGCAGGTTTGAATTAAGCGTTTCCGCGACCGTTTGCTTATCGTCTGTACTGTTAACTAAGTAATCAGGATTAAAACTATAATCGCTGACTTCAATATCGAGATCGTCAATACAAGTGCCTGGCAACTCAATAATACGCTGAATACCAAAGCTTTTGGGCTCGATAATCTTAACGCTAACATCACCTTGAGCACACTGACTTAAGTCTTGCACTAAGGTTTTTTGCAGTGAATCTAGGCTATCAAACTTGGTTTGATTAAAGCTATTGAGATACAGTTTGAACGATTTCGACTCAATCAGATTCAGGCTTTCATAGCTTAAATGAAATTCAGCTATGGCCACCATAGGCTTACCTTTGGCATTTAACCAAGACAGCTCATAACCCGTCCAGATATCGGCACCATGAAACGGTAACGTCCCAGTGAGTGCAATAGCATTACGGTTTAGTGAGCGTGGAACCCCTTGCAGCAGCGACGCATCATACTCGGCTTGGTAGTTGGTGGCTTTACCTAAAGTCAGGCCAACAAGCGCTTGCGCATCACTATAGGGATCGTGATTCTGTGTCATCAATACTGTTTCCATGTCAAAATAGGCGCACATTATACCTGAAATTGGATTGTGCTTAAGTGTCTTGTCTGCCCGCACTCGATAAATTTTTGCAAAACTATCATCAAGCTTACTTAACGAGTTTAGGTGAACTACCGCGTTATTACCCACAGGGTGAGCCTTCTGTGTGTATTCAAGGCGAATTTCAACCCGATCTTGAACAGGCTGTTTCTTGGCAGCCAGTGAAACGCAAAGTTGAAGGCAGTTTCGCCAATGTAGAGCATGCACTGGAGTTAACTTTATGGCCAGAGATCAATGATTTTTACGGTCATTATTTCTCCGCACCAGTATTATTTAACTCTAAGTGGGGCACGGGGGAGTTACTGCAAGTCTGGAATGATGACGATTTTAACTGCCTGCAACAAAACTTGATTGGTCATCTGATGATGAAGAAAAAACTGAAGCAGTCACCGACTTGGTTTATCGGTCTGTTAGATGAGGGAGATAAAATGCTCACCATCAATAACAGTGATGGTAGCGTATGGATTGAAATCCCTGGTGAAGTGCAATCTGAGCAATTGTCCTCGAGTTTGACTGCGTTTATTGAAGCATTATCGCCACGGATAGCACCACCCGTTAAACATGAAGAACTACCTATGCCCGCATTAGAACATCCTGGTATTTTCGCCAGTTTTAAACGTATGTGGCAAAACCTTTTCGGTAAACGTTAACTTCTGTGAGCGACATTTTTATTCTCAACCTAAGTATTAACTCAACCTAAGCGTGGCTTATCTTAGGTTGAGTTCTGCAAGGGATAAACAGATGTTATTGATGATCCCAAGACAGATTCGACACTATGCGGCAAGGCTCGCAGCGAAAATGGAACATATCCAATAAAGGTTCATCGAGTTTCCAATCATGACCGCCACAACGTGGGCAAGGTCGCGTGTTTTCTGAGGCCAAATCTTGGCCGCCAACGCGATATAAGTAGTAATAGGTCGGGATCTGAGTGAGATATTCGATACGACCGCGCAAATCCCAACCTCTGCGAAATAAATCACTGTCAGGACTCGATAATTCCTCTAGCGCGGCAAATTCTGCCTTAGTGGCTGCAGCCATTTGCAGCTCGTCGCAGGCTTGCCATTCGCTCTGCCAACGGATAATACGTTTATGATCGCCATTAAAGGTTGCGGGTATACGGTACAGGGGAATGGGCAATAAATTGTCGCCGCTACGTAGGGGCGAGCACATATGCACAAAACTGGTGTATAGCAGTTGCCAGCTGGGTGTTTCGGTATTACTTACTTCAGAATTGATATCCTGACCAATAAACTTTTCCCGCGGCGCGAGTAGTTTAGCGTCGGTTAATTCTACTAAGGCTTTTTTGACCCAAGGGCTGTGATATTTGTGCGCTAAACTGCTTTTCTCTGGCATCAATAAACGCACTCTAAACTCACCGTCATTAAAGGCGACCGCAAATTCTCGTCCTAAGATTTGGCCATTAGCTCGATAGGCTTCAAGGAGCTGATTAATGGCCTTCTCGGCGGCAGATATCGTGGTGTCGGCGAAGCATTCGAAGCGCAGTTCAGTGACAAACATTAAGCTGTTTTTCCTTGGATTTCTAATAAGTTGATGCGTTGTTTAAGTTCAAGCAGTTCGTTTTTTAATTGCATTATTTCTGTTTTTTGCTGCTCAGCATGACGTTCAAAATACGCCTGTTGCATCTGCAGGCGCTCGGCGAGCACTGCAAGGGTTAAGGTATCGTTAGTTGCGGGAACGTCAGTTGTAGGGCTGATAGTTTGCAACTCAGTTAAACGCTCGCGATCTGCCTTAGGCATAGATTTAAATTGCTGTAAGCCTTGGATCAATATAGGTAAAGGTAGGCTACTACCTAAACGGGTTTTAATTAAGGCAAGGCTCGGTACTTTACCGCAGGCTTCGAGCGAACGTGCGGCCGCTAATACTTGGTCAAGGGGACTCATAATTAGCAAAATTCCTTACTTTGTTGAATTGTTTAAACCAATTTTAAAATAATAATTAAGTTTTTCATTTAAAAACAGTGTGTTGTCTTGTGGCATTTATTTTGCTTATTGTACAGCCGAAATACCATTTTTTAAGCTTCAATAATAATTACACAGGATGTCACATGATGAACCATAAATTGAATAACAAACTTATCGCCATCACTTTTTTAGGGCTCGCAAGCTTAGGTCTTAGCGGCTGCGTGGTCAATGTCGGTGATGGAGAATCGGGTTGGGATAGCAGCGAATCTTGGGAGAAAGTGCAGGATAAAAATCGCACTAACTTAACCAAACTGAGTTTAGGTATGCCTAAAGACCAAGTGATGATCTTAATGGGCACCGCTGATTTTAGTGAAGCCTATATTCAACAAAGTGCTCAACAAGGTGAAGCCAATAAAGAAGTCTTAGTGTTGTTTTATCGTACCCAGCGTAATAATGGCGATGGAAAAACCACTAAGGATGAATGCACGCCTATCGTGCTGAGCAACAATGCCTTAGTGGGTTGGGGTGAAACGGCTTACAGTAAAATTTAACCCGCGAGTTTTATAGCTTACGTAGCTGAGTATCGAGTTGCTCAATGGGCTCAGTCCAGAGGGCATCGGCTTCTAAACCTTCAATGATAAAGCTCTTTTGGGCAGGGGTCCAAAAGGGCGCTTGGCTTAAATGGATGTGATGGTCGATATCATGGGTTGCAATAAACTGCGCTATGGCCTCGTCGCTACTGTCTAAACCGAGTTGCTCAAACAAGTGGCTTAAGTCTACTGGAGTTGTATCCATCATTATTTCCTTTTCAGTATAGTGCCTTCGTTTAGAGTAAGCGCCTGATTGAAAAATGCAATCTATGATTAAAATTTGCACTTTTTAGTTTCCTTGGTAGATTAACAGTTACGCATAAAAAGTGTGAGCTAAGTCAAGGAATGCTAACGATGGACAATGAAATTCTGGAGGACTGCCGTGCAGTCTATTTGACAGCGGAAGACTTACGCATTGCCGCTTCTATTCTCTATAACGCTTACCATGATGATCCTTTTTTTGTCGATTCACTCTTTACCTCAGACAAAGCCGCTTATGAGCAAAAATTGCGCGCCGCAATCAGGGAAGAACTCAATACGTTATGGCAACAAAAACAAGCCCTCATTGGTTTATTCGACCATGAAAGACTCTTTGGGTTAGCCTGTGTAGTTACTCAAGAAGTGCCTTTAGGGGAAGGGCGTTATTGGCATTGGCGCTTAAAGATGTTGTTAGGTACAGGTTGGCAATCGACTCAAGCACTAATGAACAAAGAGTCCAGTATTATTGAACTTTTACCCAGTAAGCACTGCGGTATTTTGCAGTTTATTGCTCTTGCACCAAATGAACAGCACAAAGGACTTGGACATAAGTTAGTGCAAGCTGTGGTGAGTTGGTGTGATGAGCAGCCTGATTTGGATGGCATTGGTGTGTTTATCGCTCAGGAGAACCACTTGCAACTGTTTACTCAGCATGACTTTGTATCCATAGGCGAGCTGAGTATCGGCAGTGTCCATGGCCAGCTTTTATTCTATTCGGTTCAACAAGATGACTAACTCTTATAAACGTTTCGCCGATTTTTATCCTTTCTATTTATCCCAACACCAGCACCCGACTTGTCGGCAATTACACTTTGTTGGCAGTTGTTTAGTTCTGCTGCTGATTGGCATTGCCTTGGTTTCACAAGCCTGGTGGCTATGCTGGTTTATTCCTATTGTTGGTTATGGTTTTGCATGGGTGGGACACTTCGTATTTGAGAAGAATCGACCCGCGACATTTCAGTATCCTTTTTACAGTTTGATGGCAGATTGGGTGATGTTTGCGCAGATGATTCGCTGCTTTTTTAAACGTTAAAAAAACTGCCCGAGTGAGATGCCCATGCCCGTGTGAGAGATCGCTTACAAACGTTGTAGGACATAATGTTTTCTTTTTGATTGTTTTTTGCCCTACAATATTTAATTTTAAATAGAATCATTGGTTTGTATTTATTTTTCTTTGGTTGGTCCGTAATTAATTTTGTAGTCCGTTCTTTGAGCCGAACAAAAAAGTTAGGGTTAACGTAGAATTCACTCATGGCCAAAGCAAATGGATAGCAAGGAAAGCGAAACAGGCCAAAGGGACGCCAGAAGCAACGAATTAAGATTTCAAGGTTGAAATCGCTGACGGTAGGAAAACTGTCATTCGCCTCGGATAGGCTAAGGAAAAGCAGGATTGCTTTTCAAGGATGATTAGGGACAGTGAGTTGTATCGTCAGGATGATGAATTTCAGGAAGAATACAGGACACGCTTAAGGATTAAGCATGAACTCGAAACAGGATGTGTCGAGATAAGGATAAAGTATAAGGGTGAACAGCTTGTACTAATCTATGGAAAATAAATTTTGCAGGATGCAATAGGAATACGTCATAGGAAGTGACAGGCTCTGTAAAAAGGATTTACAGGTCAAGGGACTGAGTGTTATCTCACGTAAGTTTGATACACAGGGACGAAAAGGGATTACAGGGACGACGCAGGACGCAAGCAGACGCATGGATGGTGCAGGGAGCACAAACCGAGCAGGACGGCTTACAAAGGATAAATGGGGCGCACTTTAGTTGCGCCCTTTTCTTTGGTTCATTTTCAGCATTAATCTGGCTTTGCCAAGCTATAACGCTATAACGCTATTCACACAGACTTTATCTTAACGCTGCTTAAAGACATCTTGCCGTAAAGCATGTTCACCAGTCTTACTTCTCTTATTGCCCAATGATTTACTCTCTGTGTTGTCTGTGTTTTGGTCATGCGCCGAATGCTTGTCGAATTTTGAGCGATAGCGGTTTATGCATAAGTCCTTCAGGGGAGAACATCTAGCGCTTTGCTTACTTTTGATTCGAATTGCCATCCTCCGTGTAAGAGATCTCTCACAAGTATGTAAGTAATTTGTAAGCCCAAAGGGTGGTCATGTCTTGTGGCTAGTTATTATTTTTATTTATATCAGTAGGTTAGTATATTTTCTGTCAATTGAACTCACCATCTTCGTTAACATTTTAAATAATCCGCAATGAGTACTTTTGTTGGTTGGCGTAGAATTCATCTTGTAGAAGGAGTTACGGGCAACAGGATGTTGGCGATCAGGATGATCGAACAGTGACTAAGGAATGTGACTTAAGGAAAGATAGGGATATAGGCTTTTCAGGATGAAAGAGAGCCAATACCAAGGAAGGGAGACTATCAAGGATTGATAGACTTATTGCATAGGATGGCAATGGCACAGGGAGTGCAATTGAATGGATGCAATACCCGTTTCATGGATGATGATGGAACCGCTCAGGAAAGAGCAAGCTTGGGACTGGATGACCAAGAGATAGGGAAGTACGTGAGTACAAGGACCTCAAGGATTGAGCAGGGATGAAGCAGGACGCAGATTGACGCATGGATGGTGCAGGGAGCACAAAAATAGCGGGATAGCTTAACAGAGAATAGGAGGGCGTGGCTTTAGGGCCGCGCCCTTTCTTTTATAACTTTTACAGTGAGTTATTTTGCAGCACCAGAGAATAACTGATTATTCTCAATTCTGGCGAACAGCTTATTTGGGCATCATAGTCGATAATACTTAATGACACTTGCCTGAGCTACAGCCGCTTTGCGTACCACAACCGCCAAATTTCCCCTGCGCTGTCGGCGCCTCTTGCCATTCGGGCTCCGGGAAGATAGGCCATTCGATTTTTTGAATTTTCTTGCCTTGCATCCAAATATGGCCACTGTACTGGTTAATGCCGTCGGTGCTGAATTCAAATAAATATTTCGCTTTCCAACAAATCCCCGTGGTGCCGCCAATGCTAGGGCGGGCGGTTTCCATTGCTATGGCTAATAGTTGCACTTTTTGTCGCCAACATTCTTTTTCGGCAAAAATACGGCTCAACTCTGCCATTTGGCGTAACTGCCAAAAAAATGCGGCAATCACGACGAGGCCAATAATTAACAGTAAATCTGACATCATTTGCTTGCTGCCTTAAACAAACCACCTATGGCTTGTGATAGTTGAATGCTTCGATTGGGATTTCTTAACTCGCCTAGTAGTTGATTGCGCAAACTAGGAATAGCCACAATATCAGCAAAGACCTGATTAAAAAAGGCTTGGGGCTGCAGTGCTAGGGCTTCTAAGTAAAGACTGCGACTTGAATCTTGTTTTAATACCGACCAGTTACGTCCGGCAATACTGATTAGGGCATTGGTATCTAAAGAGGCTTGGCCGTGTAGATGCTCAAACGCTTGTTGGCTGTGTTTGGCGCTAGAAGCCAAAGCCCGTAGGAAATAGGCTTGGTGCTCTGGGGCTGCATCTTGAAGTTTCGCGAGAATCTTATCGGCGAGAGTGTCGCTAATCAGTAAGTGTTCAAGACATTGGCATAGGGCGATTTGCACTTCAATGGCGGCCGTATCAAAACTCGATACCAAGTGCTGCTCATGATCAAATTCTTTTGCGCGTACACACACATCAGCTATGCCTTGCATTCCAATATGTTGCCATTGTGATGGGGCAATTTGGCCTGACAGATATTGCACGGCAAACTCGTATTGTGATGAAGCGCGTTGGCCAAGTTGTTTACGAACTAGTGCGTTAAATACGGCAAGTTTTTCCTGGCTTGGCTTGAAATTAAACGGATTATTCGCGAGTCGTTCTTGCTGCTCATCACTGAGTGGCTGAGTGGGATCTTGCCCTAATGCCGCTAATATCATTTCGATAAATTGTGAGCGAGGCGCGGGCGACAGTAATCCTTGCTCATCTAACGCCATCTTTAGAAACCAAATAAAGTGCTGCTGGCTAGCATCCCAAAAGACAATAGCAAATTGCGCATGCCCTTGAATAGGGTAAGGATAAGGCGTAGCGAGAGATTCGATTTGGTGAAATGCGAGCATATCAATATGTTGCACCCTACGGCCAAGATCATACACTTGGAACTGGGTTTGGGCTGTGGTTAAAAACTGGCTTAAAGTTGTAATTTCAGTCATTTGGCTGCCATATCAATCAAAGAGGCTCAATAAATTGGCGCCATTATAGGGGGAAGTGCGTCTGGATGGTATGATTGCGGCACTTTAATCGACCTATTCGGCCAGTGAATTGTGGGAAGTTTTCGAATCACACAGGGCTAATATGAGAATGGATCTGAAAGCTATGTTATACAGTCAAACCCAAGCTAAATTGGTTCAGATTACCCACGCGCTGCAAGCGGCCGAGTTGTGGTCTGAGCAAGCGCCTGCTGCCGCTGCAATGGCAAGCACAGCACCTTTTGCCTGTGATCTTATGCCCCTTGAGCAGTGGCTGCAGTTTATTTTGCTGCCTAGAATGCAGACTTTAATCGAAACGAGGGCGCCATTGCCGACGCAAATTGCGATTGCCCCTATGGCTGAACATGTTTGGCTGGATATGCCCCCGCGCCAAACTTTAATTAGCCTATTAAATGAATTGGATATGTTGTTAAATGAATCAAGATGATATCTGGCTTGAAACGCCTGAAAATGCAGTGAATGTATCCCAAGAGGATGATTCAGAAGAGCAGGCGCCTGAGATTGAAATTCTTTATGAAGATGAGCACTTAGTGGCAATTCATAAACCTGCAGGCTTATTGGTCCACCGCAGTTATTTAGCGCGTCGGGAGCGATTTTTTGCCATGCAGTTAACCCGTGACTTAGTGGGCTGTCATGTGTTTCCTGTACATCGTCTCGACAGGCCGACATCCGGCGTGCTCTTGTTTGCCAAGAGTAGTGAAGTGGCCAATGCTCTGTGTGAGCAATTTGCCTCCCATACGGTTGAAAAACAATATTTGGCTTTAGTGCGCGGTAATATGCATGAGAGCGGTATTTTAGATTATGCACTTAAGGTTGAGTTGGATGAATTAGGCGATAAGAATGCCGATCCTAATAAAGCGGCGCAGGAGGCTGTGACGGCGTATGAGCCGTTACTCAATACTGAAATTCCGTATCCTTCGGGTCGATATTCCACTAGCCGTTTCGCACTGGTGCGTTTGAGTCCTAAAACGGGGCGTAAGCATCAGCTCAGAAGGCATATGGCACATTTACGACACCCCATCGTCGGTGATACCACCCATGGCGACGGTAAGCAAAATGCGTTTTTTCGTGAGCATTTCGGTATTAATCGCCTGTGGCTTATCGCAAAAAAACTCACCTTTACACACCCAATAACTCAAACTCGGCTCAGCATAGAAACCGAGCTCGAGTCTGAGTGGGAAACCGTGTTTGCCGAGCTAGGTTGGGACGAGGCGACCTTGAGTCAGCAAGCTGAGTTATTCATCGCCCAAGAGGCGTGAACAGCAAGCGGCCAATGCTTGATATGGTGATATCAACTTAGCCGCGTGAATAAAATTAAGTGCATTTACTTTGCTTTGTTATTGAAACTAAAGTCATCGAATTTAAAACGAGGTGGATTGCTTAATCGTGGAGTTGTGGCGTTTGTGCTGTTTGTGGCCGCAGCTCTTGCATCATGACGGCTAAGGTTGAGAATCCAGACGTGAGTGCAAGTGGCGATATGAGATTTTGCTGGGCGGAGTGGAAGTAGTTTTTACGTCGAATATGGGTTGTTTTATGGTGCTGTTTGAGGTGTTTTTGGCGGGTGGACTGTCGCATTAGATATTTTCTCACGCTCAATGGCTTGATTTATAAAAAATTTGCGCCTTAGCTTGCTCATACGCTGAACAATAAAGTAAGGTCAGCCTAATAAGGTTTGCAACGCGATGTGGAGTGTATCATGAAAAAGGTGAATCTGGTGTTTGGCACTGTATATGGTAGTGCACAATTTGCCGCTGAAACCCTAGAGAAAGAAATGCAAGTTTTAGGTTATGATGTCACATTGTGGCAACCTAATGAGGTAGCAAGCTTTATTCCTCCTCAGGATGAATTGTTAGTGGTGGTGACTTCGACGACCGGACAAGGGGACTTACCCGATGATATTCAGTCTTGGTACCATAATCTTAAACATCTAGCACCCTACTTACCTGAGCTTAGATACAGTGTGATAGCTCTAGGTGATTCAAGTTATGAGACTTTCTGCGGTGCAGGTAAGTCTGTAGATGCACTCTTGAGTGAACTTGGCGCTAAGCCGCTGGTGGAATTACTCGAAATTGATGCCTGTGAAACCATGGAACCTGAGGTTGAAGCGATAAAATGGCTAGAACGCTGGAATCAAGTCGTCAAAACCGAGCTCGTCGCTTAGGTAGTTTCGTCAATCTACAGTGGTTTAAATTTGCCCAGCGCTTAAGCCAAGCGCTGCTTATTCCTATTGCCATTTTACCCGCAGCTGGGGTTATGCTCGGCTTAACTGTTAGTCCGATTCCTTTTATGCCCGAAGAGCTGACAGTGCTGATGCTGGCGGTAGGTAAACTCATTTTCGCCATTATGCCGATGTTATTTGCCGTGGCTGTTGCTATTGGTTTTTGTCGCGATCAAGGTATTGCCGCCTTTTCGGCAGTGTTTGGTTATGGGGTGATGACAGCGACGTTAGCCGCACTGGCCGATTTGTATCGACTTCCAACCCAACCTTTATTAGGAATGGATACCTTAGATACTGGAATTGCAGGTGGTATGATGCTTGGTGGTATTACTTGCCTCGCAGTCCGTTGGAGTCAATATATTCGCTTGCCTGCGATTTTCTCTTTCTTCGAGGGACGTCGCAGTGCATCTTTACTTATTATTCCCCTAGCGATGAGCCTAGGTTATGTACTCGCCCATGTGTGGCCACCCTTAGCTTTATTGATTGAGCGGGTATCTGACTGGGCGGTTTATCAAAAACCAGCCATTGCTTTTGGCGTGTATGGCGCATTAGAGCGGTTACTTATTCCCCTTGGCTTACATCATATTTGGAATGCGCCTTTTTACTTAGAGGTGGGCCAATATCAGTTATTGGGGCATGAAGTCGTTCGTGGTGAGGTGGCGCGCTATTTAGCAGGCGATCCGCAGGCGGGAAACCTTGCCGGTGGTTATCTGATTAAAATGTGGGGATTACCGGCGGCTGCACTGGCAATGTGGCGCTGTGCTGATCCCTCAGAGCGGAATCGCGTGGCGGGTATTATGCTCTCGGCGGGGGCGGCCAGTTGGTTAACTGGGGTGACTGAACCTATCGAATTTGCTTTTATGTTTGTGGCGCCGATTCTATTTATTATTCACGCCTTACTCACTGGGCTCGCTTATTTTGTCTGTATTATGCTGGATATTCACCACAGCATAGTATTCTCCCAAGGGCTGGTGGACTTTACGCTGCTATTTCCATTGTCCCGTAATGCCAGCTGGTTTATTTTCCTTGGGCCTTTAACCGCCATAATATATTACCTGTTGTTTAGACTGAGTATTTTAGCCTTTAATTTGAAAACTCCCGGTAGGTTTGAGCATAACGACAGTAAAGGACCTAAAGAAAGTTTACGGGCGATTATTGCGGCGCTCGGCGGGCGTGAAAATATCGTTGAACTTAATGCTTGTTTGACACGGTTACGCTTGAGCGTGCACAAGCCTGAGTTAGTCAATAAGGTGCGTTTGAGTCAGTTGGGTGCTAAGGGCGTGATTGTTATGGGCAAAGGTGTGCAGGTGGTTTATGGCACTAAGGCCGAAACCCTGCGTAAAGTATTGCAGCGTTACTTAGATACTCGCCGCTAGGATTGTGTTTTTACAAAATTAACTGCTTAATTTTTACATTTTATTGATTCAAGCCTCTGAAATATCATTTTTATTTTCGCATTATAGGGTTTTCATACTGTTCAGCATGATTTGCTATGGCAAACTCGATGTAGGGACAATATAGGAGAGCCAACTTTGCAACAAATGACTGAAACTCGCGGTAATACTTCGCCATCCATAGAACGTAAAATCTTACTGACGGATTGCGCTGATGCCCAAGGCCTCATCGCTAAAATCACCAGTGTTTGTTTTACTCATAAACTGAATATCATCAAAAACAGTGAGTTTGTGGATAATGCCCAAGGGCGTTTCTTTATGCGAACTGAGTTAGAGGGCATTTTTAACAGCGAACATTTATTGCAGGATCTGCGCGACGTACTGCCTACGCAAAATCATATGACGTTAGTTAGCGCGGGTAAAAAACGCATTGTGGTGTTAGTCACAAAGGAAGCGCACTGTTTAGGCGATTTGTTAATGAAAGCCTATTATGGTGGTTTAAGTGTCGAGATTGCCGCTGTGGTGGGCAACCATGATGCACTACGTGAATTGGCAGAGAAGTTTAACATTCCCTTTCATCTGGTGAGCCACGAAGGCTTAGACCGAATTCAACACGAGCAAGCACTGTTGGCCGCGGTATCGCAATATGAGCCAGATTATCTGGTGTTGGCTAAGTACATGCGGGTGCTAACCCCAGATTTTGTGGCGCAATATCCTAATCGCATCATCAACATTCATCATTCTTTTTTACCTGCTTTTATCGGCGCCGCACCCTATCGCCAAGCCTGGGAGCGCGGGGTGAAAATTATCGGTGCGACAGCGCATTTTGTGAATAATTGCCTTGATGAAGGGCCGATCATCAAGCAAGACGTGATTCCCGTCGACCACAGTTATAGTGCCTTAGAAATGGCGCGTGCTGGGCGCGATGTTGAAAAGAGTGTATTGAGTAAAGCGCTGCAATTAGTGCTCAACGAACAAGTGGTCGTGTACGGCAATAAAACGATCGTTTTCTAAGATGTAGGTGAGTCGTGGCAATGGCATGACATTCAACGGCGTTTATTTTAACCCGCGTCTGTCATGAAATCAGCTATCATTATGTTTATTGGAGATTTTATAGTGCTCACATTGGGGTGAACATAGCGGTATAGTGTATTACCCATGCTCGAATTACAGGTCGGAGTGCTGGATGTCAACTCGTCAAAGCCTTATCGTTGGAATGAAAGACTTGCCCGATAGTTTGAATTTATCTTGGGCACAGCTAGATGAGCAGTTTTGTGTGCTACGGATGAGCCAAGCCTTTTACAGCCGTTGCAAACGCTCTGCGGCGCAAATCATTAATCAACCCATTAGCCAATTGTTTAGTGCCTTTAATGCTGAACTATGCGCCGATATAGTGAGGCGACGCGGCCAAGAAATCGGTTTTCAATTACAAGATCATCGCGGCATACGTGTGCATCTCGCGCTGCATTCTTTGCCTGAAATGGGATGGTACTTGATTCTATCCGACATCAATTTTGAAGATCCGCAGATGAAGGAGTTGCACTCGGATTATCGTCGAGCGATTCAAGCCAGCGATGCTTGGTTGCAACACATAGAAGATGTGATTAAATCCTCCCAAGAAGAAGTATTTAAAGTTGCAGTTTCTAAGGCGATGTCGCTCACTGGCAGTCGATATGGCTTTATTCTGTTGCATAACGAAAAGTTAAAAACACTCACACTCGCCGCGCGTTCTGAGTATCCCCACGCAGAGGCTAATCAAGCCGATTTTGTTGAAGATAATACCCAAGTGTCAGAACTTGAAAGCCGCGTATGGCTCGAATGTGTGCGAGATTATAAGCCGATCATCCAAAACCAAACCGACTCCCAAAGGCGCTTAGGGGATTTGCCCTTAGATAAACTGCTACTTGGAGGGCGTTACTTGGCGGTGCCGATTTTATTTCGCAGTCGCTTAGTGGGCATGCTGTGCGTGGTCGACCGTAATGAGCCTTATAGTCGTAATGATGCGAGATCATTACTGACTTTTGCCAGCATTTTATGGCACAGCATTGAACTACCACGCACATTGCGCGCGGTATCCCGCCAGTCCAAAATCATTAAAGCGCAAAAAGAACAATTATCTCAATCGTTAACCCAGCTTATTAGTGCTATTTCTGAGGCATTAGAACTGAAAGATGCCTATACCGCAGGGCATCAAAAGTCGGTGGCGCAATTAAGTTATTTGATTGGTGAGAAATTAGGTTTAGACCCGCTGCGTTTAGAAGGGCTGAAGATTGGTGCCTTAGTCCATGATATCGGCAAGTTAGCGATTCCATCGCAGATTTTGACAAAACCGTCAAAACTTTCAAAAGAAGAATACGCATTAATTCAGACTCACCCATTACATGGTGCTGAAATTATTGAGGATGTGGAGTTTCCTTGGCCCATTAAAGAGATGATTTTACAGCATCATGAGCGGCTTGATGGCTCAGGTTATCCCGCGGGCTTAAAGGATAAGGCTATTTTATATGAGGCGAAAATTATTGCCGTCGCCGATGTTGCCGATTCGATATTGTCCCACAGGCCTTATCGCCCATCGTTAGGGCTGGAGAAAATGACTGAAGTATTGCGTGCGGGCAAAGGGACTCTTTTTGATCCTGAGATAGTCGAAACCTGTTTAGCGATTTTGATTAATCGAGAGTTGAGTATTAGCGATCATATCGGCGCTGCGCCGCTTGAACCTTTAGTCACGATTTCACTCGACCATGAGTTAGTTGATATTAAGCGTTTACTTACGACTGCCCATGCTAAGGTGGCCGTGGTATTGGATGAGCAACATAAGATACTTGGGGTGATCACGAGTCGCTTACTGGAACATTGGTTTAGCCCATTACTTGGCACTGCGGCTGAGCGTGAACTGGATAGGGCATCACTGCATAAAAAAGCCCATCAGATCATGGAGCATTCAGTGCCTATTATCAGTGAGGTGGCCACATCGGAAGATGCATTACTGCAGTTGAATTTACTAGACTCAGAATATCTTGTGGTGGTGAACAAAGCGCAGCAGCCATTGGGGATTATCGGCTGGCGGGCCATTGCAATGACGAGAAATGCATTCCGTGAAGTAGAGCGTTTGATTTAAGTGTCTTATTAAACACTTTATTTTTAAGCCTGATAATGACAGCGCAACCGTAGGCTAAATTTTACCGACAATAAAAAAGATGCCCTTAGGCATCTTTTTATGGAACTCATGTTATCGAACAAATGCTGTGACTGTTAATCAACAATACGCAGTAATTCGTTGATACCCACTTTACTACGGGTTTTTGCATCGACTTTCTTAACGATAATAGCGGCATAGAGGCTGTACTTGCCACAGGCTGATGGCAGGTTGCCAGAAACAACAACAGAGCCTGCTGGTACACGACCGTAATGCACTTCGCCGGTTTCGCGATCATAAATTCGAGTACTTTGGCCGATATACACACCCATGGAAATCACTGAGCCTTCTTCAACCACCACGCCTTCAACAATCTCAGAACGCGCACCGATAAAACAGTTATCTTCGATGATGGTTGGGCCCGCTTGCAATGGCTCAAGTACGCCACCAATGCCCACTCCGCCAGATAAATGCACGTTTTTACCGATTTGTGCACATGAGCCAACCGTTGCCCAAGTGTCAACCATAGTGCCTTCATCAACATAGGCACCTAAGTTCACATAGGATGGCATCAACACGGTATTTTTACCGATAAATGAGCCTTTACGTACTGTCGCCGAAGGCACTACACGAATGGCTTCCGCTTTAAAGCGGGCTTCATCATATTCGGCAAATTTTAACGGCACTTTGTCGAAGTATTTGGTTTCGGCGCCATCGATAACCACGTTATCGAAAATACGGAAGGACAGTAATACCGCCTTTTTCAGCCATTGGTGCACATGCCATTGTCCGTCGATTTTCTCGGCGACACGGACTTCACCTTTATCGAGCATATTGATGACATTTTGCACATCGCTGCGCACACCGGCGTCAACTGTGCTTGGTGTGATGTCGGCGCGCGCTTCAAAAGCCGCCTCAATACGTTGGCGTAAAGCCTCCATTTACTTCTCCCACTGGTCTCGTTAATTAACTGATTCGATATTCTTTGCACTCAGGGCACTGATTAAAGCATCCCTGAGGGTATTCTCTTGGTTTTCGTTAAGTTGCAAGCCGTCATTGGTCTGCAGCATAAAAAAGTCTTCGGCTCGCTCACCAATGGTGGTGATTTTGGCCGCGAGTAATGTTGTGTTGCAACGGTAAAAGATATCCCCGACTTTTGCCAGTAATCCTGGTGAATCTAAGGCGATAAGCTCCATCATACTTGTACCATGACGACTGCTTTCGAGGAAACTCACTTGTGTCGGCACATTAAAAGGTTTCATCTTGCGCGATAGTTTTCTAAAGCGCGGCAGTTTTGGACTGTCGCTCGACAGGGCTTTCTCAAGCGCCTTACGGATACTTTGGATGCGTGAAAGCTGGCTAACGGGCTCACCATCCTGCTCTAAGATCACAAAGGTATCGAGAGCATAATTATCTTTTGACGTCATGATGTTGGCATCATGGACGTTGATATTTTTATTGTCGAGTACCGCCATCACAGTTGCGAACAATTTAGGTCTGTCTTGGCAATAGACAAATAGCTCAGTACCACCACGGGTGGTGTGTTTGGACACTAAGACTAAGGGCTCATCCTGTTGTTTGTGTTTTAAAATCGCTTCGGCGTGCCACGCGACTTGATTGGGCTGGTGGCGTAAAAAGTAATCTGCCTTAAAACGTTGCCACAGGGCATCGAGATCTTTCTCTTTCAATCCGCGGCGCAGCAGCTCTTTTTTTGCCTTGGCTTGGTATTCACGCATTCTGGCACGAATATCGACGGGTTTTTCTTTACCGCGGGCGAGCACTCTTTGGGTCGAAAAGTACAAATCGCGCAGCAGTGAGCCTTTCCAGTTGTTCCAGGTTTTTTCGTTGGTGGCGCAGATATCGGCGACGGTTAAGCAGTACAGATAGCTTAAATGCACGGCATCGCGGACTTTATTGGCAAAGTCGGCCACCACATCGGGATCGGAAATATCACGGCGCTGGGCGGTGACAGACATCACCAGATGATTCTCAACCAGCCAAGCGACTAGACGGCCATCGTGATCGTTTAACCCGTGTAGCTTACAAAAGGCGAGGGCATCGCTGCTACCCAGTTTACTGTGATCGCCACCGCGGCCTTTGGCGATATCGTGGAAGATAGCGCCCAATACGAGTAAACCTTTTTTAGGTAATTGGTTGATCAGAATCGAGCCTAAGGGAAATTCTTCCTTTTGTTCTGCTTGGGAAAAACGCTCGATATTGAGCAGTAATCTGTGGGTGTGTTCATCGACCGTATAGGCGTGGAATAGGTCGAATTGCATCTGGCCTTCAATATTTCGCCATGCGGGTAAATAGGCCGATAACACGCCGTGTTTATGCATTAAAGACAAAGCAACAATGCCGCGGGGATGGCGCAGAATTTCCATAAAGGCTTGGCGACAAAGCGGGTTTTCTTGCAAGGCTTGCGGTTGGGCGCGTCTTGCTCGGCGCAGCGAACGCAGTGTTGGTGCGTAAATGCCTTTGATGTTGGAGTTTTTAGCGACTAACAAAAACAGCCGGACAATTTCTTCGCCGCTATCGAAAAGATCATCGCTTAGCGCTTCAATAAAAGTGCCGCGGCGCTGGTAGTGTTTATCTATCGATTGAATTTCTAAAGCTTTTGTATGGCCCAATGTTGCCCGTTTAAACAGCTGCAGCAACATTTCGTTTAGCTCCATCACTCGGCGTACCGTGCGATAGTAACGTTTCATCATCTGCTCAACAGCAAGCTGGGTGGCGTCTTCATAGCCCATAAGCTCGGCAACTTGGCGCTGTACATCAAAGAGTAAGCGATTTTCATCGCGACCGACCACCATGTGCAGGGCAAAGCGTAATTTCCACAAAAAGTGCTGACATTCGAGCAGCTCTTCTAGTTCACCAGGCTCTAAAAAGTCGTATTGGACTAATTCTTCGAGGCGAGCGGCGCCAAAATGGCGCATGGCCACCCAAGCAATGGTTTGAATATCCCTAAGACCACCGGGACAACTCTTGATATTGGGTTCTAAATCGAAGGCACTGGCTCTGGCATGGCGGGCATTTTGCTCATCCCGTTTTGCGATAAAAAAATCGCTTGAAGTCCAAAAGTCACTCTGACGAATCGCATCATAAAGTTGATCGAATAAAAACTCGGGCCCTTCGAGCAGTCGTGCCTCTAACAGATTGGTGGCTATGGTGATGTCTTCACGGCCGAGGATAATCGTGTCGTTTAATGTACGGACACTGTGGCCGATTTCCAGATTGGCATCCCACAGAAAGGCAATAAACTGACTGAGTGCCGCTTCGGCGGCGGGTGACAAGATATCATTAAACAGGAACAGCAAGTCGACATCCGAGTGGGGATGCAGCTCCCCACGGCCATAGCCGCCCACGGCAATCAAGGCAATATCATATTCCCTTAGACCGTGTTGTTCCCAAGCTTGCTTGACAAGGGCATCGACAAATTGACAGCGCTGCGTGACGAGCTCTTCAATCGGGGTTTTAGCCTTAAAACTGGCCAAAAGAATCTGATTCTGTTCGATTAATGATTGTTTAGCGAGCAGAGCTATATTCATCGAGTCCCTTGTTTTTATGCTTGTTAGTGTGGCCTATCGCTCGTGATTGATGATACGTGGGAAATCCTCATCCTCACGCAGGGTAAGTACTTCAACCCCTTTTTCAGTCACCAGTAAGGTATGTTCCCACTGGGCTGAATTTTTACCATCGGAGGTCGTTACCGTCCACTTATCATCGCGATCGAGTATGGTCGTGTGGCGACCAGCATTGATCATAGGTTCAATGGTGAAACACATGCCTGGGCGTAATACTGTGTTATCGCCGTTACGGTAGTGCATGACCTGAGGTTCCTCATGGAAACCCGAGCCAATACCGTGGCCACAATAATCTTGCACGATGGAATATTTCTCAAGCCCTGTTTTGCTGGCTTTGATGAATTTTTCGATAGTATTGCCAATTTCACCCAGTTTTAAACCTGGACGAACCTTACGAATAGCTAAATACAGGCTTTCTTGCGCGATGCGGCACAGACGTTTGTCCTTCGCGCTCACTTCACCGATTAAAAACATCATCGAGGTATCGCCGTGATAACCGTCTTTAATCACTGTGATGTCGATATTGAGGATATCGCCTTCTTTCAATGGTGGGTTGTCGTTTGGAATGCCGTGGCAAATCACATGGTTTACAGAAGTACAAATGGATTTGGGAAAACCATGGTAGTTAAGCGGCGCCGAAATCGCACCTTGCTCTTCGGTATATTTGGCGCAGAGGTCATTGAGCTCATTGGTGGTCACGCCCGGTTTAACATGCGGCGCGATCATTTCTAATACCTGTGCGGCTAGTTTGCCCGCAGCACGCATTTTTTCAATTTCTTCAGCGGTCTTGATGACTATACTCATTGCGTTTTCTCTTGTGTCTTTAATGTCTGTTGGCCACGCAACCTAATGCAAAAATTTGTGCTTTAGGGCTATTTATGGTATAAAGCGCGCCGTTATGTTTAAGTCTTGATGAATTGTCCAAGCTAGCTTTTGCGCTGCTTTGATACTTGCAAGACTAAAGATGGCGGCCATTATACATGGCTATTTGTCTAAATACTAAATCACACACGTGTCGACACATTCTTCGGGGTGCCCTCAGTTGTTATATAAGGGGTCGAAGACATGGGATACGTGGAGGTCTAACCCCCTAAATTTTAAGGTAATAGAAATGACTACAGTTTCAATGCGCGATATGCTTCAGGCCGGTGTCCACTTCGGTCACCAAACCCGTTACTGGAACCCAAAAATGAAGCCATTCATTTTCGGTGCTCGCAACGGTGTTCACATCATCAACCTTGAGCATACTGTGCCAATGTTCAATGAAGCGCTAGCTTTCATCAGCAACGTAGCTTCAAAGAAAGGTAAAGTATTATTCGTTGGTACTAAACGTGCTGCTGGCGAAGCGATCAAAGAAGCTGCTCTGTCTTGTGACCAGTACTATGTTGATCACCGCTGGTTAGGCGGTATGCTGACTAACTGGAAAACCGTTCGTCAGTCAATCAAACGTCTGAAAGAACTGGAAAGCCAATCAGTAGACGGTACTTTCGACAAGCTGACCAAGAAAGAAGCGCTGATGCGTACTCGTGAGCTTGAAAAGCTGGAAAAATCTTTAGGTGGTATTAAAAACATGGGCGGCCTGCCAGACGTATTATTCGTCATTGGTGCTGACCATGAGCATATCGCTATTAAAGAAGCTAACAACCTGGGTATCCCTGTTGTTGCAGTTGTTGATACTAACTCTGCGCCAGATGGTGTTAACTACATCGTTCCTGGTAACGACGACGCTATGCGTGCTATCCGCCTGTACACTTCTTCTGTTGCTGCTGCTGCAAAAGCTGGCCGTGGTCAAGATTTGGCTGTTCAAGCTGAGCAAGACGGTTTCGTAGAAGCCGAATAATAATAAGGCGGGATGATTATCATCACCCTTATTAACCAAGATTTTTGATTGGTTAACAGGGGCCATTCGGCCCCTGTTTTATATCTGCAAATTAGTCGATTTTTTATAGAGGATTTAACAATGGCAATTACTGCTGCCCAAGTTAAAGAACTGCGCGACCGTACTGGCGCAGGCATGATGGATTGTAAAAACGCTCTGACAGAAGCTAACGGCGACATGGAGTTAGCAATTGACAACATGCGTAAGTCTGGCGCTGCTAAAGCGGCTAAAAAAGCGGGTAACATCGCTGCTGACGGTACAATTCTGATCAAGAATGGCGAAGGTTTCGCTGCGCTATTAGAAGTTAACTGTCAAACTGACTTCGTTGCTAAAGATTCAAACTTCTTAGCATTCGCGAACGCAGTATTAGATGCCGCTGCTGCATCTAAAGTGACTCTTGAAGATTTAAAAGCACAGTTTGAAGATGCACGCGTTGCATTGGTAACTAAAATCGGTGAAAACATCAACATTCGTCGTGTTGAGTACATCGATGGTGCAAACCTATCTTCATACCGTCACGGTGAGCGCATTGGCGTTGTTGTTGCCGGTGAAGCTGACGAAGAAACCTTAAAGCACATCGCAATGCACGTTGCTGCTTCTAAGCCTGAATACGTGAACCCAGAAGATGTTCCTGCAGAAATCGTTGCAAGAGAACAAGCTCTGCAAATCGAAATGTCAATGAACGAAGGCAAATCGGCAGAGATCGCTGAGAAGATGGTTCTTGGTCGTATGAAGAAGTTCACCGGTGAGATTTCTCTGACTGGTCAAGCTTACATCATGGAACCAAAGAAAACTGTAGGCGAAATTCTGAAAGAGAAAGGCGCTAAAGTCACTAACTTCATTCGTTTAGAAGTGGGTGAAGGTATTGAGAAGAAAGAAGAAGATTTCGCGGCTGAAGTTGCTGCTCAAATCGCTGCTTCTAAAAAGGCTTAATCGCCAACGCTAAATACCCCCAAGACCGCGGCAATAGCTGCGGTCTTGTTATGACCAGGATAAAAATTATGAGCACCAATCCAAAACCCGCATTTAGACGCATTCTTCTTAAATTAAGTGGCGAAGCACTGATGGGCGACGAAGGCTTCGGCATCGACCCTAAAGTATTAGATCGCATGGCTCAGGAAGTGAAAGAGCTGGTTGAGCTGGGTATTCAGGTGGGTGTGGTTATTGGTGGTGGTAATCTGTTTCGCGGTGAAGGCCTAGCAAAAGCAGGCATGAACCGTGTGGTGGGCGATCACATGGGTATGCTGGCAACGGTTATGAACGGCTTGGCAATGCGAGACGCCCTGCACCGTGCCTATGTTAATGCTCGTCTGATGTCAGCTATCCCGTTAAAGGGTGTGTGTGATGATTACAATTGGGCTGAAGCGATCAGCTTGCTAAAATCTGGCCGAGTGGTTATTTTTGCTGCCGGTACAGGTAATCCTTTCTGCACGACCGATTCTGCGGCCTGTTTACGCGGCATTGAAATCGAAGCTGAAGTCGTATTGAAAGGCACTAAAGTCGACGGTGTATACTCTGAAGACCCAATGAAGAACCCAGATGCTGTTAAGTATGATGAAGTGACTTATGCGGAAATTCTGGAAAAAGAATTAAAAGTAATGGACTTAGCCGCCTTTACTATGGCGCGTGATCACGACATGCCTATTTTAGTCTTCAACATGAATAAGCCTGGCGCTCTACGCCGCGTTATCATGGGTGAAGAAGAAGGCACGCTGATCAGAGCGAAAAAAGTTATTTAATGACCAAGAAGGACATTTAACGTGATTGAGAACATTAAGAAAGATGCGCAAGAGCGTATGGGTAAATGCGTTGACGCGACTAAAAACCAAATGGCAAAAGTGCGTACCGGTCGTGCCCACCCAAGCCTGCTGGATTCCATTCAAGTCTCTTACTACGGCACTATGACGCCACTAAACCAAGTGGCTAACGTGGGCGTTGAAGATTCACGCACTCTGTCTGTGACTGTGTTTGACCGTAGTGCTATCCAAGCTGTTGAAAAGGCTATTATGAGCTCTGATTTAGGTCTGAACCCTATGTCAGCTGGCGCGACATTACGTATTCCATTACCCGCGTTGACTGAAGAACGTCGTAAAGACTTCATCAAAGTGGTGCGTAACGAAGCTGAAAACGGTCGTATTGCTATCCGTAACGTGCGTCGTGATGCGATTTCTGAAGTGAAAAAGCTTGAAAAAGCTAAAGCTTGTACTGAAGATGATGTGCGTCGCAGTGAAGAAGAAGTGCAAAAGTTCACCGATGCTCACATTAAAAAGGTCGATGAGATTTTAGCGGCCAAAGAAATTGAGTTGATGGAAGTCTAATCTCAGTTCGATAAGCTAGAGTTGATGCGCCGTGTAGGGGTATACTACACGGCGTTTGTCTATTTTAAAGGGCTGTATTAGATGTCATCCACAGTGGAACTTGATCCGCACCCTAGGACGAGTGAGAGTGATTTATACACTCAAACGACCTTGCCGGGACAATTACCCGAACTCGTGAAACAGTCGTTACCTAAGCATGTTGCTATTATCATGGATGGCAATGGGCGTTGGGCACAAACCCAAGGTAAACCACGAGTGATGGGACATAAGGCTGGTGTTAAGGCCGTTAGAAGAGCCGTAAGCACTGCAAGCCAATTAGGCATTGAATCGCTAACCTTATTCGCATTTTCTAGCGAGAATTGGCGTAGACCGGATAAAGAAGTCAGCTTGCTGATGGAGTTGTTTTTTACCGTATTACAGCGCGAAATTAAATTGCTGGATAAGAATCAGGTTAAGCTCAACATTATTGGCGATATCAGCCGCTTTTCGGCACGATTACAGAAGCAAATTGCTGCTGCTCAAGAGAAGACATCTCGCAATACTGGCTTGATTCTAAATGTTGCGGCTAACTATGGTGGCCGTTGGGACATACTTCAAGCAGCACAAAAATTAGCGGAAAAGGTCGAAACTGGCGAAATGACCAGCAGTCAGTTCACCGAAGAAGCCTTAAGTGCACATTTGTGCATGCAAAATCAGAGTGAAGTTGATTTAATGATCCGCACGGGCGGGGACTGTCGCATCAGCAATTTTGTGCTGTGGCAGGCGGCCTATGCAGAATTGGTGTTTACCGACACCCTTTGGCCTGATTTCGATGAACAGGCTTTTCATGAAGCGATAGCCATTTTTGCAAGTCGCCAGCGCCGTTTTGGTCTGACTGGAAGTCAGATTGATGAGATGCGTGCATTGTAAAACCTCATGAGGGATTTTTTTTGCTAAAACAACGAATAATAACAGCAACTTGGTTAGTTCCTTTAGTTTTGGGGGCGATATTTTTGCTCCCTGCCAGCTACTTCGCCTGGGCCTTAGTTGCCGTCTTCCTTATCGCAGCAAAGGAATGGGGAAGAATTATCGATAATCAGTGTGATGTCACTCAGTGGAGCTTTACCTTCACAGTTGGTATCTTATTGGTGGCAATTAATCTGATTGTGCCAATTGATGCAGTTTGGTTAAGCCACCAGTTACATCCTATCTATTTGGCCATTCTCTATATTGGTGCATTCTGGTGGTTAGCATCACTATTATTAGTGGTAACTTATCCTAAAAGCGCTAAGTTCTGGCAAAAGAATCCTATGTTTAAGTCCATGTTTGGACAGTTAACCTTAGTGCCTTGTTTTGTTGCTCTTATCACGCTCAAATCCATTAGCTCACAAACTTCACCCTATTACGGCCCAGTATTAGTACTGTTAGTGATGTTGATTGTGTGGGCCGCAGATTCTGGGGCTTACTTCGTCGGTAAAGCGATAGGTAAAACGAAACTGATGCCTGCAGTGAGCCCTGCTAAAACCTTGGAAGGCCTAGTTGGTGGTTTAGTGACGACTATGCTCGTGGTTGCAGGTGTTATGTATTATTCGCCAGAGCAAGAACTGGGTTTGGTTGTGGCAGTGACCTTATTTGTTGCTTTAGTGTCAGCGCTGGGCGATTTATCTGAGAGTATGTTTAAGCGTGCGGCCTGTATTAAAGATTCTGGCACTATTTTGCCCGGTCACGGCGGCGTGCTCGACCGCATCGACAGCCTGACTGCAGCCTTGCCGGTGTTTACCCTGATCTACATTGCATTCTGGATGTAACGCTATGCAAAATATGGTGATTTTGGGTGCTACCGGTTCTATTGGTGCTAGTACCTTAAGCGTGATTTCGACTAATCCATTGGCTTATAGCATCTATGGATTGGTGGCCAATGCGAGCGTTGATAAGATGCTGGCTTTGTGTGTAGTCCATAAACCGAAAGTCGCGCATATGGTGGATGAAGAGGCTGCGAAACAGTTACGCGCCGTTTTACCCGCTGCGCTCAATATCCAAGTCACTACTGGCATGAACGATTTACTCGGTTTAGTGACGGCTACCGAAGTGGATACTGTAATGGCAGCGATTGTCGGGGCGGCAGGGCTAGTACCAACCCTTGAAGCCGTGAAGGCGGGAAAGCGAGTATTACTGGCCAATAAAGAAGCTTTAGTCATGTCGGGTGAGTTGTTTATTGAAGCGACTAAGCGCTCTGGTGCTGTGCTCTTGCCCGTGGACAGTGAGCATAATGCTATCTTTCAATGTTTACCCCTAGAAGTGCAGGCTAACCTCGGCCGTTGCGATTTAGCTGCGTCGGGTATATCCCATATTTTGTTAACCGGTTCTGGCGGACCTTTCCTGCGGTCGGATCTTGCGACACTTGCGGCCATGACGCCTGCCCAAGCCTGTAAACACCCTAATTGGTCCATGGGACCTAAAATCTCTGTTGACTCCGCCACTATGATGAATAAGGGTTTAGAGTTCATTGAGGCGCGGTGGTTGTTTAACACTCAGGCTGAGCAACTTAAAGTGGTTATTCATCCGCAAAGCGTGATCCACTCTATGGTGCAGTACCGTGATGGTTCGGTTATCGCCCAAATGGGTAACCCTGATATGCGCACACCGATTGCCCATTGCATGGCTTATCCGCAAAGAATTCATTCGGGCGTTGAACCTTTAGATTTTTTCAAAGTCGGACAGTTAAGCTTTTATGAACCTGATTTTGAACGTTTCCCCTGTTTGGCTTTGGCTATGGAGGCGTGTGCCCAAGGCCAAGAAGCAACAACCGTATTAAATGCTGCCAATGAGGTCGCTGTTGAAGCATTTTTGCAGGGGCAAATTGGTTTTACGCAAATTGCAAAAGTGAATGAAGCTTGTTTAGTCACTGTGCCTAAACGTCCTATGGGCAGCATAGAAGATATTTTAGCCTTAGATGCGCAAACCCGCGTCTATGCGCGTGAGACATTAGCAAGCATCGCTTAGCAATAGCTGAGTGATTAAATTTATAACGTAAGGAGTGGGATGTTAGATTTTTTATGGAACTTAGGTTCTTTCATCGTTGCACTGGGTCTGTTAATTACTGCCCACGAATACGGCCATTTCTATATCGCGCGACGTTGTGGCGTGAAAGTCGAACGTTTCTCCATTGGTTTTGGTAAGGCTATTTGGCGTCGTGTTGGTAAAGACGGCACTGAATATGTGTTAGCCATGATCCCCCTTGGCGGCTATGTCAAAATGCTCGATGAGCGTGTTGAAGACGTTCCCGATGAATTAAAAGATCAAGCGTTCAATCGTAAAACCGTATGGCAACGTATTGCGATTGTGGCCGCAGGTCCAATTGCTAACTTTATTTTTGCCATCGTTGCCCTGTATTTTATGTATCTGATTGGTGTGCCATCACTTAAGCCTGTGATCACCTCGACGACACCCGGGACTGCTGCTGCGCAAATTCAAATCACAGAGCCAATGCAAATAACGGCCATTTCCGGTCAGGCTGTGCGTAACTGGGAAGAAGTGAATTTAGCTTTAGTCGGCCACATAGGTGATGAAAGTCTGAGTGTATCGCTAACGCCATTGAATGGTTTGCAAGGTTTAGACTCTAGTGCGCGGTCTTATACCTTAGATACGCGTAATTGGCGTTTTGATCCTGAAAAAGAATCCCCGATTACGGCATTAGGGTTAGGGATTTATCGTCCCGAAATCGTCCCCACCATTGCTGCTATTAGTCCTGACAGTGCCGCTGCAAATAGTGAGCTAAAAGTCGGTGACACCTTAGTCGCAATAAATGGTAAAAATTATACCGATTGGCAGGCTTTTGTTGACATTATTCAACATTCTGCCAATGTGCCTGTGAGTTTAACTGTGCGTCGCAATGGCGAACAGTTTAATGTGGCAGTGACACCCTTAAGCAGTAAAAATGCCGATGGCCAAGAGATAGGTATGCTCGGGGTGAGCCCGACCCAAGCACAATGGCCAGACAATATGCGTTTACAACTTGAATATGGACCAATCGATTCTTTCGGTATAGCAGCGGATAAAACATGGCAACTTGTTGCTGTGAGCTTTAAGATGATTGGCAAATTATTTACCGGCGATGTGTCGGTGAAAAACCTGAGTGGACCCATTTCGATCGCACAGGGTGCGGGCAGTAGTGCAAACTATGGCTTGGTCTATTTTCTCGGGTTCCTCGCGCTCATCAGCGTCAATTTAGGCATCATTAACTTGCTGCCTTTACCTGTGCTTGATGGGGGACACCTGCTGTATTACTTTATTGAAGTAATAACTGGTAAACCTGTACCTGAAAAGGTGCAGGAAATAGGATTCAGATTTGGGGCAGCAATACTGCTGATGTTGATGAGCGTTGCGCTTTTCAATGATTTTGCCCGACTCTGAGCAAGGACAGACTAATAATTAGAAGTGCTCTATGAGATTGAATAAACTTTTTGCCTCGATGTTATTCGTCGGTGCGTCGTTTTCAGGGACTGTGTTGGCTGATACTTTCCAACCGTTTGAAGTGACCGACATCCAAGTTGAAGGTTTGCAACGAGTTGCACTCGGTGCTGCCTTGTTAAGCTTACCAGTAAAAGTAGGTGACACTGTTGACCAGTTAAGAATCCAGCAAGCGATTAAAAGCTTGTATGCATCGACTAACTTTGAAAATGTCTCCGTGAGCCGAGATGGCGGTGTATTAGTGGTGAAAGTCACTGAACGTCCAACTATCAGTGCCGTGACATTCGATGGCAACAAAGACATTAAAGACGAACAGTTACAGGAAAGTCTGGACGGTTCTGGCGTTAAAGTCGGTGAGTCGCTCGATCGTACTATGTTGACTGGTATTGAAAAGGGTCTGCAGGATTTCTACTACGGCGTGGGTAAATACGGCGCGAAAGTGGAAGCCCAAGTGATTAACTTACCCCGTAATCGGGTTGAGCTGAAATTTAAGTTTACCGAAGGTTTAGCGGCCGAAATCCGCCAAATTAACGTGGTCGGTAACAAAGAGTTCACCGATGCTGAACTGATCGGCATGTTGGAACTTAAAGATTATGTGGCTTGGTGGGATCTGTTTGGTGAGCGTCGTTATCAGAAGCAAAAACTGCAGGCCGATCTCGAGACCATCAAAACCTATTATCACAATAAAGGTTATATCCGCTTCGAAGTCACCTCGACTCAAGTGGCTATGACGCCTGACCGTAAAGGTTTATATATCACCATTAACGTAGATGAAGGTGAGAAATATAAAGTTAAAGAAGTAAACCTGACGGGTGATTTGATGGGCCGTGAAGAGTTGATGAAATCAATTCTGCCAATCAAAGCGGGTGATATGTACAACGGCGGTGATGTGACTTTCACCGAAGAAATGTACAGCAAGTATCTAGGCCGCTTCGGTTATGCTTACCCTGAAGTGAAAACCTACCCTGAAATTGATGATAAGACTAAAGAAGTCACCTTAAACATCAATGTTAAACCGGGTAAACGTGTTTACGTACGGGCGATTAACTTCACTGGTAACACAGTGACTAAAGATGAAGTGATGCGCCGTGAGCTGCGTCAGATGGAAGGGGCTTGGTTAAACTCAGCGCAAGTTGAGCAATCTAAAGCGCGTCTTAACCGTCTGGGCTTCTTCGAAACCGTTGACACTGAAACCATTCAAGTGCCAGGTACCGATGATTTAGTCGATGTTGCGGTTAAAGTGAAAGAGCAGCCGTCGGGCTCATTTAACGCGGGTGTCGGTTATGGTACTGAATCAGGCCTGAGCTTGCAGTTTGGTGTGCAGCAAAACAACTTCTTAGGCACAGGTAATCAAGCGGGTATTAGCTTGAGCACCAACAAGTACTCTAAAAACGTTAACTTATCCTATACCGATCCGTACTGGACAAAAGACGGTGTGAGTTTAGGCGGGAGCGTTTATTGGAGTGAGTTTGACGCCAATGAAGCTAACTTAGAACGCTATAAAAACAGTTCGTATGGTGTGGCGCTTAACTCGGGTTTCCCGATTAACGAATACAACCGTATCAATGGTGGTATTGGCTATCGTCACAACACGATTTCTGAGATCTCAGCTTATGAGCAGGCGCTGCGTTTCTATAACATCTATCGTGATGACGATCCAAACGCGGACTTAAGTTTCGATAACTTCGAACTCAGCCTGGGCTGGTATCGTAGCACCTTGAACCGTGGCACTTTCCCAACAGATGGCTCGTCCCAGCGTCTGAACGGCAAAATGACTTCGCCAGGGTCTGATTTACAGTATTTTAAGACAGACTTTGACACTAACTACTATTTCCCTGTTAACCGCAGTCAGAGCGTTGTGCTCTTGGCCCGTGGTCGATTAGGTTATGGTAACGGTTATGGTCAATTTAATGATAATGACCAAATTTTACCTTTCTGGGAAAACTATTACTCAGGTGGTAGTAGCTCGCTACGTGGCTTTAAGTCGAACTCTGTAGGTCCACGTTCATTCTATCTCTATCGAGGTAGTGAGCCGTGTGCACCGGATCCATCGGGCGATGGCTGTAGCTTGCCTGGCGATCCTAATAGTATCCAAGTCAGTTCTGGCCGCTCTATCGGTGGTAATGCCCTTGCAACGGCAAGTATGGAGTTGATTGTACCAACCCCATTCCTGGATGAGGCTTACACTAACTCAGTTCGTACTAGCTTCTTCGTCGATGCGGGTAACGTCTGGGATACTGAGTTTGATTACGAGTCATATCAAACACTTCCGGCGGACGAGTTTGCTAAGTTACAAGACTATAGTGATCCAGCTCGCCTGCGCGCCTCTTGGGGCTTGAGTGTGCAATGGTTATCACCTATGGGACCTATGGTGTTCAGCTTGGCGTGGCCGCTTAAAGAATATGAAGGTGACCAAACGGAGATCTTCTCTTTCAATATTGGCAAAACTTTTTAAAAGGCATACACTCGGCAAGTTTTGCTGACAATAACAAGGTAACAAGGAGTTTATTTTGAACAAGATGGTAAATTGCGCGCTGATGACGTTAGTTTTGTTAGGCGCGCCGTTAGTGGCACATGCTGAGAAAATTGCCGTAGTGGATATGGGCGCTGTGTTTGAACAGCTCCCACAACGTGAACAGATCTCTCAATCTCTGAAGAAAGAGTTTGGTGATCGCGTAGCTGATGTCCAAAAAATGCAAGAAGAAATGCGTTCTCTGATGGAGAAACAGCAACGTGATGGTGCATTAATGAACGATGCACAAAAAACTGAGCTGGTTCGTAAAATGGAATCGCTAAAATCTGAATATCAGTTAAAAGGCAAAGCATTGGATGAAGACCTACGTCGTCGCCAAGGTGAAGAGCAAAATAAACTGTTAGTTAAAGTGCAAAAAGCCATCAACACTATCGCTGAAAAAGACCAATATGATTTGGTATTACAACGTGGTGCTGTCATTTATGTTAAGCCTAACGCTGACATCAGTGGCAAAGTGGTTGAAGCCTTAAGCAAAGGCAAGTAATAGATGAATAGTGTGACTTTAAAAGAGCTATGCCTGTTATTAGACGGTGATATCCAAGGCGACGAAACGCTAATTATTAATAGTGTGGCGACCTTAGAAAATGCCAAGGCGGGTCAGATCTCTTTTTTAGCCAACAGTAAATACCGCTCTCAGCTTGAGGCAACTCAAGCGAGTGCGGTGTTATTGTCAGCTAAAGATGCGCAGGATTATCAAGGTACTGCGTTAATTGTAAAAGATCCATATGTCGGTTTTGCTCGTGTTGCTCAGTATTTGGACACTACACCCAAAGCGGCGGTGGGTATCCATCCTTCGGCACAAATTGATCCTTCAGCTCATTTAGGGGAAGGTGTCGCTATTGGCGCGAATGCTGTGATTGGTGCGAACGTCATTTTAGGTGAAAATGTGCAGATTGGTGCCGGTGTTGTGCTGGGACAAGATGTGGTTATTGGCTCAAAAACACGTTTGTGGGCTAATGTCACCGTCTATCACGATGTGCATTTAGGACAGGATTGTATTATCCATTCGGGTGCCGTATTAGGCTCAGATGGTTTTGGTTATGCTAACGAACGTGGTCAGTGGATTAAAATTCCGCAGACAGGTGGCGTGCGTATTGGCGATCGGGTTGAGATTGGTGCTAATTCAACGGTAGATCGTGGGGCATTAGGCCATACAGAGATCCACGACGGTGTGATTATTGATAACCAAGTACAAATTGCCCATAACGATATAATCGGCGAAAATACTGCTATTGCAGGCAGTACTACTGTCGCAGGCAGTGTCACTATTGGTAAATATTGTATTATTGGCGGTAGCTGTGCCATCGCAGGTCATTTGAGCATAGCCGATGGAGTGCATGTGTCTGGTGCTACCAATATCACCACTAATATGCGTGAGCCTGGCTTATACTCTTCTGCTACAGTGGCAATGGACAATAAACTTTGGCGTAAAAATACAGTTCGTTTCCGTCAGTTAGATGAACTGTTCCAGCGTGTTAAAACGTTGGAAAAAAATTTAAAAACACCAGATTAATTGCCCCAAGGCAATTTGAGGAACTCGGTTCGTGTCTAATCAAATGAACACTATGGATATTAAAGAAATACTTAAATATCTACCCCATAGATATCCATTCCTATTGATCGATCGTGTGCTTGATTACACTCCTGGTGTTAGTCTGCAGGCGATCAAAAACGTTTCAATAAATGAGCCATTTTTTCAGGGGCATTTCCCGATACAACCTGTAATGCCAGGTGTGCTTATTTTAGAAGCTATGGCACAGGCAACTGGCCTGTTAGCCTTTAAAACGATGAGTAGTGATGTACCACCACCAGGTGTGTTGTATTACTTTGCTGGTATCGATAATGCGCGTTTTAGACGTGTGGTTGAGCCAGGAGATCAAATTCATTTTGATGTCAAAATGATTAAAGAGCGCCGCGGGATTGGCGTTTTCTACGGTGAGGCCAAAGTGGATGGTGAAGTGGTTTGTTCCGCTGAAATCATGTGTGCCCGCAGAGAGATTAGTCAGTGATAGATACATTAGCGTTTGTGCATCCCGATGCAAAAATTGGCAATAACGTCACTATTGGCCCTTGGACCTATATCGGTGCGGGCGTCGAAATTGGTGATGATTGTTGGTTGAGTTCCCATGTGGTGGTCAAAGGCCCAACGATTATCGGCAAAGGGAATCGTATTTTTCAATTCGCCTCCGTTGGTGAAGAATGCCAAGACAAAAAGTACGCTGGCGAGCCGACACGACTGATAATTGGTGACAATAATGTGATCCGTGAAAATGTGACCATTCACCGTGGTACAGTTCAAGATAACAGTGAAACCCGTATTGGGTCGAATAACCTGTTTATGAACTATGTGCATATCGCCCATGACTGTGTGGTCGGCGACAATGTCATCATGGCGAATAACGCATCTATTGCAGGTCACGTGCACGTCGGTGACTGGGCGATTTTAGGCGGTATGACAGGCGTACATCAGTTTGTGCATATTGGTGCCCATGCGTTTACTGCCGGTTGTTCTTTAGTTTTGCAGGATGTGCCTCCTTTTGTGATGGCAGCGGGTCAACCGACAGTGCCTCGCGGCTTAAACAGCGAAGGTATGAAGCGTCGCGGTTTTTCTAAAGAAAGCCAGTTAGCCGTGCGTCGTGCTTATAAAACGTTATATCGTAGTAGCTTAACGGTAGAAGAAGCGATTGAAGCATTAGCTGAAGATGCGCAGAACGATGAGCAAGTCAAATTACTGCTTGAGTTTGTAAAGTCATCGAGTCGCGGCATTATTCGCTAACTTGATGACCACATGACAACAAAAGGGCATTTTTATGCCCTTTTGTATTATTGGTTTAAGCCTTTTTTGTGGTAGCCGTTAAAAATGTGTTTATTCATCAATGCATTCGACCATAAATGAGCTTAGTCATTAATTGAATCATTAACTTAACATAAGTGTAGGCTTGGAACGATGCATTTTAGGTGCGGTTTACCTCTTCATCCAATGCCATTAATTCATGAGACGTGATTGGTTTATGAGCAATAAAACTCCATTAGTGTTTGCCATGGTTGCCGGAGAACTCTCAGGCGATATTTTAGGTGCAGGTTTAATGGCTGCGCTGCAAAAGACCCATCCCGATGCGCGCTTTGTCGGTATCGGTGGACCCCGCATGGAAGCCCTCGGCTTCAAATCCCTGTTTGCGATGGAAGAACTCGCAGTGATGGGAATCGTTGAAGTGTTATCCCGTCTACCTCGCTTATTAAAAGTGCGGTCATCCTTGATTAAAGAGATCACCACGCTTAAGCCCGATTGTTTTATTGGTATAGATGCACCGGATTTTAATATAGGCCTCGAGCTTAAACTCAAAGCGTGCGGTATTAAAACCGTTCATTATGTGAGCCCATCCGTGTGGGCATGGCGCCCCAAACGTATATTCAAAATCGCGAAGGCGACCCATATGGTGTTGTCGCTATTGCCATTTGAGAAAGCTTTTTATGACAAGCATCAAGTACCTTGTACCTTTGTGGGTCATACCTTAGCGGATGATATTCCGTTGCGAAGCGATAAAGCGGCGGCGCGCCAGTTACTTGAACTCGATGCCGATGCAGAATATTTAGCGATTCTACCGGGATCCCGTGGTGGCGAGTTAAAGCAACTGGCTGAGCCTTTCGTGAAGGCGGCTTTACTGATTAAACAGAACTTCCCTGATATACGTTTTGTTACGCCACTGGTCAATCAAAAACGCCGTGAGCAATTTGAGCAAGCGCTGAAGGATTTTGCTCCGGATCTCGAAATTCATATGGTCGAAGGTCAGTCGCGCGAAGTCATGGCGGCTGCCGATGGCATTTTATTAGCATCAGGCACCGCGACGTTAGAAGCCATGTTGGTTAAGCGTCCAATGGTGGTGGCTTATCGTGTTAGCCCTATGACCTATTGGATTGCTAAGCGCATGATGCAGGTCGAGCGTTTCTCGTTACCGAATCTACTGGCTGGAAAAGATCTCGTCCCTGAGCTCATTCAAGAAGATTGCACGCCAGAGAAAATAGCTGCGGCGGTCACAGTCGAGTTAAATCGAGATTTTACGCCGCTCAAAGCTGAGTTTGATGCCCTGCACCAAGTGTTACGCCGTGATGCGAGCTTAAAAGCCGCTGAAGCGGTAATGGCACTGGTTGAGTCTAAACCAAGTCATGCTAAAACGCAGGAGGCTAACTAGTGGCAACTTTTAAAAGTTTAACTGACGCCGATTTGCTGACCTTTTCGACGGGTTTGATTGCTGGTGTGGATGAAGTCGGCCGTGGGCCTTTAGTTGGTGATGTGGTGACTGCGGCTGTGATTTTAGATCCAAACAAGCCCATCAGTGGTCTGAATGATTCCAAGAAACTCAGTGAGAAGCGCCGCGAAGCTTTGTTTGATGAGATTTGTGAAAAAGCCCTGTGTTATCACGTGGGCCGCGCAAGTCCTGCTGAAATCGATACGCTTAATATCTTGCATGCCACTATGTTGGCAATGCAGCGCGCGGTTGCAGGGCTTAAGATTGCGCCTGCGTTGGTGTTAGTCGATGGCAATCGCAGTCCGGCATTTGTTGCCCATAATGGCGTCTCGCTTACCAGTCACAGCATCATTAAAGGTGATGGTTTAATTGCCAGTATTAGTGCCGCATCGATTATCGCCAAAGTGACGCGGGATCGTGAGATGGATGTGCTCGATGCTGCTTATCCGCAATACGGTTTTGCTAAGCATAAGGGCTATCCGACTAAGGCGCATTTTGAGGCCATCGCCGAACATGGGGTATTTGACCAATATCGTAAAAGTTTTAAACCCGTCAAGGCATTACTGGGACTGTAAGTTGTGCTCCCAAGCCACCTGAAGATACGAGTTTCAGGTTGTTTGGGTATAAGTTCCCGTTATCCAGCAAAGTCACTGGCTCTGGCTGCGTGACTTTGTTAGTCTGCTTTCTAGTTATTGTTAACCTGCTATTCAAAGATAATCCTAATTATGTCCGATCCTCGTTTTGTGCATCTTCGTGTCCACAGTGACTTCTCTATGACCGATGGCGTGGCCAAGGTCAAGCCTATTTTGGCGCAGGTGGAAGCGCAGGGAATGGCCGCGGTCGCCTTGACTGACCAAAATAACTTTTGTGGTTTGGTGAAGTTTTACAGTGGTTGCCATGGTGCGGGGATTAAGCCGATTATTGGTGCCGATTTTTGGATGCAAGTGCCTGGATTTGAAGGTGAATTATGCGCCTTAACCATCATTGCGATGAACAATGTCGGTTATCAGAATCTGACCCAAATCATCAGTCAAGCCTATTTGCGTGGCCAAGTGGCCGGCCGTGTAGTGATAGACCAAGAGTGGTTACTCACTTATAACGAAGGCATTTTGCTGTTATCGGGCGCCAAAGAAGGCGATCTGGGTAAGGCACTGCTCAAGGGCAATTGCACACAAGTCGAATCTTTATGCGACTTTTATCAGACCCATTTCACTGACCGTTATTTCCTCGAACTTATCCGCACAGGTCGCCCCGATGAAGAGCGTTATCTGCATATGGCGGTGGCCTTAGCGCAGGAGAAGGGCATCCCTGTTGTGGCGACCAATCAGGTGGTGTTTCTTAAACCCGAAGATTTTGATGCCCATGAAATTCGGGTGGCAATTCACGATGGCTTTACCCTTGCCGATCCTCGTCGACCTAAAAAATACAGTGAACAGCAGTATTTGCGTAGCGAAGAGGAAATGTGTGAACTATTCGCCGACATTCCTGCGGCGTTGTCGAACAGTGTCGAAATCGCTAAACGCTGTAATGTAACGATCCGTTTATACGAATATTTCCTGCCCAACTTCCCGACGGGCGATATGTCCATCGAAGACTTTCTGGTCGACTGTTCGAAGAAGGGTCTTGAAGAGCGGCTCGAGTTTTTGTTCCCTGATCCTGAGGTGCGCGCCGAGAAACGCGGCGAATACGATGAGCGCCTCGACATTGAACTTAAAGTGATCAACCAGATGGGGTTCCCAGGTTACTTCTTGATCGTAATGGAGTTCATTCAATGGGGTAAAGATAACGGTATTCCAGTCGGGCCTGGTCGTGGCTCGGGCGCGGGTTCACTCGTGGCCTATGCGCTTAAGATTACCGACTTAGACCCATTGGAATTTGACTTACTGTTCGAGCGATTCCTCAACCCTGAGCGGGTTTCTATGCCCGACTTTGACGTCGACTTTTGCATGGATAGACGTGATGAAGTGATCGACCATGTGGCCGAATTGTACGGCCGCGAAGCGGTATCGCAAATCATCACCTTCGGAACTATGGCGGCAAAAGCGGTTATTCGTGACGTTGGCCGTGTGCTGGGTCATCCCTATGGCTTCGTTGACCGAATTTCTAAACTCATTCCACCAGAACCTGGGATGACGCTGGCGAAAGCGTTTGAGGTCGAGCCAGCCCTGCAAGAATCCTATGATGCCGATGAAGACGTAAAAGATCTGATCGACATGTGTCGCAAGCTCGAAGGTGTGACGCGTAACGCGGGTAAACACGCGGGTGGTGTGGTGATTGCACCAACTAAAATTACCGATTTTGCGCCGCTCTATTGCGACGCTGAAGGTAAAAACCCAGTAACACAATTCGATAAAAACGACGTCGAAACCGCAGGTTTAGTTAAATTCGACTTTTTGGGTTTACGTACTTTGACAATCATCGACTGGGCACTGGAGATGGTGAACAAGGTCGAGGTCAAAAACGGTCGCCCACCTGTGCGTATCGAAGCGATTCCGTTAACGGATGCTGCATCTTTCCGCTTGTTGCAAAAATATGAAACCACAGCGGTATTCCAGTTGGAATCCCGCGGTATGAAGGATTTGATTAAACGTCTGCAGCCCGACTGTTTCGAAGACATGATCGCACTGGTGGCATTGTTCCGCCCTGGGCCTTTGCAATCGGGCATGGTAGATAACTTCATCGAGCGTAAGCATGGGCGCGAGGAAGTATCGTATCCCGATTCTCAGTACCAGCATGAATCCTTAAAAGAACTGTTATCACCGACCTACGGCATTATTCTGTATCAAGAGCAAGTGATGCAGATTGCACAGGTGTTATCGGGTTACACCCTTGGCGGCGCCGACATGTTGCGCCGTGCTATGGGTAAGAAAAAGCCCGAAGAGATGGCCAAGCAGCGCAGTATCTTTAAAGAGGGCGCAATCAATAACGGTGTCGACGGCGACTTGTCGATGAAGATCTTCGACTTAGTGGAAAAGTTCGCCGGCTACGGTTTTAACAAATCTCACTCAGCCGCCTATGCGCTTGTGTCTTATCAGACCTTATGGCTAAAAACCCATTATCCTTCGCAGTTTATGGCGGCGGTAATGTCGGCCGATATGGACAACACAGATAAAATTGTGACTTTGGTCGATGAATGTGAGCGTATGGGGCTACCGCTCATTCCTCCGGATGTGAACAAAGGCTTGTTCAAATTTACCGTCGATGATGATTTGCGCATCGTTTATGGCATTGGCGCCATTAAAGGCGTGGGTGAAGGTCCAGTTGAATCGATTTTAGAGGCGCGTAAAGATGGCCCCTTCGTGGATCTATTCGATTTCTGTGCCCGTATTGATTTGAAAAAGCTCAATAAGCGCGTGATTGAAAAGCTGATCTGCGCGGGCGCACTCGATACTCTAGGGCCGCATCGTGCGTCTATGATGGCAACCTTGCCCGAAGCGATTCGCGCTGCTGATCAACATGCCAAAGCCGAGGCGATTGGCCAACACGATATGTTTGGTTTGCTCAACAGTGAACCCGAAGACAGTAAGCAGCAGTTTGTCGAATGTACCCCATGGCCAGATAAAATTTGGCTCGAAGGCGAGCGCGAAACCTTAGGCTTGTATTTGACCGGTCATCCGATCAATCAATATTTAAAAGAGCTGAAGCATTACACGTCCGGTCGCTTGAAAGATGTGCATCCCACCGAACGCGGTAAAACCGCTAAGGCTGCGGGTTTAGTGGTGGCAACGCGAGTGATGCTGACCAAGCGCGGCTCGAAAATGGGTCTGTTGACGCTCGATGATAAGAGCGCACGTCTCGAAATCATGTTGTTTACCGAAGCCTTTGAAAAGTTTAATCATCTGCTGGAGAAAGACCGCATCCTCATTTGTGAAGGTGAGGTGAGTTACGATGATTTTGCCGGCGGCAACCGTATGACGGCGCGTAACATCATCGATATCAGTGAGGCGCGCAGCCACTTTGCCAAGGCGCTGGAAATTGATATGGATGGCAGCGAGTTAACGCCATCGGCGTTAGACACTTTCGAGCAAGCCCTAAGCCCGTGGCGTAACGGCGCTGTGCCTGTGGTGATCAATTACACTCAAGCTCAAGCCAAAGGTCAGTTTAGGTTAGCCGATGCTTGGCGAGTCAATCCGACCGATGACTTGATGCTCTCGCTCGAATCGCTGCTCGGGCCAAACAAGGTGCGAATTTTATTCTAATGTTGGTGAATGTCTTAGGTGCAAACAGATGAAGTTAACTTATGTCAGTTAAGCTTGACGAAGCGTCGACTGCTGGCGATCTCAGCGCGCATATCTGTGATTTTTTGGCTGCGCAATCCTTAGCGCCTGACAGCAAGTTAGTACTGGCTTACAGTGGTGGGGTTGATTCCGAAGTCTTGGCCTTTGGTTTAAGCCAGTTTGCACGGCAACATCCGGAGTTTAATTATCAGCTAGTGTATGTACACCATGGCCTAAGCAATAACGCTGAGGCTTGGGCACAGCATTGCCTTGAGCGGGGCCAGTATTACGACCTGCCCGTGACGGTTGAGCGAGTCGCGGTTAATCGTGGACCAAGATTGAGCCTTGAAGCCGAAGCTCGAAAAGTCCGTTATCAAGCGATTGAACGGCATTTAAGCGAAAATGATGTGTTGTTGACAGCTCACCATGAAGACGATCAGCTCGAGACTATCTTACTGGCGCTGAAACGTGGACAAGGACCAAAAGGATTGGCGGCCATGGGACAAGTTCAAGCATTAGCACAAGGCAAACAATTGCGGCCGTTATTGGATATCAGCCGTGAGCAAATTGAAGCCTACGCAAAACAGCAAGGCTTAGTGCATATCGAAGATGAAAGTAATCAAGACGATAAGTACGATCGAAATTTTTTACGCTTAGAAATCATTCCCCGCTTAAAAGCGCGTTGGCCGAGTATTGCGACAACCGCGAGTCGCAGTGCGGCATTGTGCGCCGAACAACAGGCGACGCTGGATTTACAGGTGAGTGAACGTTTACCTTTATGGTTAACCCAAGCGCCTTACCATACTCAAAGTGTATTCAAGCTCGATGGTTTTGCCGAACAGTCAGTCGACTGGCAAGCGTTACTCTTACGTGGCTTTATTGAATCCCAAGGTTTTGCTTTGCCCTCAAAGGTGCAGCTTAAGCAAATCATCACTCAGCTTCTTAACGCGAAAGACGATGCTAAAGTGCATATTCGAGTGGGTGAGTGTGAAATCCGTCGCTTTGCTAATCAAGTCTATTTATTCAAGTATCAAGCTCACAAACGTCACACTCAGCCTGTGAGTTGGACCTTACCACAGCATGACTTTATTTCTTTATTACAGGGAGATAGTACCGAATTAGTCGTGTCGCCAGAGGGCTTAGCGAATGGTGAGAAAATTAGGCTGATAGTGACAGAACAAGGTCCCAGAGTCCGTTTACCTTGGCCTGATGAAGTCGTTAGTGTGCGTTATCAACTTGCGGGACAATTTCGCTGCCACCCGCATTCTCGGGGTAAGGGGCGAGAATTAAAGAAACTGTGGCAAGAGTTTGCTATTCCGCCTTGGGTACGCGAAAAGGTGGGGTTTGTGTTTTATGGCGAGCAACTGGTGATAGCAATTGGACTGTGGGTTGAAAAGGGCTTTATTGTTGAGTCGAATGGACTTGGTTTACAGGTGTTTGTTGAGGAAGCAAAGGAATTCTAGTCGAGAGTTAATCTTGGAATATTGGTGTGTTCTAGGAAAGCGAGAGGAGAGTGGAACGCAGCGCGTCAGTTTGATTTAGACCTTTATGGGGTACGCGCTGCGAGTGAGTTATCGCATTTCATTTGGCATCCCTGCGCGTGTTAAACTAATTGATTTTGGCTGAGTTTATAGCAGTTACGTCCGGCGGCTTTGGCTTGATAAAGCGCCTTATCGGCGAGTTCATAAAGTTGTTCGGCTTCAATGGTATCGTGTGATTCTGCCGCCCCTAAACTACAGCTCACCCCAAATTGATTGAAACTACTGTGCTGATTGATTACCGAGACAATCCGTTCACATAACAAGCCTGCCGCATGAATATTGCCTTGGACAATAATGACGAATTCATCACCACCAATCCGGAAGGCTTGATCTGTGTTGCGTATGGTTGCACGAATGATGTCACCAAATTCCTTCAGAATATAGTCACCACATTTATGGCCGAATTTATCATTAAGTTGTTTAAAGTTATCAAGATCGAGCACTATCAGAGCGACTGCTCCTTGTTTTCGATGGGCTCTTGCGGTCGCATTACTGAGACTCTGACTGTAATAATGGCGATTGCCTAAGCCAGTGAGCGAGTCAAACATAGCTTGCATCGACATTTCTTGATATTGCAACGCATTTAATAAAGGTTGCAATAACAGCGGTTCAATATCCTGTAAGTTTGAGGTTTGTGATGGCGTAAATGGCGTCACCAGTTGGTACTGAATTGTTAATGGCATTTCTGCACACATGAGCTGTCGTTTGACGCTGATACCATAACGTTTGCCCCAGCTGAATTTGTGCTCGCCATAGGTTAAGCGCACGCCTTGGATCGGCAAGTGTTGTCCCAGCACTTTGCCATAGCAGGCAAAGACTGTCCTAGGATCTAAACTGGCATGCAGTTGTTGGATCACTTGTATCAAGTCCAATGGATTATCATTGGGACTATAATGTTCTGTTTGATAGCGATATTCGTCGGGATACAGCTCGGTCGCTAGGCCAAAGTCCATAATCATCACTCCAGCAAATGTTAGTGCGATACATCTCTAACCTAGTCTAAGCAAATACCGTGCCGCAATATTTGTTAATAAAATTTGTCTTTGTTAGTCATTCAGTTAAGCTTAAAACTCAGCGTTAGATTTTTTGACACGTCAGCATTTTGACAGGAGTCATAGCCCCAATGGAACATAGCTTTTTAATCCAAGTATTACTTATGCTCGTGATTGCCATTGTGGCCATTGCTGTGCTGCGCCGTTTGGGCCTACCCGCAATTCTGGCTTATTTACTCACAGGGGTAGTGAGTGGCCCAAGTGGTTTTCATTGGTTTACCCAGCATCAAATGCAATCTGTTGCCGAGCTTGGCGTTGTGCTGCTGATGTTTACCTTAGGCTTAGAGTTCTCTGTGCCGCGGCTGTGGGCCATGCGCCGTACCGTATTTGGCTTAGGCAGTGCACAGATGGTAATAACGACCCTATTGACTATGGGCGTGGCCCTGTTGTGTGGTCTTAATTGGGTCGAAGCCTTAGTTATCGGAGCTGCCATTGCCTTATCATCCACTGCCATCGTCCTTAAATTACTCAATGAACAGGGATGGTTGCGTCGTCGTCATGGTGAGCTATCCGTCAGTGTCTTATTATTCCAAGATTTAGCGGTTGTGCCGCTGTTGATCCTATTGCCATTACTGGCCAATGGCGGCGAACCTTTGATGGTCGCGGACATCGCCTTTGCCTTGCTTAAAGGTATTTTGGCTTTTTTCCTCTTAATGGCGTTTGGTAAGTGGGCGTTGCCGCGGATATTTGATGAGGTTGCGCGTTCTCGCTCCAATGAGCTGTTTGTATTATCGACCTTAGTCGTTGCGCTTGTCACAGGGGCTTTTACTCAGTGGCTAGGATTATCTATGGCGCTGGGGGCATTTATGGCGGGTATGCTGCTGGGAGAAAGCCAGTATCGCCGCCAACTTGAGGCGGATATACGGCCGTTTCGCGATCTATTGATGGGGCTGTTTTTCATCTCCATTGGCATGATGCTGGACTTTACCTTAGTGATGCGTTTTTGGTGGCAGATACTGCTGATCTTAGTGGCGGTTGTTCTAGGTAAGGCGCTGATCATTCATGGCATTTTAAGATTAGTAGGTGAGCCTTTTCGAATTGCGATGAGTACGGCTATGAGCTTAGCTCAAGTGGGGGAGTTCAGTTTTGTGGTATTGGCTTTAGCGGTCAACTATCAACTTTTAAATAATGAGATCAGTACCATATTAGTCATGGTCGCCGTGCTTTCCATGGCAATAGCTCCTTGGTTAGTTCGTCATAGTGTGGATATTGCTAAGTGGGCGCTGGGGATCCGTCAGGCAAAGCATGTGGATGAAGCTGTGCCATTGATGATGGATGATCATGAGCTGGTGATGATTTTTGGTTACGGCCGAGTAGGACAAACCATTGCCCGTTTTTTAAAAACTGAAGCTGTACCTTATCTGGTATTGGATCTCGATCCAACGCGTGTCACTGAAGCGCGTCGTGCGGGCGAACCTATTTATTTCGGTGATGTGTGTAAACGGGCAATTTTAAAACAAATGGGCGTTAAACAGGCCAAGATGATCGTTATCACTTTTTGTGAGTCACGTAGTTTAGAAGAAGTCTTACCTTTATGTAAGTTATTGGCACCAGAGGCTAAAATTTTAGTTAGAACCAAAGATGACAGCGATCTAGACTTGCTTAAAAAGGCAGGAGCTAATCAAGTGATCCCTGAGTCTTTAGAGGGGAGCTTGATGTTAGTATCGCAGGTACTACACCAATGTGGTGTGCCATTGGCACGGATCCTAAAACGACTAGAATCTGAGCGGCGCAATCATTATCAATTTTTACACGGCTTCTTTTCCGGCACAGAAACTGATTTTACTTTAGAGTCATTACATGCGGTGGCATTACCGCGTGGGGCTGATGCGATTGGTAAAACCGTTGCCGATATTTTGTGGGAAACATTGAAAGTAGAGTTAAGGGCGATTCGTCGCAATGGCGCCGAAGTGGAACATCCTGAGCAGGACTGGGTTTTTCGTGCAGGGGATATCTTACTGATAGTGGGTAAGCCACGACGACTTGAGAAAGCTGAGGCTAAGCTCCTACATGGCTAAAGGCCTGAGGGTCACTCTTTTGAGATGGATGAAAATGCAGATATAAAAATGCCGACATAGTGTCGGCATTTTTGTCTGGAACTTGTTAACTTAAATTAGACAAAGTCTAATTACAGAATAACTACGTTCGCAGCTTGAGGACCTTTTTGGCCTTGTTCGATGTCAAAAGAAACCTTTTGACCTTCAGCAAGAGTTTTAAAGCCTTCTGAAACGATTGCGCGGAAATGAACGAATGCGTCAGCGCCACCATTGTCAGGAGAAATAAAACCAAAACCTTTATCTTCGTTAAACCATTTAACTACACCAGTAGTTTTAGACATGAATGTCTCCAAAATTTTCAAACAAATAATTCGCAATTATGCGGTATGTTAGCCAGAAATAGAATTATTTACATTGATGATAAGTTATGAGTGGAAAGCTTCATGACAGCAAAAAAAATATTACAGGCGTAGCGAAGGTTTTCAAATACATAATATTGCTTATAAATAGGTCTGAATCACAGGCCGGAGTGCAGATTAACATACTCTAGGGGTTTGTATAGTTTTATTTTTAAATACCTCTCATATTGAAACTGCTTTTTTGCGACTTATTGAGTGCGGAATTAGATATAACTATTAATATTCAATCGTTTATATTGTATTTTTGATTGTTGTCTAGTGTGAGAATATTTTTTATGTTTGCCACGACTGACTTGCGATTAACCTTTTAATCCGTTCCATTAGGCTTAAATGCGGCTTGTATGCTTAGGTAAGGATTCTGTCATGATTCGTTACGTTATTGAATTGTTGCTTATTTGTGGTTAATGGTATTCTCGTCATCCAATAAAAACGTGCTTGAGCTATGGATTCAGGGCGATAACTTTAGATTGAATATAATAAGAATGGAGAATGACGTTGAAAACAGTACTAAAACGGATTGGACTCGGCAGCTTAGTCTTAGTGCTGTTATTAGTGGCGCTGGCCGCCCATGAATGGTTTGCGAAAAAGCCGTTTTTCTTTCGCGCATTTCTAGACCGCAGTGTGGTCAAGATGGCTTTCGAAAGCCCTGAGACCTTAACCTCATTGGGTTTCTTAGAATCGGTAGGGATTACAGGCCATAACGCCGATTTGGATGATGATAGTCCAGAGGCGATGGATAAGACTTTCGCGCAAGTGCGAGATCTGCGTGAAACCTTATTGAGCTATTCCGATACGGATTTAGATGAAAATCAACGCATATCCAAGGATATAGCCTTATATCTTGCCGATTTCGCATTGGTCTCTGAGCCCTATCGTTACCATAACTATCCGCTGAATCAGTTGTTTGGCGTGCAAAACGGGTATCCAAGCTTTATGCAGGCGCAGCACCAAGTGCATTCTGTGGGCGATGCTGAAAACTATCTGTCGCGTTTACAAAAGGTGAAACTTAAGTTTGCGCAAACTCTCGAAGGTTTAAAAATTCGTGAGGCTAAGGGGATTATCCCGCCAAAGTTTGTGATTGAGCGTGTTCTGACCGAGATGAATGAGTTTGTCGCGATGCCAGTGCAAGACAATATTCTCTACAGTTCCTTCAAAACTAAATTGGCTGACACGGATATCAGTGCCGATGAGCAAGCACGGTTATTGGCAGCGGCGGAAGCGGACATTAAAGGTTACGTGCATCCAGCGTATCAATTATTTATCGACTACCTTACCCAGCTACAAGCCAAAGCTGGGACGGATGATGGTTATTGGGCGCTGCCTAATGGCAACCTTGCTTATGAGCAACTGCTGAAGTTCTTCACGACCACCAATTACACTGCGGATGAAATCCATGCCAAAGGGCTGGCAGAGGTAGATCGCATTCAAAATGAAATCATGACTATATTAGCCGCTGAAGGTTACGATGTGGGCCAAGGTTTCTCGGTCGCGATTGAAGCATTAGCCGCCGATCCTAAGTTTTACTACGAGGATAGCGATGCGGGTAGGGCGCAAATCCTCGTCGATTATCAAGCGATTCTTGATGAAGTGAATGCGGGACTCAATGATGCCTTTCGTATTCGACCCGAAGCGGGCATGGAAGTGGTGCGTATTCCTGAGTTTAAAGAGAAAACAGCGCCAGGTGCCTATTATCAGCAGCCCGCGATTGACGGTAGTCGTCCAGGGCGTTTCTATGCCAATTTATATGACATCAAGGCCACGCCTAAATACGGTATGCGCACTTTAGCCTACCACGAGGGGATCCCTGGGCATCATTTCCAAATTGCGGTGGCGATGGAGTTAGAAGGTATGCCACTTATTCGTAAGATGGCGCCTTTTACGGCGTACATTGAAGGTTGGGCTTTATATAGCGAACGTTTGGCGTGGGAGCTCGGTTTTCAAAAGGATCCCTTTGATAATATTGGTCGTCTGCAGGCAGAGTTGTTCCGCGCTGTGCGTCTAGTGGTAGATACAGGTATTCATCATAGCCGTTGGACTCGCGAGCAAGCGATTGACTATATGAAGAAAAATACTGGCATGTCCGATCGTGATGTCACGGCAGAGATTGAGCGTTATATCGTTATGCCAGGTCAAGCGACGGCTTATAAAGTCGGCATGATGAAAATTCTCGAACTGCGCGAAAAAGCCAAGTTGGCCTTAGGTGATAAGTTCGATCTCAGGGATTTCCACGATGTAGTTCTGAAGAATGGTGCAGTTCCTTTGGATATCTTAGAAACACTGGTCGACCGCTACATTGCTGATAAAAAAAGTGCTGGGGCTAAAGCCACTGACGCTAAAGCGAAAATTTAGCGTTTGGCGGTAACAGTTAATGCTTGGCTATTAATAGTAAAGCATTGTTTATCAATTGTTTACATCTAAGTAAGGCCAGTTCCATGTCTGCGGATAAGTTTGTTATTTTTATCCTGCGGGCATGGTGGTACTGTCTATCGTGGCTATCATTCTGGCTTTCGGCCAAGGCTTTCAATACAATCCCACACAACTTATTGATAAATGTCGCGCGGCAATGGCTTGCTATTGCTCGGCGTTGATGTTTTTAGTTTCAAGGTTTTTACATGAATCGCTTGTCCCCCCAAGATCCTATCCAATTGACTCGAACCACGATTGAGTCATTATTCACGCCGCCAACCTTAATGCGCGCCCGTGATTATGTGATGAAGGGACGGGTGTTGAGCGCCAAAGCGAACGCCGATTTTCGTCATATTGAAGGTCGTGTCATGGGGACGGAATCCCAGCCCTATCGGCAGGATATTCGCCTTGTCAGCATGAACCATAAGTTGATCATGAATGGCTTCTGTTCATGTCCCGCCACTGGGCATTGCAAACATATTGCTGCCGTACTTTACAGTTTACTGAGTGATAGAACCGTTGAAGATCAACGTATTGCTCAGTGGTTACATCTGCTAGACGAAAGTGATGATCTCACGGTTTCAAATGTTGATTTACTCTACGACGATCGCGTGCTGTACGTGTTATCTAAAGATGATAACGGTGTCTTTCTTGAGCTAAGAAAAGGCAAGTTGGCGAAGAATGGTGGCTATAACAAAGGCTCGAAAATCGCTTTATCCGACGTGCAATATTACATGCCCGCTTGGATTGGCGCAGAAGACGTGCTCATCATCAATCTCATCATGTCAACCCGTCGCCATGGTGCCTCGCGTCTGTATCTTAAAGCTCAGTTAGGTGCCATGGCACTGGAAAAAATGCTCGTCACTGGGCGGTGTTTTTGGGAAGAGAGTCGTTTACCGCTCACCCGAGGTGAAGCGAGCAAGCCCGAATTCATTTGGCTAGATAAGGATGCCGAGCATAAACAAATGCAGTTAATACTGCCCAATAAGGACAATTGGGAGCTGATCCCCTGTGAGCCACCGACTTATATCGATTTAGATTATTTTAAAGTTGGCGCATTGGATACCGAGATCAGTGTTGAAAAGCTGTTATTACTCAGCCAGATGCCGCCGGTGCCTAGCTCACAGATTGAACTGGTGAGCCACAAATTGATTAAGCATTTTTCGGCGAAAACGGTACCTACACCTGCTTTGATTGATTTTGTCGAGCTGCAAGTGCCGCTTCAAGTTAGGTTGACCTTAACATCGCAGGATTTACCTGAGTTTGCTATGGCGCAGCCATTAGTGCTGCTGGAGTTTATCTATCAAGATGTGGTGCTCGGCGGTCAGTATCCCGACGAGCCCTTGTCCTTAGTCACTCATCAAGGCAAAACCTATCAAGTCGCGCGTCAACTCGATGCGGAAATGGATGCGATTAATCGTTTGATGGCATTGGAACTGGTGGAGCTTGCGCCTTCTTTTATCCCTAACAGTGGCAGCTATGTCAGTATTTGGGGGTTAGGTTCACTGCCTGAAACGATTGATGCTTGGTTGCACTTTATTCAACAGGAAATCCCGGCGCTAGAGGCTTTAGGTTACCAAGTACATTTTGCCGACAATTTCAGCTTAAATGTCATTGATACTCCGCTGGCGATTGAGCTGGATGATACGCAAGAGGGTTGGTTTTCTCTGTCACTGAATGCTGACATCGATGGTCAAATAGTGCCTATGCTGCCCTTAATTGCCACTTGGCTTAAGCAGTACGGTGAGCCCGCCGATGATGCAGAGCTGCTGTTACCCAGCCCAAATGGTGATTGGTTAAAAGTCAAAGCCAGCGTGATTAAGCCGCTGATCAGCATTATTTTAGAACTGTTCGATAGCCACAAAGGCAACAGCGTGTCTTTGCCTAAATACCGTGCCCACTTATTAAATGATTTTGCCGACAGTGATATTCGTTTACTTAATGGTGAACGAGTGCGCAGTTTAGCGACTAAGCTCGAAAATTTTAACGGTGTGTTAGAGGTCACAGTCCCAGACAACTTAAATGCTGAGTTACGCCAGTATCAACAGCAAGGCTTAAATTGGCTCTGTTTCTTAAAGGAATATCAGCTTGGCGGTATTTTGGCCGATGATATGGGGCTGGGTAAAACCATTCAAACCTTGGCTTTTTTACTTAAGCAGCAAGAACTAAAATCCACAGTGGCAAGTTGTTCACCGAGTTTAATTATTTGCCCAACGAGCTTGGTGGGTAATTGGGCGAAAGAAGCCGCGAAATTTGCGCCTTCGTTAAAGCTAGTCGTTATTCATGGTGCTTTACGCAAGCCTTTACTCGAACGCTTAAATGAGTTTGATATTGTGGTGACGACCTATCCGCTGATCGTGCGCGACAGTGACTATTATCAACGGCAGATGTTTGAACATATCGTGCTGGATGAAGCGCAGCAGATAAAAAATGCGCAGGCGAAAGTGACTCAAGTGATTAAAGATCTTAAAGCGCCGTTTAGATTGTGCCTGTCGGGTACGCCGCTTGAAAATCACTTAGGTGAACTTAAGTCTTTGATGGATTTTTGTTTGCCCGGACTACTCGGCACGAATGCCTTCTTTAACAAATCCTTTAGGCACAAAATCGAACGTTATGGCGATATGGAGCAAGCACAAATCTTGAGTCAGCGGATTGCGCCTTTTGTGTTGCGTCGAACCAAAGATGAAGTGGTCGGTGAATTACCCCCTAAAACCGAAATTTACCAGAGTTTAGAGTTAGAAAAAGATCAGCGAAATCTCTACGAGAGTATTCGACTGGTGATGGAGAAAAAACTGCGGGATTTATTTGCCACTCAAGGCGTTGGTAGCAGTCATATCGAGTTTCTCGATGCCTTACTTAAGTTGCGCCAAGCCTGCTGCGATCCGCGCTTGGTGAAGTTAGAGCAAGCGCAGAAAGTGAAGAATAATGCTAAGTTAGACTGGCTGAAGCAGAACTTACCAGAAATGGTGCAAGAGGGGCGTAAGATATTGATCTTCAGCCAGTTCACTAGCATGCTCAGCTTGATTGAAGCTGAGCTGGTGGACTTGGGGCTCGATTACAGTAAGCTCACAGGACAAACTCGCCTGCGCCAAGCGCAGATAGATAAGTTCCAAGAGGGCGATACGCCTGTGTTCTTAATCAGCTTAAAAGCGGGCGGCACTGGGCTCAATCTCACCGCGGCGGATACTGTGATCCACTATGATCCCTGGTGGAATCCTGCGGCGGAAAAACAGGCTACGGATAGAGCCCATCGTATCGGCCAAGATAAGCCCGTTTTTGTCTATAAGCTGATTGCAGAAGGTACAGTAGAAGAAAAAATCCAAGAAATGCAGCAGCATAAGCAAAGTTTGGCGGACAGTATTCTCGAAGGTAAAGGCAAGGGCACATGGCAAGGAAGCGCCGATGAACTGTTATCGCTCTTTAGCTAAATCGTGGCCAGTTTTTCTAAATTGATTGAATCATTTGACTGAGGTGAACCATGCAGTACCAAGTCGACACTCATACCCATACTGTGGCTTCGAGCCATGCTTATAGCACGATTCATGACTACTTAGCGGTGGCAAAGCAGAAGGGGATTCGCCTATTTGCCACCACAGATCATGGGCCTGCGATGGCCGATGCGCCGCATTTTTGGCACTTTGTGAATTTAAGAGTTTTGCCACGTATGGTTGATGGCGTCGGGATTTTGCGGGGTATCGAAGCTAATATCAAAAATATCAACGGCGAGATTGATTTCTTTGGTGATTATTTAAAGCAGCTCGATATTGTGCTCGCAGGATTTCATGAGCCCGTCTATCCTCCGTCAGATAAAGCAACTCACACAGAGGCCATGATTAATGCGATTAAGAGCGGCAAGGTTGATATCATTACTCATCCAGGTAATCCAGCCTATCCAATTGATATTGAAGCTGTTGCCCGCGCCGCTGCCGAATACGGTGTGGCGCTCGAAATTAACAATTCCTCCTTTGAAGTGTCCCGTAAGGGCAGCGAAGCTAATTGCACTGCGATTGCCAAAGCGGCCAAGGAATTTGGCACGATTTTAGTTATGGGCTCTGATTCCCATGTGGCTTTTAGCTTAGGCGGTTTTGCGCGGGCGCAAGCGATTATCGATGAAGTGGCTTATCCGCCATCACGATTACTCAATCGTAGTCCTTCAGCACTCTTAGCCTTTTTAGCCGCCCGTGGCCATGAAACCGTTGCTGATTTGATCCCCTTATTCAGTGACGATGAGCCATGCTGTTGATTAGTGATGAAAATAGTGGCAACTAAAGTGACGCCATTTCAATGCGGGGTGGCTAGTGCCACAGACGCTAACACTCCTCAAGTGGTGTTAATCACTGGTGCGAAGAGTCAGCTCGCTCAGGCCTTGCTGAGAGTCGCTGCCGATATTGGTGAGCTAGCCCCAAATACCAGCACAAGTACAAGTGCAAACTCAGTCGTACCACTTAAGCTTTATGCGCTAAGTCGTAGTCAGTTAGACATTACGGATGCCGCCAATATTGCCGCCGTATTTGATCAATATCGACCAAGCTGGGTGATCAATTGTGCGGCCTATAATGCGGTCGACGCAGCTGAGCATGATGCAATCGAAGCGAATCGCGTGAATGCACTCGGCCCTGAGTTACTGGCGCAGCAATGTTGGCTGTCGGGCGCCCGCTTACTGCATGTGTCGAGCGATTATGTGTTTGGTGGTCATGCTGTTCGTGATGTTAGAGAAACTGGCGCTGAGCAGTATCAAAATCCAGACTCAGCTTTAAACCCAAACCCAAACCAAGTTCATTTACCAAGGCCATTTGTTGAACTTGATGCTCCCGAGCCGTTGTCTGCTTACGGTACGAGTAAGTTGCTCGGCGAGCAGAAGTTATTGGCTGTTCTGGGCGAGGATGCAACGATTGTGCGTACCTCATGGCTCTACGGTCAAGATGGGCATAATTTTGTCCAAACCATGCTGAACTTGATGCGCACTCAACCAAGATTGCAGGTGATAGTCGATCAAATCGGCTGTCCGACGTGGAGTGATGCACTCGCTAAGGTGATTTGGCAATTAGTCATGCAACAGTGCTCGGGCGTATTTCATTACAGCGCTCAAGGCCAATGCAGTTGGTATGAATTTGCCTGTGAAATCCAGCGACAAGCCCTAGCGCTCAATCTGTTAAGTCAACCTGTGGTTATCCAGCCGATTACCAGCGCTCACTATGCTAAACAAGCATTAAATCGCGGCGTGAGTTTGGCAAAAAGACCGAGTTATAGCGTGTTGAATAGTGGTAAATTACGCTCTACTTTGGCTACGAATAATGCACTGTCGATGCCTGAACAGATCGAGTGGCAAGATTGGCGTCAGCAACTGAATTGCATGTTGCGGCGGTTATCTTGACGATAATGAGCGTGACTCACATTTTGCTTTAGGCTGCTTTAATCAGGCGTTAAGTGTTTACGTCGTCTGAGTGATTAACGCTGTCGAAAACAATAAGCCCGCCAATAATCAGATTTAAGCGACGGCTTTAGACTATCAATATGAAAACATAGGCTGTGAATACGAATGCAGCTGGACTTAAGCCTCTTCTCAGCGCTAATGGCTTGCCTTAGTATCATAATCACTTTGTGTATCTGTGGTTTTGCGCGCCGCGGTTTAAGCCGCGAGTCTTAGTCTATTTTGCTTGATGTATGATGAATTTGTTCTAAATTCCCCTTGGATGACAATGGCATAATGCCAAGATATTTAACGCATTAAGGAAGTTTCAGTGACAGACAAGACGACAATAGCGCAGACATTGACCAAACAAGATCTACAGCAAGTGGTCGTGATTGCCAAAGCCGCAGGCGATGCCATTATGACGGTTTATGGTCAAGATGACTTTTCGGTGAGCCATAAGGGGGACGATAGCCCTGTGACGGCCGCCGATTTAGCCGCGCACCACGTGATAGTGGCGGCATTGGCAAAGCAGTTTGTCGGTATTCCTATTATGTCTGAGGAAGCGGCGGATATCGCGTGGGACGTGCGTCGTCAATGGCAAACCTATTGGTTGATTGATCCTTTAGATGGCACTAAGGAATTTATTAAGCGCAATGGCGAGTTTACCGTCAACATTGCGCTTATCCATCAAGGGGTTGCTATCGCAGGTGTAGTATATGCGCCAGTGCTCGATACCTATTATTACGGCGCTAAACATTTAGGTGCATGGCGCCAACAAGCGGGTCAAGATAGCCCCTTATTGGGCGCCAACACGCCACGCGAAATACCGATGATTGTCGGCAGTCGCTCGCACTTGAGCCCTGGTTTAGCGCAATATTTACAACAGTTTGGTGAGCATGACATCTTAAGCGTAGGGAGTTCGCTTAAGTTTTGTATGTTGGCAGAAGGCAGTGCGGATCTGTACCCCAGACTTGGCCCAACCAGCGAATGGGATACTGCGGCGGCGCAAGCTGTGCTCGAAAGTGCAGGCGGCACAGTTGTCTGTTATGACTCAGGTGAACCATTAACTTATAATCAAAAACCTGACATTTTAAACCCTTACTTTATTGCCACAGCTCCTGGCTGGGTAAAATAACGATTGCCTTTCATCAATCTCACTTGATGAAAGGGCAAGCTAAACACTGGAGTAGTAATTCATGATGCGCATAGGCGTCGATTTAGGCGGAACAAAAATAGAATTAGTCGCACTGAGTGATGAGGGCAATGAGCTATTTCGCAAACGTGTGACGACGCCACGTGACTATCAGGGCACGCTTGCTGCGGTGGTTGATTTAGTTAAGGAAGCGGAAGCGACTCTTGGCGAGAAAGGCACTGTCGGCGTGGGTATTCCAGGTGTGGTATCGCCCTATTCAGGTTTAGTCAAAAATGCTAACTCGACGTGGATCAATGGTCAGCCCCTCGATGTACATTTAGGGGAATTGTTGCAGCGTGAAGTGCGGGTTGCCAATGATGCAAACTGTTTTGCGGTATCAGAGGCGGTCGATGGGGCAGCCGCTGGCGCTTCTGTGGTGTTTGGCGTGATTATTGGTACTGGTTGTGGCGCGGGTGTGGCAATTAACGGCAAAGTTCACGGTGGTGGTAATGGTATCGGCGGTGAATGGGGTCATAATCCTTTGCCTTGGATGACCAAGGAAGAGTTCAATACCACCCGTTGCTTCTGTGGCAATCCCGATTGTATCGAAACCTTTATCTCTGGCACTGGCTTTGTGCGTGATTATAATGCGGCTTTGACGGCAGCGGGTACAGTGCGCGCTGCTGCCAAATCAGGTGCCGATATTATGTTGTTAGTCGATGGAGGTGACGCCATTGCGGTTGCTGCGTTTGATCGTTATATGGATAGACTCGCACGTTCACTCGCCCATGTAATCAATATGCTCGATCCCGATGCCATAGTGTTGGGCGGCGGAATGTCGAATGTCGCGGCGATTTACCCAAGATTACCGGCATTGCTGGCCCATTATGTGGTGGGACGTGAGTGTCATACGCCTGTGGTGCAGAATCTATACGGTTGTTCATCGGGAGTGCGCGGTGCCGCTTGGTTGTGGGAAAAGTGATCCATTATTGAGGATATAAACTCCACCAGTGAACTCATTACGCTATGAAATCAACGTCTAGTGATATCAGAGTCTTGTAAACAATAGCCCAGTAAAACGCTGGGCTAGCTTTATGTGCGATGTATTCCCCCCGTATTTTGATGCTATGATTGCGCTCCTTTGGATTGCTTGGCATGGACATCATGTTTTGGGTTAAGAAAGTTGTTTCACAGGGGATGATGCCGATTCCCTTTATCCTATTGTTATTACTGATTTCTTTTCTAGTATGGCGCCGTCGCAGTATGGCGAAATACTTAGTATCCTGCGCTTTTTTTCTCTTACTGTTTTTAAGCAGTCAACTGAGTGTGAATACCTTAGTGCGGCCGTTAGAATCAGCTTACCCGATTAATTCCACGCCCATCGCAGGCGCTTGTTTTGTGATGGTATTAGGTTCAGGGCATGCTGATATAGCGGGAGCGACGGCGGTGCAATCCTTATCGGACGTCGCCCTTACAAGGTTAACTGAAGGAATTCGGCAACTTAAGTTGGGTCAAGAGTGTATGTTGATCGTCAGCGGCTGGGGTGGTGAACTCACTCAATTTTCCCATGCTGAAATGATGGCTAAAGCCGCGGTAGAGCTAGGTATTGATAAAAGCCGAATTATTCAATTTCCACTGGCGCGCGATACGATAGAAGAAGCGCAATACTTAAAGTGGGAGTTAGGGGAGGAGCCCTTTCGCTTAGTCACATCGGCCACTCATATGCCAAGAGCGATGGCTATTTTCGCCGCTAAAGGCTTACACCCAGATGCTGCCCCAACGGATTTTATTGGCCGAGATGATTTTTGGTGGCGGTTAACCGCCGATAATTTAGTGGCTTCTCAACGGGCGATTCACGAATACATTGGCCGTTTGTGGTTATGGATAAAGGCCGTAAGTTAAAGGTGTAGTTTGCCGAGTTCAGTCTAAAGATAGTGAGTTTTAACAGGAATATGAACAATGACAATTGAGTCAGAAATAGTATCTGTGCGTCCTTTATCGAAACGAAATGGGTTAACCTTAACTTGGCTGGGAGGCTTAAGTCTGGTGCTGGGTTTGGGACTGTTTCTGACGTGGCCGGCCTTGTTTGCTGTCGGTTTGATGTTTTTTAGTTTGGGCGCTATTTCACTCATTCTCGGTTTAGCCAAGGTGTATGAGCCGGAAACGACTCTAGCACTAGATGACAAGGGGCTGACCTATTTTCATCGCCGCGGCAAAGTGGCTATCGATTGGGATAATATTCAGCGGGTCGATATTCCGCGGGTGACTAATGGTTTAGATACTATAGAGTTATCTTATTTAGGCATTAAACTGAAACATTTAAATCCCATTCTCGATAATATATCCCTGCGTCTAGCAACAGGATTATTAACTGAACAGCGACCTTTGCTGGTGACGGCTGCCTCTCAAGATGCAGACTTAGCGACTTTAGAAACTTATCTCGGCGCTGAGTTTGGCCCTTTAGTGATAGAAGGGGATCGTTATCGTGGCGTATTGGCTATGTTTGGGCATCGCTGCGTGATGTTAGATACGCGTTTAGGGTATCACTTGTATATTCCCCATGACAGTTTAGATAGGGAACCTAAGGACTTTATTAAGTTACTTAGACAACGTATTGCACAATGTAGCCGCTCAGCTGATTAAATCTACAATCTCAATTGAAGATCATCAGCAATAAAAAAGGGGACCCTAGGTCCCCAATGAGTTGCAGAGATAAAGTTTGGGTTGTGCAGGGGCAACCCAAAGGTACTAGTGTGCTACCTCTGCGTGTACCTTATCTACACCGTAGGTTTTACCTTCAGCATGACAAGTTGCGCAAGATTCTACTGGTAAGTTAGGATCTGTCATTGCGTCAGCTTCAACCACAGCACCGTTGCTTCTAAAGTGAGCGACAGCCGCTGCATCAGAGTGAGCGTGACAGCTACGGCATGATTCAGCTACTGGGCTAATGTAGTTGCTACCCACTTTGATTGAACGTTTCTCAGAGGCTAAACCACCGTCAGTCGCAAACAGTTTTGCATCATCTTTGTGACATGCAGAACATGCAGTTTCTGGTGATGGATAACCGACTAATTCACCATTGGCATCGCGGAAGATCCCTGCGATAACATCAAAGTTACCACTGTGGAAGCGGTGGGCGACGGTGAATAGGTCTTTGTTATTGAAAGTGACTTCTGGATTAATGACTTTGCTACCGTCTTCACCTTTAGAAACCACTGTTTTATGGCCTGATGCACCTGTTGTATCGTTGTGACAGTTCATACATTGATCAAAAGTGTAAGTTCCGTGTCTGGTGCCCTTGATATAATCTAAGGTGCCGTGACAGGCGTTACATTTTGCTTCTTCTACGGTAATTCGAGCAGGATCTGTCATTCGAGCTTTAACTACTGCAGAAGCATCTAAGCTATAGAATTTAACAGGAGCAGTGTTACCAATTGGATTTGTTGGGCCAAATTCAAGTCCTGTGGCATTACAGCTACTCACTTTACCTGCTTTGATACAGACGTTGGCTTCTGAACTGACGTAGATAGTACCTACAGCTTGGGCATCGGGAATATCTTTTACGAAGGTTAATACACCATCGACCAGCGTACCATTTTCAAGCTTAAGAGCGATTGCTGTTGGTTTGACATCTCTCCAAGCATAAACAGTACCATCAGTGGTTACGTTACCCAGTAATAAGCCGTTAGCCACAAACATACCAGTAGGGTTAGTTGTCGCGTTATACACTTTTAAATCGGTTCCGTTAGGAATTGCAGCGCCATTCATGGTCACATTGGCTTTTAATGTCAATGTTTTCATTCCAGGTGCTGCTGAAGTCACTACTGCAGCACTGGTAAAGTCAACTTTGAATAGGCTTGCATACTCAGCGCGTTTACCGACACTGTGTACAGCTTCAGGTGTTAAGCTACCGCTGCCATGGCAAGATTTACATTGAGTATCATCAGCTTGGGCTAAACCAAATTCTGAATGGTTTTCGCCAGTGGTGAAGTTCACATTGATATGACAACCCACACAAGCTTGTGCATAAATATTGGTGTTATAACTTGGTGCACCATCATGACAAGATTTACATTCTTTCAAATCAGATGGGAAACCAACTTCACCGAAATATTCTTTTGCTTCGCCACTTAAGCTGTCACTGATGTGATGACCTGCGTGGATCCTATGGATCATGGGAGCAAAATCAAATACCCAACCTTCGGCCAGTTGTGCGTCACTTGGAACGAGATCAGGGTTATGACAAGTTACGCAGTTTTTAACATCTTGGTAGTTATGGTGGGCTTCAATCTTCGCGATATGGCCGTCTACTTCACCGTGACAGTTTTTACATGCCGCACTAGATACTGTGTCTTTACCCGATACACCTAATTCATCTGTTGCAGGGATAAAATCAACGGGTACAGACAAAATCTTGTCAGATAGGACGACACCTGTACTATCGGCGATGTTGTAAGCACGTAAAAAGACTCTGTGTACTGCGTTTGGATTATCATTTGGATTAATGATTGGCGCTGCGCCACCATAAGTCCAAGTTGCTGTGTAAGTGCCTGGCGTCGCTGTATCTTCGGTTAAAGTACAAGCGTTTTTAGTTCCGTTCAGGCCGTTTAGAGTACAAGTTAACGAAGTGCCAGCGGCATTTGCCGTGGCATTATTTTGCCACTCAATCGGTGCGCCAGTACCTGAGGTGTTTTCATTTGCTGTTAAAGAATAAATTGCAATTTTATCCAGTCCTTTGAAAGGGACTACTTTGCCTGCATTTTTACCCGTAACAGTAAATTTAACACTGAAGCCTTCACTGCTGGTTACTTTAATGTCAGCAGGACTTAACGTGAATGCCAGATCTGTAATGGATTGAGCTGTCGTTGCGAAGGAACCCGCAGGGGCTCCGGGTGTACCTGGTGTTCCGGGAGTACCTGGTGTACCTGGTGTGCCAGGTGCCCCATCTTGACCATCGCTTCCGTCCCCGCAGGCGGTAAGACTTAAGGTACTGACGAGAGCCAGTGCCAGTAGAGATTTATTGTAGTTTTTCATCATCGCGTCCCTTTTTCTATCTATAAGACTGCGTGTGCAGTGCCTCTAATATAGGAGGATTCATCTACTTATAAAGTGGTATTTGCAAATTTGTATCTGATATGTGAACGATGATTTAACACCTGTGAATGGTAATTCTAAACTTTGCATTTTGATATTTTAAATAGTGAAATTAAGCTGCTAACCTATGATGTGCATCACAATTTCAATCTTTAAACTTAGGCCGAAATGATGAATTCATTTTCGGTTAAGCAAAATGAACGATGTTAAGAGAGCCTGAATCTTAAGTCGTTATCTTAAGGTTTTGAGCACAAAAGCAATGGGATAAGAGAGCGAGGATAGGGGGACGATATGGCATTTTCAAGTGATTGAATTGTGCCTTGGATAAATAGAAGTATAGCCCAGTAAACCCACTTAACCCACTTAACATCCATGACGTAAGCTAGGTTGACGAACTTAGTGTGTAATCTATTTTTGTATTAGTGTGCTGGTTCGAGTGCGGCAAGTAAGGAGCGCACGACGAGATCACACTGGCTTTGGCTGTAACGCCGATGAACTGCAGGTTTCTCAATCAGATAATAATGTGGCGCCATCATAGTTTCGTGGAGTCTATTAAGCTCTGTGTCGCTAAGGCGCTCGAGATGTAATCCGGGCATATGTTTAACTGTATGCATATCAATGCTAGAACAAAAAGCCACACTCTTCATGGTTAATAGATGGGCATACCATTCCTCCCTGTCTATCACTTTCTCTACGGTAGGCAGTAAGATACCTTGGCGCTGGCAAAATAATTCTAAGGGATCGATTTTACTGTTAAAGCCCTTGAGTTCTTGAAATAGAAACGGATGGCGACAAATTTGCTCTAAGGTAATATTTGTCTCAACGTCCCAAAGTGGGTGTTGCTTGGCTGCAACGATATAAATGCCATTGATTGAGCCAAGTTTGGTGTAACTTAATTCTTTATTTTCAGCACTTTCGAACGTAATCCCAAAATCAAGCGCACCTGCGTGGATCAACTCAGCGCTATTTTCCTGCCATTTATGTAAGCGTATTTGTCCTAGCTTTTGGGCAAGTTCAGGAGTGCTTAACTGAGGCGCTAAAAAGCTTAGTAGGCCATTACAAGCAGCGATATGTAGCGGTAAGTCGGTATTGATGGCCGCATTTTGTATCTGGATTGCAGATTGTTCGAGGTGATAAACCGATTCAGTAAACTGGCAAATAGCAACATAGAGACTTTCTGCTAAAGGCGTCGGTTTAAGCCCCTGTTGACGACGATAAAATAGTTCATCATTAAAGGTTAGGCGTAATGCATTGAGGCAGCGGCTTATTTTGGGGGCAGAAACATCTAGCGCTTTGGCCGCGCTATTTGCGTGTCCAGTGTCGAAAATACTTTTAAATACAAGCAAGGTAAAAACATCGAGTTCACAGATCTGTTTTAGTAATAAGTTGCTCATTTTGTATTTTGCCCTGTATGAGTCTTAAATGTTTTTGCGGCGCTATTAGGGGAGTTCTGTGTCCTTGCGATTACCCGAACCACCGCGATCAAATATCATGGATACTAACTGCCAAGATTAACATTCAGCATGCGGATTAACTGTGATCCCTCTCGGCAAAATAACAATTATTTAACCATTGTAAAGGGGAGAGTTGGGGAGAGTTAGATGAGTAGGCGCTATGTTTAACATCAGGCGGAAAGGAATGATTGAGCTAAAAGAGTGAGTCAAAGTCTGCTCACCTAAGGCGGCGAGCAAACGATAGTGATGCATTTAGGATTAGCGAGATTCTATGACGTCGTTTTGCACGGACGGTAAGTTGAGTGGATCTGCTGTTGGTGTATGGCCTATTGTATGGGAATAAATGGTTGGTGCATCTTCTTTAATCCGCATCCCGATAAATTGGCCACCCTCAAGGATTTGCATTGAGGTACTTGCCACTTCGCCGTCGACAACACCATTACGTTGGATCACTAAACGCTCACAAATGAGTCTGCCTTTGAAGTGCCCATCGACGATAAATTCATGGCACTTTACTTCACCTTGAATTATACCGCCTTGTTCTATGGTGATATTGGCCTCAGAAAGCAGCTGACCTTGGATATCACCGCCAACAAGCACGTCGCCTGTTAATTCGATATTTCCCGTGAGTTTAGTGCCTCGAGCAATAAAGCTAAAAGAGGCACTTTTTTTAGGCGGGAAAAACAGTTTTTTTACAAACATCATCATAAATTAACTTAATTCGAGAAGGGATTAACTGAGTTCAACAGAGGCGCGATACTAGCTTAAAATCCAGGAGAAGCACAGCTCGGCATGTGTTAATGCAATTACAGTGTTTCTATCAAGTTGGTCGTTTTATCTCAATGGCTTTGCTAGGGCAAGGAGCTACGCAGGCACCGCATCCAGTACAAAGATCAAGGTCTATTTTGGGGCTCGGAGCCTGACCAATACTGAGCACAAAGCTGATGGCTCTTGGTTCGCAGGCATCCTTACAACTTTGGCACCAGATCCCTTGAAAGGTTAAGCAGCTTTCTTGAACATGGGCTTGGTATTGCCAAGGTGCTTGAGTCAAATCGAAAATATTTTCAGGGCAAGCCTTAGCACACAGGGTACAAAATGTGCACTCATTGTCCTTAAAGGAGACTTCAGGAAATCCGCCATCACCTTTGATGATAATGTGAGTTTCACAAACCTCAAGACAGGCGGAACAACGGGTACACACATCGGTGAACTCGATATCATCACGTACCCAAGGCGGCCTTATCGCATTATCTTTACGCCGGCGAAAGAGGCTGCGACGGCTGTGATTAATACTTTGAGTCATGTTGCTCCTCGGGTGGTTAATGATGTAAAGCGACGGTATTTAGAGGGATAAAGAAAAATGGCTTGGGAGATTTCCACAAGCCATTCAAGTTATTAGCCGTTATAACCATTGGGATTGGTTGATTGCCAATGCCAGCTACTGTTGGCCATATCTTCTAGGGTATGAGTCGCTTGCCAGCCAAGATCTTCCCTTGCGTGGGTTGGATCGGCGTAGCAGGCGGCAATATCCCCTGGGCGACGTGGCGCAATTTGGTAGGCAATGGTGTTACCACAGGCTTTTTCAAAGGCCTTAACCATGTCTAATACACTATATCCTTGGCCTGTGCCTAAGTTATAGGTCACTAGACCAGGTTTAGTGGCCAATTTTGCAAGCGCTTTTAAATGGCCATTGGCTAAATCCACGACATGGATATAGTCACGCACGCCGGTACCGTCGTGAGTCGGATAATCATTACCAAACACGCTCAAGGCGGTGCGTTTACCCACGGCAACCTGCGCAATAAAGGGCATCAAGTTGTTAGGGATATCGTTAGGATCTTCGCCGATTAAACCACTGGCATGGGCGCCAACCGGATTAAAATAGCGCAGACGGGCGATATTCCAGCTCGGATCGGCATTGTGTACATCTGCCAGTATATGTTCAACCATCAACTTAGACTGACCATAAGGGTTTGTTGCCCCTGTGGGAAAGTCTTCGGTGATCGGTAAACTTGCGGGATCGCCATACACTGTTGCCGATGAGCTGAACACGAGATTTTTTACCTTAAATTCTGCCATGACTTGGCAAAGGATAAGCGTACCCGTAACGTTATTCTCATAATACTTCAGGGGTTTTGCGACGGATTCTCCCACCGCTTTTAATCCTGCAAAGTGGATAACTGAATTAATAGCATGATCGTTAAACACTTTCTGCAATAACGCTTTATTGAGAATATCGCCTTGATAGAAAGTAACCGATTTACCAGTGATCCGCTCGACTCGGTTTAAGGCTTCTATGCTTGAATTAGACAAGTTGTCCAATACAATCAAATCATTACCAGCATTGAGCAGTTCTACTACTGTGTGGGTGCCAATATAGCCAGCACCACCGGTCACTAAAATCGTCATTACTTAATTCCTTTTACAACGGTTTTTAAATAGTGCGCAAAATCTTCACCGATTTCGCTGTGGCGCAGGGCATATTCAACGTTAGCACGCATATAACCTTGCTTGTTACCACAGTCATGGCTCTTACCTTCCATGTAGTAAGCATTTACGGTTTCTTGCTTCATTAACATCGCAATCGCATCAGTTAATTGAATTTCATCGCCTGCGCCCGCAGGGGTTTTAGCCAGTAGTGGCCAAATGCTGGCAGGTAACACATAACGGCCTACAACGGCTAAATTAGAAGGAGCTTCATCTACAGAGGGTTTTTCAACTAGTTCGACTAATGGCTCAGATTCACCCGGTTGTAAATCATGACCATTCACATCGGCAATACCGTATTGGTTGACGACGTTATGTGGCACGCCTTCCACCATGATTTGACCAACTTGGGTTTCATCAAACAGGGCAACCATAGCGGCTAAGTTATCGCTACGAAGATCACAGCTGGCTTCATCTATGATCACATCCGGTAGCAATACGGCAAATGGTGCATCGCCGACGACAGATTTAGCACACAAAATCGCATGACCTAAGCCTTTAGCTTGAGATTGGCGCACGCTGATCACTGTTACATCTTTAGGACAAATGGATTGTACTGCTTCAAGTAACTGACGTTTAACGCGGCGTTCTAATTGGGCTTCTAATTCAAAACTGGTATCGAAATGGTTTTCGATAGAGTTTTTACTTGCGTGGGTCACGAGTACAATTTCTTTGATCCCAGCCGCGATAGCTTCACTGACTACATATTGAATCAATGGCTTATCAACAACTGGTAACATTTCCTTTGGAATTGCTTTGGTCGCTGGAAGCATACGAGTGCCTAGGCCTGCGACAGGAATAACGGCTTTACGAATTTGATGTTGTTTCATTGCGAACCTTTTAGGTCAAGGAGATGCGGTTAATGGCCAATATTGTAAATGACCTGCACAGAAAAGCTATTTAGAAACGCTGAAAACTTAGGATATTTAAGTATTTTTACAGCGAAGTCGACGTAAGTTTTAGCAAAGGTAGCACAGAGCATCTCATCCAGCATGGGTGATGTGCAATTGCATGGCGTTTTTAATACCCTTGTAATATTTGCTTTACGTTTACGTCACAGTAGTGGTGCAAGAATAAAGTGTGAGGGAGTTAACAAATTTAAAGGCTTAGATCACTATGGTTCCATGAGCGCTAGCCACTAAGTGAAGACTATGACGAAAGGAACAGAGTACATCGCTCACAGAGCTGATGACACAGGGTTTATCAACTACCCGCAAGAAGAACATGAGATTTGGAGCCAGCTTTATGCCCGTCAAGCGATAAACCTGCCTGGCCGTGCCTGTAAGGAGTATTTGCAAGGGCTAGATGCCTTGGCTTTGCCAAAGAATCGTATTCCGCAACTTACTGAAATTGATACTGTATTGCAAGCTACCACCGGCTGGAAAACGGCAGCCGTACCTGCGCTTATTTCCTTCGGCCGTTTCTTTGAACTACTGGCCAATAAAGAGTTTCCTGTGGCGACATTCATTCGCCGTAAGGAAGAGTTTGATTACCTTCAAGAGCCTGATATTTTTCATGAAATTTTTGGTCACTGCCCTTTGCTCACCAACCCTTCATTTGCCAATTTTTCACATATGTATGGCCAATTAGGTTTAAATGCCAGCAAAGAAGAAAGGGTGTTTTTAGCGCGTTTATACTGGTTTACGGTTGAGTTTGGCTTGCTACAGCCTAAAGATGGCCCCTTGTGTATCTATGGTGGCGGTATTTTAAGCTCACCTGGTGAAACTTTATATGCAATGGAAAGTGATGTGCCAGAACGTCAACCCTTTGATTTATTGAATGTGCTACGAACCCCATATCGCATCGACATTATGCAGCCGATTTATTATGTGATTGAGCACATTGATATGCTTGATGAAATTGCCAAAATGGACATCATGAGTTATGTCACTAAGGCACGTCAGTTAGGTTTATTTGCTCCTAAATATCCTCCCAAAGCCAAGGCGAGCTAGTCTCGATTCGATGGATGGTTTGATGTTTTATTTGAGTCGCCATCTAATTTAGTCATGTGATTTAAGTAATTAATAAGTAATGAGTAAAGTGCAACTGAATATCCCTATTAATGTTGCCAACAGGAGTATGTATGACTGCGTTATCGAATATGAAATGTGAAGCGTGCCAAGCCGATGCACCAAAAGTGACCGATGAAGAGTTGGCAGAACTTATTCGTATGATCCCTGACTGGGGCGTGCAAGTGCGTGACGGCGTAATGCAGCTTGAGCGCGTCTACAAGTTTAAAAACTTTAAACTGGCGATGGCATTCACGAATAAGCTGGCGGATTTAGCGGAAGAAGAATTCCATCATCCCGGCATTTTCACTGAATGGGGTAAAGTGACTGTCACTTGGTGGTCGCACTCCATTAAGGGGCTACATAAGAATGACTTCATCATGGCCGCCAAGACAGACCAGTTACTAGGTTAATTATTTAATCAATTTAATCAGCATCTTAATGTGTTTTATGATGCTGATTTTTTCTTCCTGTTACAATTCAACTGTAAACTAGGCTTGCCACTTTCAGTTTAACCTTCTAACGTATACGGGCTCTGCTATTTCCCCTCATCGCTGACGTTTTCGTCAAAGGTAACGATTTGCCTAGCAAGCGTTATTTTTGTTGTAAAGCCTAAGGCGAAAAATAGCTCTGCACGGTTTATCCCCAAAATTCAAATCAAAAAAGGGAATATCAGTCATTATGCGCTTGGAAGTCAGCTGTCAGGATCGTGTTGGTTTAGCCAAAGATATCTTAGTCGTGTTAGAGCGTTATGGCATTAATTTAATTGCCATTGATGCCAGTAACCAAGGATTCCTGTACTTACAATTTGCCGAAATTAGTTTTGAAACCTTGAGTGCCTTGATGCCGCAGATCCGCAAAGTGGAAAGCGTGCACGATGTGCGTACGGTGTCATTTATGCCCTCAGAGCAAGAACATTACGCCCTTAAAACCCTGCTCAAAACCTTACCCGACTCCGTTTTTTCTATCGATGCCAAGGCACGTATCCGTATCGTTAATGAGTCCGCCTTGCTCAATATCGGCATGGGTGAGCACGAAGTGCTCGAAGAGTCGTTAAACCATTGGGTACAAGGTTTTAACTTCAGCCGTTGGCTGAGTGAAAGCCAAGTATTGGCCCAAGCGGCGCGGGTGCAAATTGGTCCGAATGAGTATCTTGCCGAAATGCTGCCGATTTACCTACCCGATGAGGATGAAAAAACCATCTTGGTTGGTGCTGTGGTGTCGCTGAAATCCCCTGCGCGCGTTGGAAAACAGTTTAACGCGCTGCAGAACCAAACCACTGGCTTTGAAAATGTATTAGCCAGCAGTGACAAGATGAAGGAAGTGCTTAAGCAAGCGCGGCGTATGGCCCAGCTCGATGCACCTTTGTTGATCACGGGTGAAACGGGTACTGGCAAAGAATTAATGGCCAGAGCTAGCCATGATGCGGGGATGCGCCGTGAAAAACCTTTTATCGCCATCAACTGCGCCGCTCTACCCGACAGCGCTGCCGAAGAAGAATTATTCGGTTACGTCAGTCAGGGCAAAGTCGTCAAACGAGGCTTTTTTGAAGAAGCTAAGGGGGGCACAGTATTTCTCGATGAAGTGGCGGAAATGTCTAGGGCGGCTCAAGTTAAGCTGCTACGGCTATTGCAAGATGGCACTTTTAGACGCATAGGGGGCGATGAAGAAGTACGTGCTGATGTGCGAATTATCTGCTCGACCCAGAAAAATTTAGCTGAACTATGCCAAACCGGTGAGTTTAGGGAAGATTTGTACTATCGCATCCATGTGTTGAGTTATCACATCCCGTCTTTACGCGAGCGTAAAGTCGATATCATTCCACTGACGGAAATGTTCCTCGAACATTACAGTCAACAGTTGTCTAGCCCAGTGCGACGGATTTCGGCCCAGTGCCGCGATCATTTGCTCACCTACGCTTGGCCAGGTAACGTACGCCAATTAAAGAACGCGGTATTTAGAGCCGTGTCTATGTGGGATGGGTCGGCCGAGTTGACGGTAGAACAGCTGAAATTGCCGTCATACGCCGAAGGTTTTGGTTACTTTGATAATGAGTTTGAAGGCAATCTCGACGATGCAATGAAGCAGTTTGAAGCGAGTCTGTTGCGTCGATTATATCCGGCCTATCCGAGCACTCGCCAGTTGGCGAAAAAGCTAGGTGTATCACACACAGCTATTGCTAATAAACTGCGTGAATACAAGATAGCCAAGCGCCGTTAGCCAGAGTCTCGTTGGGTTGACACTGTCAATGTAACAGTATCGTTCCACTTAGTTGCCGACTTTTCAGGCATATTGCTTACCGAGATATTGATAAGCGGTAACTAGGTTATAAACGTAATGATTAGTTTACAAAATGTGAAATAATTGACCTAAATGTGATTTTGGTCACGCTATAGGAATCTTGAGCTGCATCGGGTATTTCTACGCGCAACAAATACGTTAAAGCAAGTAAAAGAGCATGCCTCGTTGGCGCGAACTGCGTAACATGTATGCCCTTAATGAGTCAAAAAGTTCGATTTAAATCGCCGAATATAAGCTGGGTGACGTCGCGCGTTTTCCAGCACAATAAAATTGTACACCTAGCCGAAGAGCACTGGAGCCAATATGAAACTTGCAAGTTATAACAATGGTCGTCGTGATGGTCAGTTGATGTTAGTCAGCCGCGATCTCACTAAAACGGTTGCTGTTCCTGCCATTGCCCACACTATGCAGCAATTACTCGATGGTTGGGATTTACTGAGACCGCAATTGCAAGAATTGTACGATGCGTTAAATGAAGGCATGTTAGATAACGCGCAAGTGTTCGACGAAGCTAAGTGCTTGTCGCCATTACCGCGTGCTTACCAATGGGCCGATGGTAGCGCTTATGTGAATCACGTTGAGTTAGTCCGTAAAGCCCGTGGCGCAGAAATGCCAGAAACCTTTTGGACAGATCCGTTGTTTTATCAAGGTGGCTCAGACAGCTTTATTGCCCCTAAAGCGGATATCCCATTGGCGAGTGAAGACTGGGGTATCGATTTCGAATCTGAAATTGCGGTTATTACCGATGATGTGCCTATGGGCGTGAGCACTGACAATGCAGCTAAGCACATTAAATTGTTGATGCTAGTTAACGATGTGTCATTGCGTAACTTGATCCCTGGTGAGTTGGCGAAAGGCTTTGGTTTTTTCCAATCTAAACCCTCGAGCAGTTTTTCGCCTGTGGCTGTGACACCGGATGAATTGGGTGTCCGTTGGGAAGATTCGAAAGTGCATTTACCGCTGATCACCTATTTAAATGGTGAATTATTTGGTCGTCCGAATGCGGGCGTTGATATGACCTTTAATTTCAGTCAGTTAGTTTCGCATGTTGCAAAAACCCGCCCATTGGGCGCAGGCGCGATTATAGGCTCTGGTACTATTTCTAACTATGACCGTAGCGCAGGTTCGAGCTGTTTAGCGGAAAAACGTATGTTAGAAGTGATTGCCGAAGGCAAAGCCACTACGCCATTTATGCGTTTTGGTGACACAGTGCGTATCGAAATGCTCGATGATAATGATGTAACCATTTTTGGTTCTATCGATCAAAAAGTGGTTGAATACAAAGCCTAAGGCTTTCCCTTAAAGGGCGACACCGACTCAAACTAACGGGGCTTAATTGCCCCGTTTTTATACTGACTTTTATAAGGACATGAAAATATGAAACTTTACGGTTATTGGCGTTCCAGTGCAGCCTATCGGGTTCGAATTGCCCTTAATCTCAAGGGGATTTCAGCCGAACAGTTTTCAGTACATCTCGTACGTGATGGCGGCGAGCAACATAAAGCGGCCTACATTGCGCTTAATCCTTTAGAGTTAGTGCCAACCTTAGTGGTGGATGATGAGCTGGATGTGGATGCCTTGTCGCAATCTTTAGCGATTATCGAATATCTTGATGAGATACATCCACAGTCGCCATTATTGCCTGCATCGGCTCTTGAACGTGCCCACGTGCGCGCTATGGCACTTACGGTCGCCTGTGAAATTCACCCATTAAACAACTTGCGGGTATTGCAGTATTTAACGCAAACCTTAGGTGCTGATGACACCGCCAAAAATACTTGGTATCACCATTGGGTCGCAAGTGGTTTTACGGCCTTAGAAACCTTGTTAACACGGCATAGCGGTCGTTATTGCTTTGGGAATGCCGTGACATTAGCCGACTTATGTTTAGTGCCGCAGGTGTATAACGCCCAGCGTTTTAATGTGGATTTAACGCCTTATCCCAATATCATGCGCGTGTGGGCTGAGTGTAATCAGCTTGAAGCCTTTGTCGATGCTGCGCCAGAGCGCCAAGCGGATGCGGTGTAACGAATTGCGCGGATACGGTTTTTACGAATAGAAAGAATGGATGATGAGACTTGCTTTGCGAGTCTAATCTCAGCGATGGAGTTTAAATGCTTTTCAGTAAAAAATGTCCGTATTGCAAAGGTAAACTCGGCGCTAAGGATGTGCCGATTAAGGAAGGACGCTGCTGCCATTGTGATAAGCCGATACTGTACAAACTCAATGTAATAAAATGGATGCTACTGTTCATGCCCATCTTTACTGTTAGCGTTAATCTGCTAGACAAAGATGTCTATGGGTTTTGGATTTGTTTTGCGGTAATGGCACCGATTTATAGTCTCGTTTATTTACTCTGTCATGAGGTCGTAAAGTGCTCAGAAACCGATGGCGAAGTGGAGTAAGCCTAATGTCTTTCCCGTGTTTTTATCTGATATTGAAGCGGGCGATACTGTTATGAGTGGTGCTAGGGGTAATGTCATGAGTGTTGCTACGAATAATGTTATGAATGATGCAATGAGTGAAGCAGCGCTAGAGCATCAATTACTCGAATGGATAGCTCAAGACTGTGAGCGGGTGAGGGCGCTTGAACTCGTGCTTCAATGCGCCAAAGTACACTCAATGCCGCAGTGGTGTCTGGCGGCAGGATTTGTCCGTAATTTAGTCTGGGATCGCTTGCACGAATTTGAGTTGAGTCCACTGAACGATATCGATCTGATCTATTTTTGCCCTTTAGATATTAGCCCTGAGCGGGATCTGGCGATTGAAACCTATCTTCATCAGCTTGCCCCTGAGTTACCATGGTCGGTTAAGAATCAGGCGCGCATGCATAGTCGCAATCAAGACATGGCTTACACATCTTGTATTGATGCTATGGCCCATTGGCCAGAGTTAGAAACCGCGGTTGGGGTGTGTTTAAAATCTCATGTTGAGACAGATACTCAGGTAGATGCAGAGACTGCTCATCATTCCATGCATTACGGTATTGAGCTGGTGGTTCCCTTTGGGCTGAACTCCCTGTTTGCCCTCAAATTGAGCGCCAATCCAAAGCGATCATTACCAGTTTTTAAGCACAGAGTTGCGACTAAGGGCTGGCTAACTCGCTATCCTTTGCTTACGTGTTGCTACTCAAGCTAATCTTCTCACTTTCTTATTCGTTCAGTCTAAAACTGATCTAACCGCCTCACACTGTCATTCCATGCAATCAAGTTATCTAACATGATAGGTATCATCTTCAAGCCGTTTTTATTTGTCCATTTTTTGTTTTTATCTTAATACCAATCGTATTAAATATCTGTTCATTCAGCGGGAGTTCAACGCGCTTTAGACAAGGCTAAGGCTTGAAGGCATAGTGGTGCTCTGTCGAAAGCCTTAAACGCAGTATAAAGCGCGTTGCCATGTAGTGAACATCAGCCGCCCTTCGGGAGCCACACAGGCATCCCACTCCTGTGTTGCATTGACTTAAAAGGGAATAACCATTTTTGCGTCAATGCGCCTTGGATTGAGATGCCTGTGAGGCTCTGAACTGATTAGATATTTAATGTGATTGGTATCATTTAACTCGTCTCTATAATTTGAAATAAATGTTCAAATAACCTCTTAGTTAAGTGCTTTTCATTGTTACTAAAATGTTTATGGTGTTATTGATCACTACCTCTTGCGGTAGTCATTAGTGATGGCTAATACAACACTTAGCTCACAGAAAACAAAGGGGTATTATCAATAAATGTTTGAATTTCGTGATTCAGCTCCCATGTGTAGTACCTATAAGTGAGTATTGCTCACTCACTTTGATTTGGATCAATAAATCAGCCGCATATCTCTGGCAGTGTAGGCGTCAATTGTTAAGGATGTAATACAAAACAAAAACCTATGTTGTACATATGGAGTATGATGATGAATAAAAACACTGTTTCTACACTGGTCGCTGCCACCCTTTTAGCCGCTGGTTTTTCTGCCTCTGTATCGGCTCACCAAGCGGGTGACATTATCGTTCGTGCGGGTGCTGTGGTTGTTGCGCCAAATGAATCAAGTGATGATGTTGCGGGTAACGGCGAGTTCCAAATCAGCAATAACACTCAAGTGGGTTTAAACTTTGGCTACATGCTGACAGATAACTTTGGGGTTGAGTTATTAGCTGCCACACCTTTTAGCCACGATGTTTCTTTGGCTGGCGTAGGTAAGATTGCTGAAACTAAACATTTACCACCCACTTTAGTGGCGCAGTACTACTTTGGTGATGCGCAATCTAAATTACGTCCATACGTGGGTGTCGGTGTTAACTATACTAATTTCTTCGACAATGAGTTCACCAACGATTTAAATGGTGCGTTAACTGACTTGAGCATGAGCACTTCGTGGGGCTTAGCGGCACAAGCAGGTGTTGACTATCAGGTTAACAAAAACTGGTTAGTGAACGCTTCAGTGTGGTACGCACAAATTAGCAGTGACGTGAAGTTTAAATTAGCGGGCGACACTGTGGTTATCGACACTGATATCAACCCATGGGTTTATATGGTCAGCGTGGGTTACACTTTCTAATCCACTGATTAGATAAGCGTAAAAAAGGAGCCTTAGGCTCCTTTTTCGTTTCTGCCCTTTTTATCGCGCCATGTTCTGTTCCACTTAGGCTAAGCCGATTTAGCGCTTTGGCTTTTTAGCTTTCCAGTGGCGAGTGTTATAGATAAATTCGGGTAATAACACAGTAAGCCAAGCGACGAGGCGCCAGCGTTTGGTCACATAGACGCGGCGTTTGCCTTGTTTCATTGCCTTGATGATTTGCGCTGCGACTTGTGGCAATGGTGCAAGCCACATTGCACTTTGCTGCATAGCGGCTTTATCGAGCAAACCAAGTTGGATATCGGTAATCGTAATCGGTAACTTAAGGCGCTGAGCATGCATACTTAAGCCCTCAAGGTAATTCTGGCCAAAGGCTTTTGAGGCGTGATAGGCCACACTCGGCCCGCCGCGCAGGCCCGCAATCGAGTTGATTGCCGCCAGTTGTCCATAACCTTGCTCGCGAAATAGTCTAAATGCCGTATTGCAGATGGCAGCAAAACCTCGCACATTGACATCGATAATGTCTTGCTCCGGTAGCCAAGGCAACTCGGGGTCATAGCTATTGAGGCCTGTATTGACTAAGACTAAGTGTGCGCCGCCAAGACTTTGCCAGACTGATTCAAGTTGGTTGATGATGGCTTGAGGTTGTTCAATTTGAAGTGCAAAAACTTGTACTTTTGTTGGCAAGGATAAGGCAAAATCGCGCAGTGATTCTGGATCTTGGGCGAATAAGACTAATTCAACCTGTTGATCTGCCAATTGCTTTGCAAGTTCACGACTTAATTGTGAGCTAGCTCCCACAATGATTGCAGTTGCTTGGGTCATAGATTTTTCGGCAACGAAATGGTGGCTTATGATAGAAAGTTATGTTCACCAAGACAAGATTTATAGCTTGGGCGTATGGACATCTAGAAGTCTTTATGTATGATTAGGAGAAACAAAATGAACAAATGGTTGCGTTTAAGCGCGTTGAGATTAACAGCCTTAGCATTAATGGCCGTAATGGGGGTGTTATCGGGTTGTGCGACACCGAATGCTATCGTTGAGATAAAAGGCGAGACCTTATATCGCGAACGGATAGCCTTACCTGCCGATGCTAAGGTCATAGTGCAACTGCTTGATGTCTCAAAAATGGATGTGCCAGCCATAGTGATGGCGGAGCGCGTGCAACAAGGTGCTGCGACACCCGCGCCATTCAGTTTTGCGATTGGTAGCGATCAGTTCCAACCCGGTCACACTTATGCCATAGGTGCCCGGATTATGTTGGGTGATAAGTTATTGTTTATTAATACTCAAGCCTATCATATTGATCTCAATTCCACTGAGCCAATGACGATACTGCTAGAGAAAGTCGGTGGCTAGTTAGCCCGCTCAGAAGTGAGCTGACATACGCGCCGAATCCGTTAGTATTTACGAACAGAAGAGGCGCGGTATGCCGGTTAGAATTCCAGATCATCTGCCCGCAGCAGGGGTGTTAGAGTCAGAAAATATTTTCGTTATGTCCGAGACGCGGGCGGCGAATCAAGATATCAGGCCAATGAAGGTGCTGATTTTGAACTTGATGCCGAACAAAATTGAGACAGAAACCCAGTTACTGCGCTTACTGGGCAACACGCCTTTACAAGTCGATGTGGATTTACTGCGCATTCACGACAAAGAGTCCAAGCATACTTCCATCGACCACATGAATACTTTTTACCGTGATTTTGAAGCCGTGCGCCATAAAAATTACGACGGTCTTATCATCACAGGCGCGCCGCTTGGGCAAATCGATTTCGAAGATGTGGTTTATTGGGATCATATCCGTGAAATCATCGACTGGTCCCAAGAGCATGTCACCTCAGTGTTGTTTTTATGCTGGGCAGCCCATGCGGGCTTGTATCATCTCTATGGTTTAAATCGAAAAATATTGCAACAGAAGCGTTCTGGCGTATTTGTACATAGGCGCACTTGTCAGCATTTCCCACTGCTACGTGGTTTTGATGATGAGTTCTTTGCACCCCACTCGCGTTTTGCCGAGATGGATGTGGAAGAAATTAGGCAACACCCGCAGCTGCAAGTGTTAGCGCAGTCCGATGAGGCCGGGGCTTATTTGGTGTTAAGTCGTAATAACCGTAACTTGTTTGTAATGGGTCACCCTGAATATCAAAAATCGACCTTAAACGATGAATACCATAGGGATTTAGCCCAAGGCTTAGCGCCAAATGTGCCACAAAACTATTATCGAAATAATAATCCAGAAGCCGAAGCCATTGCCCGCTGGCACAGCCACGGTAGTTTGTTGGTCAGTAATTGGCTCAATTATTACGTTTACCAGTTAACGCCTTATGACTTAAGTGATATGACGGCGATGACACCGTGGGAATCGCGCTAAGGTTTTGTTTAGCCTTTTATGGTGATGTGGTCACATGGATGTGACCTAAGCTGATACCCAAAAGCCCTTAATTTATCTCTCCCTTAGATGCTGTGGTCCACGCTTGACTGTGCTTAATCCCTGCCTCGCTGTAAATCCTTACTGACAATTTTTACCCGATAAAATCGACACATTAGACCAAGGAATACTTGCTTTACGTTCGCGTAAACGTCAGAGTGGTTTTATTGTCGATTTTATTAAACGTCCCAAGGCTAGCACTAGGCCTTGTGGTCAATTTGGGTTGGAGCCTGCATGAGTACTGAACCGTTAAATCAAGATATTGTTATTGTTGCCGCTAAACGCACCCCTATGGGTGGTTTTCAAGGCAGTTTGTCATCTGTTGCATCACCGACTTTAGCCGCGACAGCCATTAAGGGCTTGTTGGCGGAGACTCAATTAGCGGGTGAGCATGTTGATGAAGTCTTGATGGGCTGCGTATTACCCGCTGGTTTAGGTCAAGCGCCTGCACGTCAAGCCACTTTAGGTGCGGGATTACCCTTATCCGTTGGTGCGACCACAGTGAACAAAGTCTGTGGCTCAGGCATGAAGACGGTCATGTTAGCCCACGATTTGATTAAAGCGGGCAGTGCAAAAGTCGTGATCGCTGGCGGTATGGAAAGTATGAGCCAAGCGCCGTATCTTTTGGATAAAGCCCGCGGCGGCATGCGCATGGGCCACGGCAAAGTGCTCGATCATATGTTTTTAGATGGTCTTGAGGATGCTTATACTGGCGGCGCCATGGGAACGTTTGCCCAGAAAACCGCCGATGAATTTGGTATCACCCGCGAGCAGATGGACGCCTTTGCGCTCAGTTCGCTCGAAAAAGCCAATGCCGCGATTAACTCGGGTGCCTTTAAAGCTGAAATTACGCCAGTTACTGTCAGCGATCGTCGTGGTGATGTGACTATCGATACCGACGAGCAACCCGGTAATGCCCGCCCTGAAAAAATTCCTACGCTGCGCCCTGCCTTTACCAAAGATGGCACTATCACAGCGGCCAACTCTAGCTCTATTTCCGATGGCGCAGCGGCATTGATGCTGACCTCTCGCGGCGAAGCTGAGCGTTTAGGCTTAACTGTATTAGCCACCATCAAAGGCCACACGACCCACGCCCAAGAGCCTTCACTCTTTACCACTGCACCTGTCGGCGCTATGGCGAAATTGCTGGCCAATGTGGGTTGGTCAACGGATGAAGTCGATTTATTCGAAATCAATGAAGCCTTCGCCATGGTGACTATGCTTGCCGTGTCTGAACTGGGTTTAGATGTGGCTAAAGTTAACGTCAATGGCGGCGCTTGCGCTTTAGGTCATCCTATTGGTTGCTCGGGTTCACGTTTGCTGGTGACCTTAATCCATGCTTTAAAAGCCCGCGGCCTTAAACGCGGTGTCGCCTCGCTGTGTATCGGCGGTGGTGAAGCAACAGCGATGGCCATTGAGGTCTAATCGCAAAGGTTTTTGTCAAATCAGGTTTTAGTTAAATCAACAAGACGGGGCTGGCAAGGGCAATCACTTCCCTTGAGGATAATCATAATATCGCACCGCCAGCCCATCACTCTACAAGGAAAGGATTGCAACATGACCACACAAGTAAAGCATTACATTGACGGCGAGTTTATCCAAGGTACGGGCACATCACAGATTATTGTCACCAATCCCGCGAATAACTCGCCGATTGCTGTGATTAATGCTGCCACTAGCGAAGAAGTTCACGCTGCCATTGCCAGCGCCAAAGCGGCCTTTAAAACCTGGAAAGAAGTGCCAGTGTCTGAACGCGCGCGTGTCATGTTGCGTTATCAACATCTGCTAAAAGAACATCACGACGAACTGGCGACCATTCTTGCAAAGGAAACCGGTAAAACCTTTGAAGATGCCAAGGGCGATGTATGGCGTGGTATCGAAGTTGCTGAACATGCTTGTAATGTGGCGTCATTATTGATGGGTGAAACCGTCGAGAACGTCGCGCGTTCAATCGATACTTACAGCTACACTCAACCGCTCGGTGTGTGTGCCGGTATTACGCCATTTAACTTCCCTGCGATGATCCCGTTATGGATGTTCCCATTGGCGATTGCCTGCGGTAACACTTTCATTTTAAAGCCTTCAGAACAAGATCCTATGACGCCGCAGCGTCTGGTTGAGCTGTTTGTTGAGGCGGGCGCACCTAAAGGCGTATTGCAATTAGTGCATGGTGATAAAACAGCCGTAGATATCCTGCTGGCAGACCCTGCGATTAAAGCCATTTCTTTCGTCGGTTCTGTGGCTGTGGGTCAATATATTTATAAAACGGGTACCGATAACTTAAAACGCGTGCAAGCCTTTGCGGGCGCGAAAAACCACTGCGTTATAATGCCAGATGCAAACAAACAGCAAGTGATCAACAACTTAGTCGGTGCTTCTGTGGGCGCGGCGGGTCAGCGTTGTATGGCGATTTCGGTTGCCGTGTTTGTTGGCGCCGCTAAAGAGTGGATCCCAGAATTAAAAGAAGCCTTAGCCAAAGTTCGCCCAGGTTTATGGGACGATAAAGAAGCGGGTTATGGTCCAGTTATCAGCCCTGCAGCTAAGGCGCGGGTGCTTAAACTTATCGCCCAAGGTAAAGCCGAAGGCGCCGAGTGTTTACTCGATGGCAGCGATTTTACCGTGGAAGGTTATGAATCCGGTAATTGGATTGGCCCAACCATGTTCGATAAAGTCACCACTGAGATGAGCATTTACAAGGAAGAAATCTTTGGCCCTGTACTGTGTTGTATGGAATCAGACTCCTTAGAAGCCGCCATCGAATTAGTTAACGCCAGCCCTTATGGCAACGGCACGTCTATCTTTACCGCTAGCGGTGCAGCTGCCCGTAAATATCAACATGAAATCGAAGTCGGCCAAGTGGGTATTAACGTGCCTATTCCTGTGCCATTACCTTTCTTCTCATTTACCGGTTGGAAGGGCAGTTTCTACGGCGATCAACATGCTTATGGCAAGCAAGCGGTGCGTTTCTATACCGAGACTAAAACCATCACTTCACGCTGGTTCGAGTCTGATATTGCCGTAGCTTCAACGCCAAATATGAGCATTAACCTACGCTAAGCTCGGTTATAAACCACGGCGTCTTTATGGCGCCCAATTTATTAAATAAAAAGTGACCACAGAGTCATAGGAGAGCCCAATGGATTTTAATTTCAACGATGACCAACGCCAGTTTGCCGATCTTGCGCGCCAGTTTGCCGCGGAAGAATTAACCCCGTTCGCCGCCAAGTGGGATGAAGAACATCATTTCCCTAAAGACGTGATCCAAAAAGCCGGTGAGCTAGGTTTTTGCTCTCTGTATTCGCCAGAATCCGAAGGTGGCATGGGCTTATCGCGCCTCGATGCCTCGATTATTTTTGAAGAACTTGCCAAGGGCTGCACTGCGACCACGGCCATGCTGACCATTCACAATATGGCGACTTGGATGGTGACGACTTGGGGCACTGAAACCCTGCGTCAGACTTGGTCTGAGCCGTTAACCACAGGGCAGATGTTAGCGTCATATTGTTTAACTGAGCCGGGTGCGGGTTCGGACGCTGCATCTTTGCAAACCAAAGCGGTGCGTGACGGTGATGAATATGTGATTTCAGGCTCGAAAATGTTTATCTCGGGTGCGGGCGCAACTGAGCTTTTAGTCGTGATGTGCCGTACAGGCCAAGCTGGGCCTAAGGGGATTTCGGCGATTGCCATTCCGGCGGATGCCGCTGGCGTTATCTACGGTAAAGCCGAAGATAAAATGGGCTGGAATGCCCAGCCGACCCGTCAAATCACCTTTGAAAACGTGCGCGTGCCAGTAGCGAACTTGCTCGGTGAAGAAGGCCAAGGTTTTGCTTTCGCGATGAAAGGCTTAGACGGTGGTCGCATCAATATAGCCACCTGTTCTGTGGGGACGGCGCAGTCGGCTTTAGAGCGCGCAACTCAGTATATGAATGAGCGTCAACAATTTGGTAAACCTTTGGCGGCTTTCCAAGCGCTGCAATTTAAACTTGCCGATATGGCAACCGAGTTAGTGGCTGCCCGCCAAATGGTGCGCCTTGCGGCCTTTAAACTCGATAGTGGCGATCCTGAGGCCACGGCTTATTGCGCTATGGCGAAACGCTTTGCCACCGATGTGGGTTTTCAAGTCTGCGATGCGGCGCTGCAAATTCATGGTGGATATGGTTATATAAGGGAGTACCCGCTGGAACGTCATTTCCGTGATGTGCGTGTGCATCAGATTTTAGAAGGCACTAACGAAATTATGCGCTTAATTATCGCCCGTCGTTTACTCGATGAAAATGCAGGACAAATCCTGTAATTCAACTCGCAATATGCGTGACTTACAGGTCGGCGATAACTGAAAAGGAGTCTATAAAGATGGAATATTTAGTTGAACGTATCGAAGGCCACACGGCGATTCTGACTATGAACAATCCGCCAGCCAATACTTGGACTGCCGAGAGTTTACAGGCGCTTAAAGCCAAAGTGCTTGAGCTGAATGCCAATAAAGATATTTACGCCTTAGTGTTAACGGGCCAAGGGCAAAAGTTCTTCTCCGCTGGCGCCGATTTAAAACTGTTTAGCGATGGTGACAAAGGCAATGCGGCAACGATGGCAAAGCATTTTGGTGAAGCCTTTGAGACCTTAAGCCAATTCCGCGGTGTGTCGATTGCCGCGATTAATGGCTATGCCATGGGCGGCGGCTTAGAAGTCGCGTTGGCCTGCGATATTCGTATCGCCGAAATTCAAGCTGTGATGGCATTACCCGAAGCGACGGTCGGTTTATTACCCTGTGCGGGTGGCACTCAAAATCTGACCGCATTAGTCGGTGAAGGGTGGGCTAAACGGATGATTTTATGCGGCGAGCGTATCGATGCGACTCAAGCATTGAATCTACGTTTAGTGGAAGAAGTGGTTGATACTGGCGAAGCGCTTAATGCGGCAATCGCGTTGGCCGTTAAAGTCGCTAACCAAAGCCCAAGCAGCGTCACAGCGTGCAAGACACTTATTCAAGCGGGGCGCACTATGGCGCGTAGCCAAGCGCTACCGATTGAGCGTGAGTTATTTGTCGGATTATTTGATACTGAAGATCAGGCCGAAGGCGTGAATGCGTTTTTAGGGAAACGTAAAGCTGAGTGGAGAAACCGCTAATGACGAATGTAGTAGATAATGACGTGGTCGAGCATGTCGCAAATCAGGTCAAGACCACACAAAATGTGGTTTTTCAAACCTTAGCCACTGCTTCTGGCAAATTGGTTGGGGTGGTCACACTCAATGTGGAAAAAGCCCTCAATGCCTTAGATTTAGGCATGGTGCGCGCTATGACGGCGCAGCTTAATCTGTGGAAGAAAGATCCCCTTATCGCTTGCATCGTATTAGATGGCAGCGGTGAGAAGGCATTTTGTGCCGGGGGTGATGTGCGCGCTTTATACCATGCTTCCATTGCCGCTAATGGGCAAGTGACTGAGGAAGCAAAGGTTTTCTTCGAAGAGGAATATCGCCTCGATTATCTACTGCATACCTTTGGCAAACCTGTGTTGGTGTGGGGCGATGGCATAGTCATGGGCGGCGGCCTCGGTTTGATGGCGGGCGCGAGCCACAGAGTCGTTACCGAAACCTCGCGTATCGCTATGCCAGAGGTGACTATCGGCCTGTATCCCGATGTGGGCGGCAGTTATTTCCTTAATCGTATGCAGGGCAAGATGGGATTGTTTTTGGGATTGACCGCCTATCAACTCAATGCCGCCGATGCCTGTTATGTGGGCCTTGCGGATCATTACCTGAACCGCGACGACAAAGAGCTGATGTTTGATGCCATGGCAACCTTAGATTGGAGTGATACGCCAGCTCTTAATCATCAACGTTTAGATAGCATGATCAACGAGCTGTCTAATCAAGTGGATATTCCGAAGGGCGACAGTGTATTAGCCGAAAGCCAAGACATAATCGACAGGCTTATGGCGGGCAGTCTGCAGGATATTGCAGCACGCATGTCAACTCTGGTATCGGAAGAAAAGTGGTTAATGAAAGCGCGGGACACCTTCCTTGCGGGTAGCCCTATCAGCTGGCACTTGGTCTATATCCAAGGGCAGTTAGGGACTAAGCTTAGCTTAGCTCAATGTTTCAAATGGGAATTAACCGCGAGTGTTAACGTGTGCGCCCACGGTGATTTCTGCGAAGGCGTTCGTGCACTCTTGATTGATAAAGACAAGAAACCGCAATGGCGTTTTAAGGATGTTAACTCAGTACCCACAGCGGTACTTGAGCAAATATTGGCTTCCCCATGGGGCGAGGCGCATCCCTTTAACCAACTGAGTTAAGCGTTTAAGGGCCGAGTTGGCTAAGCGCTGTGTTTATTTGCTTAGCCAAGCTCGCTTTACTCTGTGATAAAGTCAGCATAATCAATTTGATAGCATTATCACAACACTAAAAAGAACAACACAGGAGTGATGGCATGAGTACAGTAGCCTTTATCGGTTTAGGTAATATGGGCGGCCCAATGGCGGCCAATTTATTAAAAGCAGGCATGACGGTTCGCGTCTTTGATTTAGTCCCTGAGGCTATGCAGCAATTGGCCGAAAAAGGCGCCTTAGTATCAAGTACCGCCTGCGGCGCTGCAGCGGGCGCAAGTGTGGTGATTACTATGCTGCCTGCGGGCAAGCATGTAAAAAACTTATATTTAGGCAATGGAACAGACAAAGGTCTGCTTGAAGTGGTTGCGGGTGATACCTTGCTCATCGATTGTTCAACCATCGATGCACAAAGCGCACAATTAGTGGCGGCCGAAGCGGCTAAATGCGGCATCGAATTTATGGATGCACCAGTTTCTGGCGGCACGGCAGGCGCGGCAGCGGGCACCTTAACTTTTATTTGTGGTGGCTCGGATAACGCTTTTGAACGTGCGCAGCCCGTACTTAAGGCTATGGGTGTGAATATCTTCCACGCAGGCGGTCCAGGTGCGGGGCAAGTCGCGAAAATCTGCAATAACATGCTGTTATCTGTGTTGATGGTCGGTACTTCCGAAGCCCTGCAAATGGGCGTCGATCATGGCCTAGATCCCAAAGTGCTATCCGATATTATGAAGGTCAGCAGTGGCGGAAACTGGACGCTAGAGAAGTACAATCCCTGCCCAGGCGTGATGGAAACAGTGCCTTCTTCTAAGGGCTATCAGGGGGGCTTTATGGTAGATTTGATGGTCAAAGATCTCGGTCTGTCACAAGAAGCTGCATTATTGAGCAACTCTAGCACGCCAATGGGCGCTTTAGCCCGCAGCTTGTATGTTAATCATGCAAGACAAGGCAATGGCCGCCGAGATTTTTCCAGTATATTTGAACAATTTGCACCACTTAAAAAATAGACACAGATAACAAGGGATCACCAGATGGATTTAAAAGATAAGGTTGTCGTCATTACTGGCGGCGCGGGGGGCTTAGGCTTAGCAATGGCGCAAAATTTTGCGCAGGCGGGTGCTAAGATAGCGCTTATCGATGTGGACCAAGAAAAACTCGAGCGAGCCTGCGCTGAGCTTGGATCGGACACTGAAGTTCAAGGTTATGCCTTAGACATTACAGACGAAGAAGACGTCGTCGCGGGTTTTGCCTATATTCTCGAAGATTTTGGTCAAGTGAACGTGTTAGTGAACAACGCTGGTATTCTGCGTGATGGCATGTTAGTCAAAGCCAAAGACGGCAAGGTCACTGATCGTATGTCTTACGAGCAATTCCAATCGGTGATCAATGTGAACCTGACCGGCAGTTTCCTTTGTGGCCGTGAGGCCGCAGCGGCCATGATTGAATCGGGTCAAGCGGGGGTGATTGTTAACATCTCTAGCCTTGCTAAGGCGGGTAATATGGGTCAATCAAATTATGCGGCCTCAAAAGCGGGTGTTGCGGCTATGTCTGTCGGTTGGGCAAAGGAGTTAGCACGTTACAATATCCGTAGCGCAGCGGTCGCACCTGGCGTGATCGCAACCGAGATGACAGCAGCAATGAAGCCAGAAGCGTTGGAGCGTTTAGAGAAACTCGTGCCAGTTGGCCGCTTAGGTCATGCCGACGAGATAGCTTCTACCGTACGTTTTATTATTGAAAACGATTATGTTAACGGTCGTGTGTTTGAAATCGATGGTGGTATCCGGCTGTAACATTACATAGCAAACAACCTCAAGATGAAGTCCTTGAGGTTGCTCGAGTGTATAATATATATAAAAATCGAGCCTAGCTCTAATGCCTATCTCGCTGAAAAGATCAAAAACCGATGCCCATGTCATCGGTTTTTTTATGCAACGCTCATAAGTACTCGCTCGCACTCACTCATATTACCTGCCTAACCGAATTCACCTGCTTAGCTGATGTGTTGGAACCTTAGTTAACCTGAACTCGATGTATGGACTCCAACAACCTACAGTCGTAAGTTGGTGTCGACCAAAACAAAAGGAGTCCATACATGAGTAAGCCTACAATAATATCTCTCGACCTTGCAAAAAAGTCATTCAAGTTTGTAAAGTGAATCCATATGGTGAGTTGTTATTCAATAAAGCCATGTCACCACAAAAAACGAAAGACCTTCTTGCCAACTCTCCTCCTTATATCGTTGCTATGGAAGGCAGTGCTAGCT